>QJWJ01000446.1 GCA_003235365.1 Deltaproteobacteria bacterium
GCGGTTGTGAACGCCGGCTGCGGGCAGGTCGACATCTTCGCAGTCACTGAAGCAACCCAACCCACGGTAACCCAACCTACCGCAACCCAACCTACCGCAACCCAACCTGCCGCAACCCAACCCATCGCAACCCAACCCATCGCGACTCAACCTACGGCGAGCCCAACGACCGTCGAGCCGTTGACGCCCACAGCGCCGACCAGCGACGACGTCGACGCGTCGCCGGTAGCGACCGCCGAGCCACCCAGCAGCTCTCCCACGGTCGCCCCCACCGTCGACGCGGCCCCCTCAACCCCGCCGACGCCTGCGGCCCCGACTTGCCCGTCACCCGCAATGGATCCAGGCGACACGAGTGTTACCTTGCAAGTGGGCGAAGTGACCCGAAGCTACGTCCTGCACATCCCAGACACGTACGACGGAACCACCCCGGTTCCAATGATCGTCGACTTCCACGGCATTGGCGAGTCGGGTTGGGACCAACTATCAGCATCGCCGTACCCTCCGGTCACTGATCCGCAAGCCGTGGTCATGGCCTTCCCCGACGGCTTGATGGGCCCCCTCGGGAGTGCCTGGAACGTCGGCCCCTGCTGCGTCGAAGATGTGGACGATCTCGCTTTCGCCAAAGCACTCGTCGATCACGTGCAGCAAACGGCATGCATCGACGTCGATCGTGTTTACGCCGTGGGCGTCCTGACGGGCGGCGGCATGGCCTATCACCTCGCCTGTCACGCCGCCGACGTGTTCGCCGCCGTCGCCCCTGCGGCATTCGACCTACTGGAAGAAACGTCGCCAGACTGCACTCCGTCTCGGCCGATAACGGTGATGGCATTCCGCGGCACCGAGGATACCCGCGTTCCGTATGAGGGAGGCGCATCCGCGGTGGTTCCCGGCATGCCCGTGACGTTTCTGGGCGCAGAAAGATCGGCGCAGCACTGGGCTGTCATCAACGCGTGCGCGGATACACCGAGCGCAGAGGACCGCAACGGTTGCATTCGCTATCCCGACTGCTCGATGGGCGTCGAAGTGATTCTGTGCACCGACCATGGCGGCCGGGAGCAACCGGGAGCCGCCGACATCGCGTGGCCCGTGCTCGAACGCCACGCCATCGAACGCTAGGCCAGCACTCGCGCGAGCCTGGTAGGCGCTTTCGCGAAGGCTCCCATTTCCCTCGCGAGCTGCCGAGGGATTTGACGCGGAGAGCGCGGGTCTCTACCCTACGCGGCAGGGAGGCTCCATGGGTCGTGCTCACTCTCCGTTCGTCGTGTTGATCGCGGTGGTCGCTTCGGTCGCCGCTGGTTGTGCTCGGCACGTGCGACTGGAGTCACCAGACACGTCCGCCGGAGCGCGCTACACCTGCACCGGCAAAGCGCCGTGCGAACCCGCGACGAGCGACGTCCCGTCGCAACTCAACCCTTCGGGCACTACGTTCGTCACACTTCCGCGTCAGTGCCGCGGGCGTATCCACCGAATCGTGATTTCAGACGCCGACTCGAACGAGCCGAAAGTCGACGTCACCTGCGCTCCCGAAGACGAACCGATCGGCGACATGGAGTGATGGCAACACGGCCCGCCCGCAGCCACGCCGCAAACGGCATGAGCGGCGGCGAGACGTCAGAGGAGTTGGCATGGTCAGTTTCCCCTATACCGAGGTCAAATCCGTCAAGCGGTGGACCAACTACTCCGGAAGTCTGCCGGAGCGGGGGATCCCCACCTACTGTACACCTGACGTGTTCGGGGAAACGGGAAACGCGGTGCCGCGCAAGTTGCGCCGCAACGGCGAAGCGCTGCGCAGTATCATCGCGCACTGTTTCGAATCGGACACGACACTGACGACCATCGGCTCTCGCTGGTCGTTTTCGAAGATCGTCGAGCCGGGAAAGTTGGTCGTCGACCCTGCGAACCTCAATGCCATCTACCAGGTGAAACGAGATTGGCTCGACGCGGACTACAAGCAGCGACGCCCCGAGTTTTCACCGATGCTCGTGCAAGGGGGAACGCACATCGGTCGCCTCAACCGGCGCCTGCTCCAGCGGGGTTTGGCGTTGCAAACCAGCGGTGCCGGCGACGGGCAGCGTCTGGCTGGTGCGCTGTCCACAGGCACTCACGGCTCGGCGCTGAACGTCGGCGCGATGCACGACACGGCGCTGGGGTTTCACTTGATCACCGCTCCGGACCAAAGCGTGTTTCTGCAGCCAAAGGAGGGGGCGTGCGGAATCGAAGTCGTCGAGTGGTTGCGTCGTGAGACCGGCTTGTTCGTCGAAGCAGTGAACGACGACGAGTTGTTCGCCGCAGCTCAAGTCGGACTGGGCTCGCTCGGGTTCGTTCATGCAATCGTGATGGAAACCGCGCCGCTGTACGCACTGCAGACGCGGATCCTGAATCGTCCGTTCGGCGACGCTGCGGTCTGGAACACGTTGGATGATCTCGACACGCGGCGCTTGCACCCAGACGTCGACGCACCTCCATTTCACTTCGAGGTTGTCTTTCATCCGTATCCGGTCACGGGGCGTCCCGGCGCATTCGTCAAGTTGATGTGGAAGCGCCCTGGTGACGAAGCCCCGCACGACTCTCCGATGCCAGCGGCCCCGGACATGTCATCCGACCACATGGGACTGATTGCAGCTCTCAGCGCCGCGATCGACGGGCCGCTACCGAGCATCGCCATTCGCCTCCTAGTCGCCGAACAACTCGAGAAGCGCTACAAGCCGGGCGATCGGCAACCCGCCGTTCCAGGAATGGTGTTCGGCCCCAGCGGACTACCTGCGGGTCACGGCGCAAGCACGGAGGTGGTCGTTGAACAATCGCAGACGCGGCGCGCGTTGGAACTACTGTACGAGGTGTTGTCGACGCAGGCGGCGCGAGGCAACCATCTGCTCGGTGCAGTGGCAGTACGTTTCATCCCTCGAACACAAGCACTGCTCGGCATGAGCATGCGAAGCATGAACGCCTACATCGAGCTGCCGAGCATTCGCAATGCGGAGGTGCTCGAGATCTACCGGCTGTGGTGGGACGCACTCGAGGTCGCCGCGATTCCGTTCACCTGCCACTGGGGACAAATGCATGGCATGACGCCTGCGCGGTTGCGAACGTATTTCGGCGACCGCGTCGACCGCTTCAGGACGGCGCGGCAACGCCTGCTCCCCGACGATGTGGCGCGACGTGTCTTCGCGAGCCGAATCCTACCCGAAGTGGGGTTGGACTGAGGACCGCTCCAACACACCTCAGGCGATTCCTTTGACGACGATCTTGCCCCCAGCTTCATCGCGATCCATCAGACGATGGGCATCGATCAACTGCTCGAAGTCGAAAACCGGTCCTGCGGGCACCCTCAACTTCCCGGTCTCCACGAGCTCCACGTACCTGGTCAGCTCGGCCTGTCCCAGGTCCGCTGCCTCGCCACTGTATGCCGTCAACTTGACGCCCGACGGGATATCCACCAATGGTTCAAAACCATCGAGGGTCCACTTCCCTCCCAGTATGCCGGTCATGCAAACGATGCCGCCAGCGCTCACGCAGTGCAACGAATCGAGCAGTGTCGTCGTGCCGATCAGTTCGAGCACTCGATCGTAGACCACCCCTGACGACCGCACCCGGTCTGCGAGCTGCCCGTCGTCGACCCACACTTCGTCCGCACCCGCTGCTTCGAGCTGACCACGCTTGCGCCCGCTGCGCGTGGTCACGCCAACCCGCAGCCCCTTCGCCTTCGACAAGGCCAACGCCGCCAAACCGATCGACGACGTACCTCCCCGGATCAGCAACGAACGTGCTGCATCGATCTGAAGGCCCTTGTGGAGCGAGCCGTGGGTCGTTTGAAGCATCTCGGGGAGCGCAGCTAGCCGATCCCAAGACAAGCCATCGAACAACTCGAAGACGCAGGCGCGCGGAACGAGCGTCAGTTCGGCGTACGAGCCGTCGAACTGCCTGCCCATCCCCCCCATCATTGCCGCCACGCGGCTGCCCACCTTCAGGTCGGTCCCTCCGGCATCGAGCACTTCGCCGACACATTCGATGCCGAGCACCCGCGGAAATACCACCGAAGGAGAATCACCCCGTCGGGTGAACCACTCGGAACGATTGAGGCCGAACGCTCGAATGCGGATCTTGACCCACCCAAGCTTTGCGGTAGGCGGTGGCACCTCTTCCAGGCGGAGTTGTTCCGCCGCTCCGGGCTCTCGAATCACCCACGCCTTCACTGAACTCACGGACTATCTCGCTCAGACGCTCTACTCTTGTACGTTGTTGCAGCCCCCGGCGCTCATCCATCTTTGCGGACGTCGTTCAACGCTGGTTTCGTATTGAGACCGGCGCCGGTGGGATCGATGCCGCTGAGCATCAGTGCCGTCCAGTAGACGTGACCCGCCACCGTCACTTCGCTGGAGGGCTCTTTGTCCATCTCGGAGCAGTCCAGTTTGGGGATCGAATGCCGGAGCCAGGGCTGGCGTTGCGTCCCAGCACACATCCTTCACCCGTACCCATTCACACTTCGCAGGAGCCGTTGCAGGTCACTGTACGCGACAGTAGGAGCTACTTCGCCCACGGAGGCGAGAAACGACCGACTGCGCCTGGAATTGCCGGCGCATGCAGCTACAAGAAGACCTGCTCCGGCTCGCATTGGGCCGGCTACTGGACGATGGACGATTGCAACGCGTCGCCGAACGTACAGGCGACGTTCTGCTGCGACAGCCACCTCATTCCTGTTGGTTCTGTCGCGGGATGGGAGGCGGCCGTCTTCGATCACTTCCAGGCGATGGTTACGGCGCTCTGAACACAGCCACCGAGCGCACCCGCTCTCAACCCAACAGACCAGCCTCGAGAGAATCGAGCAACTGTCGCCGCTGCGAGAGCGTCGGCAGCCCTAACGCAGACGCGACGACGGGACGAGGTTCTGAAGTGTCAGCCCGCAAGCGGCGGAGCGCGGCACGCTGCGCGGCACGGACCCGACGCTGACTCGTCTCCCCGATTCGCATCGTTCCCCATCGATGCAAATGCCAGGAAAACGCGGCGTGTTCGGTTTCGTCGGCGGCGATCGACCGCATCGCCGCCCGAACAGCGACGTCTGGACAGTTGATCGACTGGAACGTCGCAAGCATCGCCGCGAAGGTTTCGCCGATGCACCCCTCCACCGCATTGTCGAGAACCACCTCAGTCAGGCCGCGACAGCGCGTTGCCGCCAGCGAGTGAGGCGAAACGGAAGCTCCGAAGCGGTTTGCCAGATTGGTCATCATCTGAGCGTGCCGGACCTCATCGTCGGCGGCATCGAGCGCTCGACGCCGCAGTGATGCTGGTGCCCCGTGCATGGCAAGTTCACGCGCGAGGATCTCGAAAGCGGGAACGGACGCCGCTTCGTAATGCGCGTCGCGCGCCACGCGAGCCCCGATGCGCGACGGTCCACTTCTCGACTCGGTCGTGATCACCAATCCGGGCGGACGTCGCCCAGGCATGGCCGGCAAACTCGGTGGGCATGGCAAGTCTCGGTCCTCGCGAGCGAGCTCGGTAATCTGCCCGGAAGAACTGACATGAAGTCGATATCGGCTGACGATCCCGCAAGCGAGCGTGTCGAACGACGGGTTGAGCCAGAGCTCCCAACCGTCGGGCAAAGCAAACGCATTGAGTTGGCTCGCGCTCGGATCCAGGTCGTTGGGGGCTCCGTAGCAAGACACCAAGTACCCCGCAGCCGCGGCCAGCATCAGGGCTTCATCAGCCGTATCGACTACGCCGAGCAGGTCGAGCAACGTCGCGTCTCGCCACGTCTCCACGTTGTCGCCAGTCGTGGAAAGCACGTTGTAGCCCGGACTCGTGCCATGAGTGTCGACGTAGCGAACGGCAGCCTCACAGACCCTCGGATCCTCGGCGCCTTCGCAGCGCACCCCCAGTTGTTGGTGGATCTGCGCGCCGCTGCGCCAGGCCACGTAGTTGGGGGCGATGGTCGGTGCAATGGCCGTGAGAGGACGCCAGAGGACGCCGTCGCAGGTTGGTTTGAGGGCAAGCGGCGCAAAGGCTGGTTCGCTCGCTTCCGAACTGCTCGCGGTCGCCGAAACTCCGGCGAAATCAGGGCCGTCGTCATCCGGAACGGCTCCACAACCTGCTGAGACGAGCGACGCCACCAAAGCACGCCGACTCGACGTGGCGAACAGACCGCGCAAGAACAGATAGATGGGGTCCTGACTCGTTGAGGTCATACCGCTCATGCTTGTCCGAAGGGTGCAGGTTGCGTGCCACGGGTCAACTGGACGAGGCTCGCAGAAAACCGCGCGACGTGTTCCACCAGAGTGTGCCTTCCTGAGCCAGGGTGACGCAACGCGCTTTGAGCTGGCACACCGCTTCGCAACAACGGGGAGAAGAACTTGCGGTATCCTGCGGGAGCAATCATTGGCATGCGCCCTGCAGTTCAGCGGTTGCAGGCTGGTGTAGGCAGTGAAAGTCGACTCGATGCCCCGCGCTGGAGATAAACCGATGAAGCGATGGACCTGGACTCTACTGGTGGTCGGCGCAGGCTGCGGGAATCAGTCACTCGACAGGGACCGTCCCGAAGGGGCCACATCCGATCCCAACTCTGTCGATCCCAACTCTGTCGATCCCAACTCTGTCGCAGTGCTTCCCGAGAACACGGCGCTGGAAAGCACAACGCAGCTCTTGCAGCTCCCGGTGCCGACCACGCCGATGGCCACAGTCGCCGTCGGGGCGCAACCCATCGTCGCAGAGAGACGACCGCCGCCACTGGAGGGCGGGACGATGACGACGATCTCCGAGTCGGTCGTGGCGATCAGCGACCCGGCCCGAGATCTGCTGTATTTCGTAGATCTCGACTCCGCAGAACCGCAGCCGAGAACGGTACCGTTGCCCGAAGGCTCACAGCCAACCCGAATCGTGGTGGGCTCGCTCGGTCGTGTGCACGTAGTGCTGCGGGGAAACCATCAGATCGCGACAGTCGACATCGCATCAGGGCAGCCCCTGGCATTCTACGAACCCTGCGCGCTCCCCCGCGGCATCGACTACTCGACGCCATTGGATCACTTGTACGTCAGTTGTGCCGGGGGCAGTCTGGTCGAGCTGGACGCGAGCGGCACACAGACCCTCCGCGAGGTTCAACTGCAACACGACCTGCGGGACGTCGTTGTCATACCGGACGGCTTGTGGGTGAGCACGTTCAAGACCGCTGAGGCGATTCAGCTCGACGCCGGCTTGACCGTTCAAACCCAGGCCCGCCCCCAAGACGGTAGACGGCCCAATGGCTTCAACCGCGGTGAAGTGCAGCTGATGACTCCCGAGGTGGCTTGGCGTGCGGTGTCCTCGCCGGTTGCCCAGCAGACCATCATGCTCCACCAACGGGCCCAAAGCACGACACTGGGCGTGGCGTACTACGGTACCAATTGCTCGACGAGCATCGTCGAAACGACGATCAGCGTGTTCAACCCACACGGCGTCCCGGTCGCTCGTGCCGCGTTGACTGGGGCAAGCCTGGCGGTGGACGTATCAGTAACTCCAGACAATCAGTGGTTCGCCGTAGCGTCGCCAGGCAACTTCAAGGCCCAGTCGGCTGGGCTCCGGCAGTTGATGTTCGTCTCCAACACCGAGCTAGCTCAGAGCACCGGACAGTCGGACGTCGCCCCACCGACTTGCATCGGGCAGCCGCAAGCCGAACACCTGTTCCCTGGAGAGCTGACGTCGGTGTTGTTCCTCGACAACTACCACCTGGTCGGGCTCGTGCGTCAGCCGGCCGAGTTGCACGTGATGGACTTCGATCCCGCACGAGGCGTCGCCTCGTTGAAACGCATCATCGATCTCGACGCGCGTGATGTGACGGACACCGGGCACCTGCTCTTCCACCAGGCACCTGCCGGCGGCGTCAGCTGTGCGAGTTGCCATCCCGGGGGAGCGGAAGACGGCCATGTGTGGGAGTTTCCCGAGTTCGGCACCCGTCGAACCCAAACGCTCCAAGGTGGCGTACTGAAGCGCGCCCCCTTCCATTGGAATGCGGAACTTCCCGATTTTGCCAGCCTGATGGTGGAAATCGTGCAGAACCGGATGCGCTCCGCCGTCCCCACTGCCGAACTGCAGGCCACGTTGGCAAGCTGGCTCGACGCACTCCCGAGCGAACGACAACCTGCGAGTGATCCAGCAGCCGTTGCGAGAGGAGCAACGTTGTTCGCTTCCACTGAAGTCGGCTGTGCCGAATGTCACCAGGGCGCTGATTTCAGCAGCTCAGAGCTCTACGACATCGGAACCAACGTCGAGTTCGCACTGAAAGCGCCAACACTGCTCGGCGTCGGATTACGTAGCCCGCTCATGCACGATGGTTGCGCCAAAACCCTGAGCGAACGCTTTGATCCGGTGTGCGGTGGAAGCAAACACGGTCAGGTTGCCCAGTTGTCACCGAGCGAGCAAGACGATCTGATTGCTTTCCTCGAGAGTCTGTGAGCCTGCCGCGACGAAGCGTCGAGCGTACGACCAACAGACGCGATCTCTCACGACGGCCATCCCAAACTCCGAACGCCCGACTCTGGGCTCGGAAACCTGCCCCCTCGTGTCCCTCGAGACCAGCGGTGACGAAGGGCGGCAACGATAACGTGTGTGTGCCGGCCACACCCAGCGCGGTCGTCACGCCTCGACACTGTTGACGCGTCGCGGAAAGTCCGCGCTTACCCTGTGACGGCGATTTCCGTGACGGGGCGCGCCCAAAATGGCTCTCGCTGCCCCGAAGCGGTTCATTCCATACCCACACTCGAACGCGGTGCGTGGAAACGCTCCAGCCCCCTTTTCCGGCCGGATTCCTGGTCCATGGTTCTGTTGGCGCGGACACATCCACTCGAGCTCCGACGTGGTGATGCCTGCGTTGCCCTCGACCGGACCATGCGCCACTTCACAGTCCTGCTCGCGATCTCCACGATCCTCGGCTGCCTCGGCTGCACGACGGATCTCGACGACGCCTTCAGGTCTGGAGGTCGAAACCTGAAGTTCGACGCGGGCGGCCCGAACAACGGCGCCCCCGATGATTCAGGCACGGCCCAGCCAACCTGTGCACGGGACGACGACTGCCAACGACGGGACTGTCCAAAGGGTACGTTCGTCGACGACACCGGCGAGTCCACCGAGTGCACCGGCTGCGCAACTGGAACGTACTCCGACGGAAAAAACGCCGCCAAGTGTGAGCGCTGGACCGAATGCGTGCCGGGAGAATTCGTCGCGGTGCAAGGCAGCTCCGAACGCAACCAGCAGTGCGAGAGCTGCCCAGAGGGTCAGGTTTCCGCGGGCACGAACGCTGGCGCATGCGTTGCTGCCGATGCCTGCCCCGGTGGCACGCGGGAGATCGCGCCCAAAGACGGCGACAAACCTCCTGAATGCGTACCGTGCGAGGTGGGTACTTACTGCGCCGGCGGATCTTCGCTACCCCATCCGTGCGACGCGGACACCTGGGACCACGACGGGGACGCCAGCACGACGTGTGCGCCAAAGACAATCTGCGCTGCGGGAAAGTTCGTCGCAGAGCACGGTACGGTCTCCACCGATCGTCTGTGCGCGGACTGCGCTGCGGGCAGCTTCTCGCTGAAGACGAACGCGGATGCGTGCCAGCCTTGGACCGACTGCGACCCAGGCAGCTTCGTCGAGAACGCCGGCAGCTCCACCCTCGACCGAAGTTGTGCGACGTGTGCTTCTGGGATGTTTGCGAGTGGGGCCAATCAAGGACAATGCACGCCCTGGACGACCTGTGCACCCGGGCAATTCGTCGCCGCGAGTGGTAACGCCAAGCAAGATCAGGTTTGTGACTTGTGCACAGCAGGTGCATCGAGCGCCAGCGCAAATGCCCAGAGCTGCGTCGAGAACGGCGCCTGCCCGGCAGGGACGAGACAGACAGCGCCCGGGACCGACGTCACACCGCCGGACTGTGAGGCCTGCCCGGCAGGTGGATACTGTGCTGGAGGCAAAGCGCCCCCTCTTGCGTGTCCCCCCGGCACCTGGGACCACGACGGCGATCCGGCAACCGCCTGCACTTCCCACACTGCCTGCCTCGCGGGAAGCTTCA
The DNA here is from genome assembly GCA_003235365.1 of Deltaproteobacteria bacterium. Classification (GTDB taxonomy): domain Bacteria; phylum Myxococcota_A; class Polyangia; order Polyangiales; family Polyangiaceae; genus SZUA-265. The sequence goes on from QJWJ01000446.1 coordinate 10,022, forward strand.
TCCAGGTGGATGGCGACAACCTCTCCGATCGGAAGTGCGCACCGTGCCCGAACGGCTTCTTCAGCACGACGACCAACGCACCTGAATGCCAGGCCTGGCAACAATGCGACGCGGGCACCTACCTTCAAGCCACCGGCAGCACGACGAGCGACGTCGTCTGCGTTGGCTGTAGCTCAGGGACGTTCACCGCAGCCCCTGATTCCACCAGTTGTGCGGCCTGGAGCACCTGCCAACCCGGTGAGTTCGTAGCAGTGACGGGAAGCGCAAGCAGCGACCGCGTCTGCGCCGCTTGTCCGTCAGGACAGTACAGCCAAAGTATCAACGCTGGCGCTTGCGTCGCGGCCGACCAATGCGCTCCGGGCACGGTCGAAGTCACTCCTGCAACCGGCACGGCTCCCGCCGAATGTGATGCGTGCAGCGCAGGAAGCTACTGCGCCGGTGGTCATACGACGCAAGTCGCTTGTGCGGCCGGAAGCTGGGACAACGACCTCGACCCCGCAACGCCTTGCGTCGCAAAAACCGATTGCGCCGCCGGTCACTACGTCGCCTCGGAAGGCACGACGACAACCAACCGCACCTGCGGAGCATGCGCGACCGGCAAGTTCAGCGCAACGACCAACGCAACGAGCTGTCAATCATGGCAGACGTGTTCGGCGGGCAAGTACGTCGAAGCCGCCGGAACCAGCATCAACGATCGCGTGTGCACCGATTGCCCAAGTGGCAAGTACTCGAGCTCGACGAACTCACCGAACTGTACGACTTGGACAACGTGCGCAGCCCCTTCGTACTACATGACGAACACCCCGAGCGCGACGACCAATCGGCAATGCGCCGCATGTACTCCCCCCGAAGTAACCTCGGCAGACAACGACGCGAGCTGCTCGGTCCCGGCCTTCCAGATGAGTGGTGGAACCGTCGTGATGGAAGCCGAACACTATCATGCCAAGACGACCAACGGCTCTTCGGACTCGTGGTATGAGCTTTACATCAGCGGAATCTCCGGCAACAAATGCTTGGAGATCGGCCCTGACGACGACACCGTCTGGACGAGCAATCCGCAAAACTCCGCGCCGCGGCTCGACTACTACGTCAACTTCACGTCAACGGGAACGTTCTACCTGTTCGTGCGGGGCGATGCCGGCCTCAAGTCGATCAGCACCTCCGACACCTGCCACGCTGGCGTCGATAACACACCGATAGGCACGTTCTACGATTTCGACGACTACGGCGGCACCTGGGGGTGGCGCGTGCAAACCGTCAACGTCAACACGACCGGCATCCACACCGTGAGCATCTGGGGTAGAGAAGACGGCTTTCGAATCGACAAGATCGTCGTCAGCACCAGTTCCAGCCCCCCCAGCGGGAACGGCCCGTCTGAAAGCCCAACAAACTGATCCGATATGCTGACGGCGCCCGATTCACGGGTGTCGTCATGCGACCGATTTGCGGCACACATGCCGCAGCGCGATGTGTTCGATCTCCGCTACGCGGTGTTCAAAAATGCCCACGCAATTGCAGACGGTTCCCAACCGACTCGACCGTGAGACCATCGCGAAGGCCTGATTCTTCGCCGGTCAGCAGCATCACGACCCCAGTCCCAATCGCCGCGATCCCGACACCACCAAGGACGTTTGCCGCGATATCCCACGCCTGAATCGAACGACTGAGCTCTTGCGCGCTCGTGTAGTGCTCGTCGCGCTCCGGGCCCGCCGGCAATCGCTCGAGCTGATCACTGTGCGTTTCCCATTCCCCAACGCGAGTTTCACTCCAGAGGTAGATACCGGCGCCACCCGCCAGCAGCGCGGCGCCACTGCCAAGTAGGATCAAACCGTAGTCTCCTGGGTCGGATCCACCATCCGCGACGTCATCTCGAGGCTGCGCCGGTAGCGCAGTCCGCGTCGCTACGCTCGGTTTTCGTCGAGACAGTTTGCAGTGCACGTCACTCCCGTCGTCGACTTCAACGAGTGCAATGCGCTGCGACTCGTACCCCCGGCGCGAGAGCACGAGCGCAGTCGCCGACTGGGGCACAGCCAACTCGAGAATACGGCCCCCGTCGGTCGTAGCCAGTGTCCCTTCGTCGGCTTTGACGACGACCCCCGAGATCGGGCAATGCACCCGCAACGACTTGATGGCATCGCGTTCTATCAACGGCAGCGAGATGTCGAGCCGATCGGTCGAACCGGCGATCACTTCGAGCACCCGTTCGTGAGAGCGGTGTCCCGGAACGTCCAACTTCAGCCGATGGCTGCCCGGCAACAGGCGCAGCGTTCGACGCGTGCCGTGGTCGACCTCGTCGACCGAGACCCGAGCGTCGTCGGGCGTCACCTCCAGCACCAGCTGACCGACGAGCGCATTCTGTCGTTCCAGTTCCTCTTCGACCGCGCGCCGCTGTTGGGGCGAAATGCTACTGCCGGCTTCGGCGAGGAAACGCTCGAAAGTGTCGATCGCTTGCACGGGACGTCGCAAGGCGACGTACGCCAGTGCCAAATTGTAAAGCACCGACGGATGCGGCTGGGCTTCGTAGGCGCGTTCGAAGTCGGTAACGGCTTGCTCGTAGTCGCCGTGGTCCACGTGATTCAGCGCGGCTTCGAAATGTTCCGCCGCGGCGCGCCCCGAACTCGAAGAGCTCGGGGCGGCGCTGGCGCGAAAGGGGACGCTGAACACGCTCAGGGCGACCACCGCACCAAACGCAAACTGGAACCTCACGGTGAACGCCCTTTGTAAGGATTGTTGCGTTCGAAGCTCAGACCCGCCGATGCAGTTGCTGACCCCGAAGTCGATGATGATGGCGTTGCCGATGATGGCGTCCCTGGCGACACGGCTCGAGACGGCCGGCGATCGCTCGCCGCGGCTCGTTCGGAGCGTTGCGGTCCCTCGTCGGTGTTCCTGGAGCTCGACCTGCCACCCGTCGTAGGCTTCTGGCGCAACTTGATCGGAGGGGCCAACTCCTGGGCCACTCGGGCCACTGGCTGCTTGCCATCGGCGGCCTCCGCCAAGTGCTCCGCCCGTTGCTCGGACTCGGGCGCGTCGCTGGACCATCCAGGCACGGTTGCCAGTAGTCCGTCGGGCGTTGCGGCGGGTGCACTATCTGCATGACGCGTCGTCACTGCTGAGCTGGAAGGCGGCTGCTGAGTCTTGGACGCGTCCATTGTACCACGTGCCAATGGTGCCAAGTAAACACCGACCCCAGCACCGATCGCCACCAGTGCCATCGCCGTGGCAACTCGAAACGTGCTGCGGGGTTGCTCCTCCTGGAGATCGATCCTCGCCGGAGGCGAAGCCGCGGAGGGTACGTTCGCAGAGCGACCGGGCCAACCACCGTGCAGTGAATCGTGGCCGCCCAAAACGGTGGCCGCGACATCTCCCAGCGACTTTGCCGCGCGCCGTAGTTCTCGCTCGAACTCGTCGACCGCGCCGAAGCGCAGCTCGCGGTCGGACTCGATTGCCCGTTCGACGCACAGCGCCAGGGGTTCGGGTAACCCCGTTCCAACCAGCGACGGCGGACGCTCTTCCAATATCTGGTACATGAGCGAATGCGGTGTGACCGCGGTGAATGCGCGCCGACCCAAGAAGCACTCGTAGGCGATCATCCCCAAAGAATAGACGTCCGACCGTTGATCCAAGTCCTCACCTCGGATCTGCTCGGGCGGCATGTAGGCCAACGTTCCGACGATCGCGCCCGTCGCCGTGGACGGGGGTGCGGTGGTGTAACCAGCAGCGTCACAGCGTTTGGCCACGCCGAAGTCCAGCACCCGACATCGCTCACCACATTCGGCAACAGATACGAAGAGATTGGACGGCTTGAGATCCCTGTGGAGGATACCCAGCAGGTGAGCAGCTCGAACGCCTCGGCAGGCGTCGAGCAACAAGCCGAGCAAACGTCGGGCGCGCTCTGTGGGTGCACTCGGGAGTTCGCCACTGGCCAGCAGGTCGTGCAGACTCCGCCCATCGAGGAGTTCCATCACGAAGAAGGGAACCCCCTGGTGCACGTCACAATCCACGACTGGCACCGTCCACGGGCTGCGCAAGCGCCCACCGACTTTTGCCTCCTGGCGGAAACGAGCCACGATACTGGGATCGCCCCGGTGCTCGCTCTTGAGCACCTTGAGGGCGAACAAGCGCTCCGTTTGAACGTGTTCGGCCACGAATACGCGCCCCAAACCGCCTGCCCCCAGTTCACTCAGCAGGCGATACCTTCCAGCAAGTACCCCCGAAAGCGGCAGGAGTGCATGGTCTTGCGCGAGACTCACGATGGCTTCCCAGTCGACACTCCCGACGATCGCCGTGGCCCCGACCGCCGGCGCAGTGCATCCAAGTCGAGACTTGCTGCGGAAATGAGACGATAGGCTCGACCACGTGAGATGCCCAGTTGCCTCGCAGCCTTCAAGACGTTACCGCAATGCTGCTGCAACGCTTCGCGTACGGCGTGCACCTCGGTGTCATCGACGACCTCATCAAACGGCGCTGCCGCGGCCCCCGACTGTGCCGACACGACAAGCCCCGACGTAGGATCGCTTTGCGGTTCGCCGTGCGCTGAGTACTCCGGCGGCAAGTCGTCGAGCCGCAGCTTCGAACCGTCTCCGTGCAGAACGGCCGTGCGCTGAGCAAGCAGCTGAAGCTCTCGAACGTTACCGAGCCACGGGTTCAAGCACAGGCTTTCGATCAGTCGCCCGCCCAAAGCGGGACACTCGTCTCCGAGAGATTGTCGCAAGAAGTGCCGAAACAGAAACGGCACATCTTCTTTTCGTTCACACAACGCCGGTAGTCGAAATCGATAACCGTTCAGGCGCGCCATGAAATCGAGCCGAAAGTCCCCGGTGGACACCCGGTCGGCCAGGGGAACCTGCGTCGCGGCAACCACGCGAACGTCCAAAGGTACGGGCAGCACCTGACCGACTGGAACGAACTCTCCTTCTTGCAGCGTCCGCAGTAGCTTCGCCTGGAGCGACGGGGGCAGTTCGAGCACCTCGTCGAGAAATAGCGTGCCGCCATCAGCAGCCTGGAGGTAGCCTACGGCGGATTGGGTTGCCCCAGTGTAGGCACCCCGGCGGTGTCCAAACAGATGCGCTTCGGCGAGCTGCTCGGGAATGGCAGCGCAATTGATCGCCACAAACCGCCCGGACCGCTCGCTGCGGTCATGCACGGCGCGAGCCACCCGTTCTTTCCCTGCGCCGGTGGGTCCTTCGATGACGACGGGCAACGACGACTTGGCGATACTTGGCAGATCGGCCAGGGCGTGGGCCAGCGTGGCCCCGCCGAGCAGACCGGCGGCTACCTCTCGAAACAGATAGTCCTGCGACAGCGGCGCGTCCCATACAACCGCAACGGCTTGCCCCAACCGGAGCACGCAACCGTGCTGCAACCCCACCCGCGAAAAAAGCATCCCATCGGCGAAGCTGCCGTTCCTGCTGCCCGCGTCTTCGGCGACGAGCAGCGGCCCGTCGCATCGAACGTTCAGATGCTTCCGCGAAACCTGGTCGGCATCGACGACGATGTCGCAGCTCGAGTCACGCCCCAGGGACGCGGGCCCGCGTATCGGCACGAAGCGCGGACCAGCAGCCTCGTGAATCCACAACAGCCCCCGCACGGCGGCAGGCTCTCGCCGATTGAGGTTCGAGGCAGGGCTTGTCGTTTCACTGAGCTCCACGAGGGTCGGTAGTGTACTGGGCAACCTGAGCTGGTTGTAGTGTGACCCTCGTCGCTGCGGGCTCGATCGTGAAATGCCATAGCAGCATCGTTAACCCGTGCTCCACCACAAACTCAGAGGTACAGCCACGACAGCAAGCTGCACGACGACGTAGGAGCAAACGCACCGATCGTTAAAACGGATCACTGTTGGAGCCTCAGAAGATCCATCCGGGGTTGGGTTCGGGGTACGTCGCACCGAGAGGTCGGCTATTAGAGGACAAGTGGCGTCGTCCATGCCGATTCGTCCGCGGGTAGCTCCCGTGCTCTTCCCGATCGTAGTGCTGTCGACCGCGAGCGCATGCGTGCACGAGTTCGACGACCTTCCGGGTGTCGCCGACGCCAGCGTCGATTCGGATGGCCCGGTTGCCGACGACACGCCCGACCCAACCCCAGGTGACGGCAGCGCCAACGACGGGGGCCGCCGGGACGGCGGGATGGACCATGATGTCCAAGGTGCGCCGACGAACGCGCCGGATGGCGGACGCACGCCGGTCTCCGACGCTTCCGTGGACGGGTCGTCTCCTGGCCCCCGACAGGCGTTGAGCGGTTCGGAAAAGTTGGTCTCCGATCACTACTCGTTCACGGTCCCTGCGTCAGCCGAAGCAACTGCAGAGCCGCAAGTCTACTCGGTGCCCGCGACCGAGGGCGTCTTGAGCAACGATGTCGACGTCGACGATCTCACGGTCGACTCTCGACGACTGACCACAGCGAAAGGAGCATCGGTCGAGTTGCTGCCAGACGGTGCGTTCTCATACACGCCACAGGACAACTCCACCTTCGGTTACGACAGTTTCGAGTACTGGCTCAGCGCGGACCCATCGCTTTCCGCAACTGTTTGGGTCACTTTGCAGCGGGGAACCTCGGGCGCACCCGAGCCGATACCCGGCGAAGCACTCCAAGAAGGATCAGCTCCGGGATTGGTGATCGAGGGCGCGCTCGCAGGGGATGAACTCGGTTACTCGGTGGCAGCAGCCGGCGACGTCAACGGCGACGGAGCCCCCGATCTGATCATCGGCGCTCCGGGTCGTGATCGAAATACCAACGATGATGCGGGCGCCGCCTACGTGATCTTCGGTGGCACGGAACTCGACCCGTTTTCCGTTCAAGCCGCGGAAGCGGGGAACGCGTTGGGGTTTGCGATCCTGGGGCCGCGAGAAGCGTCCTCGATTGCCAACCCGTCGGAACCGCACCGTCAGGGGAGCACGGTCGCTGGAATTGGGGACATCAACGGCGACGGACTCGACGATCTCGCACTGTCCTCGTTCTCGACCGATCCGGCGAGGGTTCGCACATCTGGGCAACTCTGGGTCGTCTTGGGCAAACGCGATTCAGCGCCGGTCGACTTGTCGTCGATCGGAAATGGCGGCGGAGCCCAAACCGTCACCCTGATGACAGGCTACTTCCTCGGGCTGAACGTTTCGGGAGCAGGTGACACCAACGGAGACGGCTTCGACGATCTGCTCGTCGCTGCCCCGACGACAAACGACTCCGGAAAAGGCAGCGGCGTGACGCTGATGTTGGGCTTCGAGGATTTCGTCACGCCGAGCCTGTCGAACATCGAACTTGGCACGACCCCCGGATACTTCATCGGTAGCCAGGTCACTCGCCAAATGGGACGCTCGATGGCTGCGGGTGGCGACGTCAATGGCGACGGCGTCGACGACGTGCTCATCGGTTCGGCAGAAACCCGTCGCCCATACGTCGTGTATGGGAACCGCAACAACGAACTCCTTTCCGTTGACGACGTCAGCCGCACGGGAGGTGGACTGGCGATCTGGGAAGAGCACGGTGCGAGTGATCCCGACGCTTGCCTTGCTAGCACGGGTGATCAGAACGGCGACGGATTGGACGACCTGGTGATGGGTGTTCCCGATGGCACTGACGACGGAGGACGCCGGGGGATACTCCATCTGTTCCTGTCATCCCGACTCGGACGAGAAACGGCCGTCGAAGAGCTGGAGCGCACGCACTGGGCGGGCGCCTCCGCTGGGGAGAGCTTCGGCAGTTCCGTAGCAACCGGAGACGTCGATGGTGATGGCATGCAGGACGTGGTCGTCGGTGCCCCCGGAGCAGGTGTCGATGGCGAGGTAATCGTTCTGACCAACATCGCGGCACAGGCTCCGGGCGTCACGACGACCAGCGACGAAATCGCCGCGGGTTGGTTGCTGGTCGGTGATCAGCAATCAAGCGCGTTTGGATCGAGCGTGGCAGTCGCAGATCTCAACGCCGATGGCCTCGACGACGTGATCGTCGGTGCTCCGCGCGCAAACGAAACAGGAGCGGTCTACATCTCGTTTTCCTGGAACGGTTCCCTCGAGCGCCGCGCGGTCGTCTACGGCACCGACGCCAGCGACAGGTTGCACAGTGCGACGACCGACCTGCTTCGCGTGCGGGGTGGTCGTGGCGTCGACGAGCTCATTCTCGAAGGTGCTGGGCAGACATGGGATCTGAACGCCTGGGGTCCGGCCACTGCCGCGAGCCTCGAGGTGATCGACATCACTGGTAGCGGCGACAACGAACTGCTGCTGCCCGAGCGCCTCGTCCGGTCGCTTCCCGCTTCGCGCAGGAACCTTCCCGACGGTCTGGCCAAAGTGCTCGAGGTCCGAGGCGACACGGGCGATGTCCTGCGCATCGATCTGTCTGACTTCGTCGACGTGGGAGCGTGGGGGACGTCGAGGCTATTCCACCGAGACGATTCCTACTACGGCCTGGCAATCTCCGACGGAATCACGATCGCGTCACCTTGACCATCGACAGACTGCGCGGGAGCAGACGCACGCGCGGGCACCGAGCTACGCCCGATGCCCGCGTTCGAAGCGTATCCGACTCAGAGGATCTGAAGGAACGCCATGAGGTCGTCCTTCTGCTCCGGTGTCAGCGATTCGGGGAAGAAGCCGTTCCCCTCCGGCGGGTTGATTGCGGGCAGATTGAGCGGTGCGAAGAACGACAGGATGAATCGGCTGTAGATGTCGACAGCATCACGCAGCGTTTCGGCGCTGTTGTCGTGGAAGTAGGGTCCTGTGTTCGCGATACCACGCAGCGGCGGCACATCGAACGCCTCGAAGTCGTGCGGGTTTCCAGTGATACCCGCGCGCCCGGGATCGGTCGACCACACCTGAGGTAGGAAGTTCGGTCCGACGATGGGTGCGCCATTCTCGTCGAGGGCAGCTTGCAGATCGAAGGGGTTTCCGCTTGCAGTGACCGGGATCGGGGGCAGATCGACCTCTTTGACCGTCCTCGTGCCGTCGGTGTAGAAGCGGTAGCGATACTGTGGCAACGCCACGTCCTTGTTGAACCGAGGCCCGAACAGATCCCCATACAACTGGCCCAGGTATGAGATGTTGCCGAGGCCGATGTTCAAGAACTCGTTGTCAGGCTGCGGGTTCAGGACGGGCACCGGCGGGGTGACGGATGTGTCGAAAACGACATTGCCGTCAGCGTCGAGCTCGACGAAAGCCAGGTCGTGGATCTCGCGGTTGACCACCTGCATCGTCGTGGCGCCACCGTGGCATACCTCGCACGCCGCATTGTAGATTTCCAAACCACGCTCTTGTGCAGGCGTCAGGTCGTCCATTCGCAACTCCGGTCGCGGAATATCCTCAACGGGAATCCCGCGTGCCATCTTCTTCGCGACCCACTTCGCGCGGTTCGACGTGAATAGAGTCTGCTGGAACGCCGCGATGTCGTCTAGATCGTGACTCGAGACTTCCTCCCCCTGGCTGTGGTCGATGATCGCTCCCTGCGCCTGGATCTGTAGCGTCGGGAAACGGCCATCATACTGGTACGGGGCCGTGATCGCTGCATTCTCCATCGTTGGCACGGCGCGCCAAACTTCGTACTTGCGGTCCGGGGGCGTCACCACGTTCCCTTCGAAGTCGATGAGGTCCATGTTGTCGGGCAGCGTCAACACCACGCGAATCAGCCCCTTCTTCAGATGCTCGAAGGTCAGGTCCGCCGCGTTCGGGTCGTCCGCGTCCAAAGCGTTGAACAACGGGTCATCCGGACTCGTTTCTAACAAGGACGAAACGTGCTCCGGCTTCAGCACGCCATGATCGTCGAGCACATGACACGATGCGCAGGTACGACCATTCGTACCCTCGAACGGAGTCTGGAATAGCATTTCGCCGTTCTTCACGTGGTTGTGACCGTGACCATGACCATGACCGTGGCCATGTCCGTGCCCAGCGCCATTTCCGTGGCCGTGCCCAGCGCCATTTCCGTGGCCGTTGCCCATCGACACTGCCTCGCTCAGCGTGTCAGTGTCCATGCCCTGCTCGGGGCTGCCACAAGCTGCCAGTGCGAGCAGTGAAACGCTGGACAATGCGCCGGAGATACCTGCTCTTCGAAGCCTTCTCCGCATTCGAGATTGGGGTGGCGCTTGAGACAACAACACTCTTGACGACATAAGTGAACCTCTCTGTCTTCAGGGGACGTAACGGTGGGGTTGAAGACAGTACACCATTCGCCCGACCCGCGCCTGGACCTTTTCAACTTCGACCACGGGTTGTTTCGAATCGTGTCTTGTAGGTGACGTTCACCTCGAAACCGCGACGCCCCAGGTGTAAATCCAACCCCAGTCTTCCTACCGATCACTTCTCGTGCCTGGTTCGGCGTGAGGCTTGTGGCTCAGCGGGATACGTCGCACCCTTGCGTAACCTCCCACCACTACTAGCAACGAAACTTCGGCTGAGCACCCGTTGCTTGCGCGAGCCCGGTGGTGCCCTGTGTGGCCTACCCGGACAGCGACCTACGCGGGACAGCTTGCTTGGGCTAGTCGCAGCATTTCCCGCGGCCTGGCATGATCGTCTCCGCGGTTGCACGAGTCGCTCCCATGCCCCAGTACCCACAGCAGGTTTGGCAAGGCCACGGATGTCGTCAGCGGGACCCCGCGACGACACCTCGCGCTCGGCTGCACGAGCGCGGCCAGCACCTCGCGGCCTGCGTACTATCACTCGGCCGCGACGAGCCCGAACGACACGCATGGCGTGGTGCCGCAACCATCGACGGGGAGCTGGTCGGCGATGTTCGTCCGAGGCACGTCGGACTGCATTCCGAGAAGGCCACCCCGCCGTGGGACTCCCGAGCACTCAGCGTGCCTGCAATCCATTAACCTAATCACACCACAACTGCAGCAAGTTCCCGGCGCCCCGGTCTGACGCCCTCGACTCCCGAGCGTCGAGGCCCATCGAAACTGCACGGCAAGGACCTCCGACGAAAGCTGCCGCAGTGAACACGACTGACGACGGAGGTGAACTGCCCCACGCACCGATTCGGCGTCAGGTTGGGTAGCGGCAACAAGGCGAATCAATTCCGCGGCGCAATTCCCCAACCGGGCAATGCAAATCGAACCGCGATGCGAGCGCAAGCGAAGCAACGAGGCTCGTTGTTGCGCGGGCGAAATCCTGGGAAGTCCCGTGACCGAGCGATACCGAGAGAACGCAACCAGCAACGCGCAGGGAGTAGCAGCAGCGCCGCCTCCTCATCTGGCGGCGAACACGGCACGGCAGTTCTTCTTGATCGATTCCGAGCAGAATTCAGACACGCAGAATGACGATCGCACGGAGGTGCGGGGCCGGCCGGCGCGACCGCAAATCTTCAGCTGACACAAACCGATGCGGCCCGAACGCGATCACTGGTGACCGATCCATTCGCCTTGCCTTGGTTCGAGCGATGGCAGACGCTATAGTGGTTTTTCCACCATTTGTAGAACCAATGACTCTTCGACTGTACACCTTTTCCGCGGCCGGCGCCGTGGCCCTCCTTTCGACGCTCAGCTGCGGTGATACCGGCAGTGGTGATGGCATGACTGACGGTGCCATCACCAACACACCGGCACCCACGACGACGACCCCTGACTCGACCACGACGACCGTCACCCCCACGGTGACGTCGCCAGCCACGGTGACGTCGCCAGCCACGGTGACGTCGCCAGCCACGGTGTCACCAACCGTCACGAATTCGACGCCAACGACGGTTGGGCCCACGCCGAGTGCAAGCCCAACCCCCAATCCATCCGGGCCAACCGGGCCAACCGGGCCAACCGGGCCTGGCGTTTCCCCCACCACCTCAACCCCGTCGGGCGAGGGTGGCAGCTCGGGCGGCCCCGCGCCATCGGGTGGCGCTGGCGGTCAGGGCGGCAACGATGATGGCCCCGAGGCGAGCTTCGAAACGCTCAAGGTGGTACTCGACTACGGCTGCTACGGCGCTCAATGCCACGACCTGCCTGAGCATCCGTTGTTCCTCAAGGGGACGGACCAGGAGATCTACGACAAGCTGATGGGCCATACGTCGATGGAGTGCGACAATGCTCCGGTAATCAACGTCGATGCCCCCGAACAGAGCGTGCTGGTGAGACTCCTCGAGGGCAGCTGCGGAAAGATCCCGCGCATGCCACCGACGTGTCCCGATGACGCTACATCGGAAGACAACCCTGCTTGCATCCCGGACGACTACGTCCAAGCAATCACGCAGTGGATTGCCGACGGCGCAATGCTCTGAGCCCAGCCGAGTCGTTAGGTAGTGACGGCGGCACTCCGGCCGCCAATCGAGCCCGCAGACGTATCACGCTGCGGGCTCGCGCCATTTTCGACTACTTACTGCTGCCCTTGGGAGCGGGCGCGGATGACGCGCTTTTCGCGCGAGGTGCTGACGCCGACGGTGCTGACGTGGAGGCTGCGGACGCAACGGCGGCACGAGCGGCCTGATACTCTTTCATCATTCGTTCGAATGGCGCCACCTCGTGCACCAGTTCCAAGGCAATCTTGTCGATCTCCTTGATCTCGTCGTACGTCTGGTTCACGTCCTTGGCGACTTGCTCCAACTCCTCACGGTTCCCCGATTCGAGGGCAGCGTCGAGCCGTCCGGTGAGCCACGCGATCTTCACCCCCATGCGGCCCAGACCTTCGTCAGTGCCGTAGAACTTCGCTCGAACGTCGCCAAATCCCGGCAGGTTCGGAGGCAGTGGATCGAACTGCTTGTGCAAAGCAGCGAACTTTGCATTCAACGCGGTGATCCCTGGCCGGAGCCCTTCGATCCGCTCCTTGATGGCGTCACCATTGGAAGCAACCTCATCCTGCGCCGGTTCGGACCCCTTCTCTGGAGGCTTATTCTTGCGGCAGCCACCAACGGAAGCAGCCCCAAAGGCCAAAAGCAACAAAACTAGAGCTAATCGCGATCGAGTCCCAAACGACACGGGACCTCCTTTCTCAGCCACTGGCGAGAGCGCACATGATGTCACGGTTCGCAGCACGATGAAAGCCGCCGAGCCACGCCGATGAATTCGCCAGTCGTGACCAACTACTCGAGCAAAGCGCCTGCCACGAGTGCCAACGCATCCGGTGCGGCCACCACGTTTGTGAGCTCCGTCTCGAACGCCCAGGTTCCGCCTGGCGGTATCTCGAGCGTCGCAGAACTCTTGGCAACGCCGAGCGGCCGTCCAACACGCGTCAGGGGGAAGACGAAGACCTCTGGATCTGCAACGGTGACATCGAATCCGTTGACGACCTCACCCGCGTACACGGTTCCGTCCCCATCGGGCACGCCTTCGAGATTCGTTACGCTGAACCCATCGATGGGTCCCTCGACCTCCAGAGCGAAGTACGGCGAGCGATAGACGATGTAACCCACATCCTCAATCGCGAGATCGACAGGCAGGTCAGTTATCGCCGCAACGCTGACGTCACCCGGACCGATGCACGCCGCGATCAAGTCCGACCCATCCAAGACGCGGTAGAAGTGCCGTGTCAGTAGGCCACTGATCCCCGAGGCCACGGATTGCTCATCCCAATCGTAGAGCTCCAGCGACACCGCCGCGCTGCAGGCGTGCTGATCACCGGTGTTCTTCATCGCCACGTAGATGTCCGGAGACTCTGCGCCCTGCCGCAACGTGAGCGCGGTGACCTCGAGCACTCCATTCCCACCTTGTAGCGGTAAGATGGTCACGCTTTGCGGCACGACGAGCGCTTCCTCGTCGTCTACCGGCGGCGCGTCCGCATCGCGATTCCCCATGCCGGTGGGTTCGTTCGGACCAGTCCCCGTGGGAGCAGCGTCCGCAACGCCATCGACGCGGCCCCCGTCGCTCGGATCTGCGCTCGGTGCGGGCGACGACACCCCGGCTTCAGATAAGCCGGGCGTATTCGCACCCGTTGGCCCCACGCCACCGGCGGCTGCGTCTTTCCCAGCCGGGGGGCTGCCATCCTCGCCACCCACCCCGCCGGAACTCCCGCCTTCGCGGTGTGCCATTGTTGTCCCTCCGCTGTCAGGCGCGACGCCGTCATTGGAGCTCCCAGCGGCGACATTGTCGGTGCACGACGCCAACAACAAGCCCAACCCGACGACAAGAAAGCTCGTTCGCATGAACATCAAGATGAGCATCATTGCGGACAAATGCAAAGACCCCTCCGTGTGAGGGAGGGGTCTTCGTATCGATGCGGTCGTCTCGCGCTTACGCCCGCAGCTCCTTGAACTCACCGGGATCGTGAATCGTTGCCTCACTCACGGCACCGGCGCCGCCTGCGAAGTCTTCCGTCTTGTCCGAGCGCCGGGCCGTCCTTCATCGGGAAGCCGTCCTCGCCTGCCTTCATGCCCAGCGAGTTCATCAACGCAACGAAGTACTTGTTGATCGGCGCGTTCGCGTACTCTGGTGGAGTGCCCGTGCCCTGGCTCACCCCGTCCGACGTCTGCGTCGTGCCTTCCGTGCACTGCGACAAGCTGCGCCCGTTCGCTGCGTCTCCAGCGCTCTCCAACGACGGGTCCAGATTCACGATCGCACCCGTCTTGAAGTAACCGCCGCCACTGCCCGCCTGCACCAAAGGCGCGTTGTTGTGGTTGTGCGCGTTGCCGTCCGACATCTCGTTCATCCACAACAGCGACGTGTTGTCCAACACCGTCCCGTCGCCCTCGCCGATGCTGTCCAGCATCGTCGCAAGCTTCCCGAACTTCTCGGCGTAGTACTTGTCCACCTTGATCAGGTCCGGAATCGCGTTCGGCAAGCAGCTACCCTGCATGCCCGCGTTGTCCAAACGGTGCGACAACGAGTGCGACTCCATCGTGATGTCCAGACCCTTGAAACCGTAGTTACCCGGGTACTTCAACACGATGATCGGGTTCGCATTGCACGCTGCCGACAGCGCAGCAATCGCTCCGTACAGGTCCGCGCCGTCCAACGTGTCGCTCACCATGTTCGTCAGAACGTCGCCACTGCCTCCCAGACCGCCGCCGCTCACGATTTGCGCCGCCAGCTCCTCGCTGCACACCGCCGACGCAACGACGTTGTTCGTCTGGTTCAGCAGTTCCTTCCACGCCGCCAACTTGTCCTTGTCGGCCTTGCTCATGTCCAGACGCTCCAGCGTCTCCAGGTCGTCTCGCACCAGGTCGATGATGCTCTTGCCCTTCACCGCCGCGTACGTGTCCGCGTTCATTGGAGCGCCGCCGCCCTCGAACAGTCCCGTCAAGCCGTTGTACGCCTGTGACGCGTTCTGACCCGCAAACACCTCTTCCGCCGCCGAGTACGAGATCG
Organism: Deltaproteobacteria bacterium; assembly: GCA_003235365.1. Lineage (GTDB taxonomy): Bacteria > Myxococcota_A > Polyangia > Polyangiales > Polyangiaceae > SZUA-265. The sequence continues at coordinate 25,227 of QJWJ01000446.1, forward strand.
CCGACTGCGTATTGTCTCGTTGACCTGCCGTGTTGAGCAACAGCGGCGTGCCGCTCGGGCTCAGCTGCTGCGCAATCACGTGGTCCATCGACGGACCAATCGGCTTCGCGTTGAACTTCGTCGCCTGCTCGAAGCTGAAAGGGTTGTTGCTGTTCGGCGTCACCGGCTGCAGCGTCAATGCCGTGCCCACCACCTGCGTGTGCGAGTCGTTGCCTTGACCTCGACCCTTGCCGGGACCCGTGTTGCTCGCCGTCCACTCGTTCAGCGTCC
>QJWJ01000256.1 GCA_003235365.1 Deltaproteobacteria bacterium
GATCCGAACATGCCGCGTTCGTTCTGCGAGGGAATGGTCGAAGACGGCTACGTGCCGAGCGGCAACGACTGTGACGACCAAGACCGGCTGGTGAGCAGTTACGCGACGGAGCTGTGCGACGGCAAGGACAACGACTGCAACGGCAAGATCGACGACAACGCCGCCGTGCCCACCTACCCCGACGGCGACGGCGACGGCTACGGCGACGCCAGTGCCGTGGCCGAGATCGCCTGCCCCTCGGCGGAGCGAGTCACCAACAACTCGGATTGCGACGACACCGACTTCGACGTCAAGCCCGGCGCCGACGAGATCTGCGACGGCAAGGACAACGACTGCAACGGGCAAACCGACGAAGGGCAAGCGGCTCCTGGTACCTGGTACCCCGATGCGGATGAAGACGGTGACGGCGACAGCGACACGAGCCTCGCAGTGGTCGCTTGCGCGCAACCCCCGAAGACTTCCGCGACGCACGGCGACTGCGCCGACGACGATCCGTCCGTCAAGAGCTCGGCCACGGAGCTATGCGACGGCAAGGACAACAACTGCAACGACAACGTGGATGAGGGCTTCTCCTTGGGGCAGGCGTGCGACGGCCCCGACGAGTCGGATTGTGCGGACGGGGTCATCGCCTGCACGGCGGACGCGCTGTCGTCCGAATGCGTCGAAGACGTTTGGAAAGTGCGAAGCCCCGTGGACAACATCTGCCGGGAGCAGTGCCGCTACTTCGTCAAGTTGAACGGGAGCGATGGCGCCACCGGGGACAGTTGGGACCAGGCCTTCGCCACGGTACAGAAGGGCATCGACTCCGCCGCCACGAACGACTGCGTGGTGTGGGTTGCCAAGGGCACGTACCTGCCGACCAAGCGCACGGGCAGTTCCACGGACGACAGAACCAAGGCCATTCAACTCAACCAAGGCGTGAAGCTCTACGGCGGCTTCTCCGGCACCGAACGCTACCTGGTTGAGCGCAACCTCGCCGTCAACGAGACCATCCTCTCTGGCGACATCGGGGTGGACGGCGAGAGCAGCGACAATGCGTACCACGTCGTGTTGCTCGAGGACTACGACGGCAACACGACGCCGCTCGATACCGTGCTGGACGGGTTCACGATCACCAAAGGCTACGCGAACGGCACGGGTTCTCACCAATCCGTCGGCGCTGGGCTCGCCATCGAGGGGCCCACCTCTGGTAGCAAGGTCGCGGCGCCGGCCATCGACAACTGTCGCTTCAAAGCGAACCAGGCGTCGGGAGGCGGAGCTGCCGTGTACATGAACGCCAGCAACCCGACGTTCAGCAAGACGAGTTTCGTGGAGAACATCATCGCTGCCGGCTCTTCCGCGAGCGTCGGCCGAGGCGCGGTGTATCTGAACAACTCGGGGGCGACCTTCGAGAGCTGCGACTTCGACGGCAATACGACCGGAAACTTGCAGGACGCCTTCGGCGGAGCGATCTACGTCACTGGCAGTCGCAACCCGGGTAGCGGGATGCTCCCCGTCAGCATCAAAGCTTGCAACCTCACCAAGAACGCCAGCGTGAGGGGCGGAGCCATCTATACCACCTCTTCCGCGCCGCCGCTCGTGATCGAGAACAGCACGTTCAGCGAAAACGCTGCCCTCTACGGCGCGCTCTACCTCACGTCGACGAACCCAACCACGCTGACTGGGGGAAGTCTCGCGAACAACGTCTTGGGCGGCACTGGCGGGACCATCGTGGTGTTCAACGGGACGGTGACCGTCACTGGCACCTCCTTTGGAACCGGTGAATGCATCCAGATCAACAGTGGCAGCGTGAAAGGCGACACGAGCGTCGTCTGCCCCTGAAGCCTCGACGCACGGGGGTGGGCTCAGCGCTCGGGCGAGCGGTTCAGTCCCCCGCGTGCTGCAACAGCGCGTCGTAGCGATAGGGGTCGTCTCCGAGCAGGTACAGGACGACCCCGGTGATCACTGCCGCGCCCGCGGCGGCGGTTAGCCCGATCACCACCGCGTCCGCGTCCTGAACGTCGCTGAGCGCCTGGTTGTTCGAGTTCACTCGTTCCACGTAGTCTGACGGCTGGGCGCCGCTCTGCCCGAGGCGGAGCAGCTCGTCGCGTTCCTCGGTGTAGTCGTCGTAGCGGCCGTCGTTCCAGACGTAGACCCCGGCGGCCCCCGCCCCGAGCAGCACGCCCGCCCCCGCCGCCACGTAAGACCACAGCCGCTGGTTGCGAGCGCCATCGCGATACTCGGCGAGGTATTCGTCGGTCGGCAAGAGCACCACGCGCTGAATCTCGACTTCCCCCGCCTGCAGGAGCAGCGGTCGTTCGAGCAATCGAAAGCCCGGGCGCTCGACGCGCAGATCGTGTCGCCCGGGTGGGAGAAGTCCGTCGGCAGACGCCTTTGCTCCGTCGAGCCACAGCCGCGCACCGGGTTCGCTGACCTCCAGTTTCAGCCGAGCCTTGGGCGCAGCCGGGTCGATGCGGAGCTGGCAGGTCCAGCGCCGAGTCTCTGCGGGGACGAGTGACAGGGTGGCGCGCTGCTCGACGTATCCGGGTCGGGTCAAACGCAACTGGTGCTCGCCGACTGGAAGCTGCAACGACTGCCCGAGCGGCGTCGTTCCGACGGCACTGTCGTCGAGCCAGACTTGGACGTCCGGGACTGGACACGCCACGTCGAGCGTCCCCACGGCACTCGGCGCGAGTGTGAGCTCCAACGTTTGCACCTCACCGGGCGCCAAGCTGATGTGAGCGGTTTGGGGTTCATACCCTTCGAACTCGACGCGCACGTCGTGTGCCCCAGGGTTGAGCGCGAGGCGAGCGTCGGGCCGCGACGCAAGCAACACGCCATCGACGCTGACTCGTGCCCGCGTGGGGGCCACCCGGGGCGCCAGAAACGCCACCCTGGCTTGTTGTTGGGCCAACTGCTCCCGGGCGACGCGTTCTCGGTCGGCGGCCATCGGAATCGCCGTGTCTGCCAGATAGCGCTCGAGGGCATCGATGGCCTGCAGCGGCTGATTCAAACGGATGTAAACCAGTCCCAAACTGTAAAGGACTTCTCGGTTGGCCTCCAGGCGGTATGCCTCCGCAAATGCTTCGGCTGCCCCCGCGAGATCGTCGCCGTTCAGACGGTCCAATCCAAGCTGATAGAGCTCCAACGCGCCGGGTTGCCCAGCGCTCTCTCCGGTCGCGAGCAGCGGCTCGTCGTCGGCATACGCCGAGCGCACTGCGGGTCCGGTGTTCGCCCAGATCAGAACGAGCACACCAACGGCCCGAGACGTTCGCCGGCGCAATCCGACCATGGTCGAACCGTATACGCCGGGAATGGCGGGATAGCGCAACAAAACCGCGGCCGGAGCCAATTAGCACCTGCGAGATGGCTGGATACGCCACCTGAGGCACGCCCGTGAGGGGAAGCCTCGGAAGTCCTTCCCGGTTGCACGTCCGTCACCCGTCACGTCCCGTCGCGCCCGTACCGCGACCGGCGCGGCCTCCTCCTTCGACGAAACTGGTGTGCAGATTGCCGGAGCCAGGGGATCCGCGTGCTGTTCGTCCCGTTGGCGGGCTGCCGCGCACTCTCGGCGTCGAGGCCGTCGCGCAAGGCGCCAGTCTCGCTCTCAATGCCGCGACAGAAGAACACTGGCGGCCCCTGATTGCGCGCCGCGGGCGCGACGCGACGAACAATCCCCCGCTGATCCTCCAAGAGAAGGCGCGTGTCGCGGCCGCCGGTCCGCGGAGGTCCCACACGGCGGGGGGCCCGACACTTGCCGCCGGAGCTCGCCGCGAGCCAATGGCCGACCAGCGCCCACCTCGACGCCACCTATCGCACCGGCCATCCCGCAACGACTCGTTCAAGCAGGGTTGCCCCAGGCCGTGTACACTTGGCTGCCGCATGTTCACCAATGTCATTCCGTTCTGCTATCTACCCGAAGCCACGCGCAGCGCACTGGCCGGCGAGGTTCAACACCATCAGATAGAACCAGGTGTGGTGTTCCTGCACCAAGGCGACGCCCAAGACCAACGCGTGTACGTGTTGCTCGAAGGCCTGGTGGAGGTGGTGGACGAATCGTCGGGCAAAGGCACCTCACGCATCGGTGCGGGACACTACTTCGGCGAGCGTGCAGCATTGTTTTCGGAGCCGCGCGCGCTGGGTGTACGCGCGGTCGAGCGCTCGCGTCTAGTCAGCATCGAGGGAGCGCGCTTCCTGGCGCTGTTTCGTGAGTCGGCTGTATTCGCGCAAGGCATGGGGAACATCCTTCGTCACAAGCAAGGCGTCTTCGTCGCGTTCGATCGCTTCATGGCCGAGATGCTCCGCACCCTCAGCAGCGGCGACATCGCGATTGAGCGCCTGCTCCCCCTGTATCGAGACCTGGCTCCTGCATTGCACCGCGGGGCAACCGACGACGAGATTGATACGTCGGCGCTGCTCTACGCCGTGCGCAGACTGCCCCAGAACGTCACACGTTGCTTCGCCTATTACCTGACGGAATCGTTACCTCACCATCAGTCCCGTCCGGACGAGATGTTCACCTCGGTCGAGACTGCCGCACGGCGCCGGGCGGTCTACGAGTTGTTGCCCGGCAAGAACATGGTGCTCATCCGTGATGGCATTTCCGACGTCGTGGACTTCGTGACCTGCTTGTGTCTGTACGTGATCGAAGCGCGCAAGTTGCGTCGCCGAATGGTCGATCTGCGCGTCCTGGACGCGCTCACGACACGCGACGAGAGCTACCCGCTTCCGTTCGAAGCCGCCGAGCTGTCCGAGATTCGTGGAATATGGCCTAGAGACACGCTCGGTCGCCTGCGCGATGTACTACTGCACCACGAGGACCTGCGCGTCAGCGTGTTCCGTCACCTCGACAACTACAACAGCGCCCACGCGGAACGCTGGACGAACCAGCTCATCCGAGCGACCACGGAGCTCCTGGGTACCGAACCCGCACTTCTACCAGGTGAACTGCCGGTTCACATCATCAGCAGTAATACCCACTCCGTCCCCAACTGCCTCAGCCCATGGGTCGCGCAGCACCGCGCCGCGATCCTCGGCTGGGGCGCAGACACGAACCACCCGCTGCTGCGCGAACATTGGCAGCACGAGACTGATTGCTGCTACGCGCTACTCCGGGACTACTTTCGAGCGCATCCGGAAGCGCTGGCTGCTCGCCTGGCTTCGGATCACGAGTACGGCATTCTCACGCTGACTGAGACGGCGTTCACTGGCATCGGCGTGCAGTTGGTCGATACCGTTCGTCTGGCCGCCGCCGAAGCGCTGGACCCTTTGGTTTCCGGTTTGCCCCGCGGACTGTTGGTCAACATCGACTACGCGTTTGGACAGCAAGCGGAACACATCATCGCCTGTTTGATCTCGCTGTTCAGCCATCGCATCCGCAGCGTCAACGTGACCGGCAAAGCGGGGTCTCTCGTGGGCAAGCGGGGAGACATCCTGGCCACCACCGCGTTCATCGAACAACACCAGGACTTGTTTCAGCCCGTGCCCAACAATGCCTTGGACGTCGACCATCTGCGCACACTGACCGATCGCGCGGTGCACCAGGGGCCAGTGCTGACGGTTGCGGGCACGTTGTTGCAGAACCGCCGCATGCTCCACTTCAATCGACAGGTGTGGGGGTGCGTTGGGCTGGAGATGGAGGGCACCTACTACCTGTCACAGATCATCGAGTCGATGAACCGCGGAGTGCTGTCCGACGACGTCATCCTACGCTTCGTCTACTACGTGTCCGACCTACCTCTGGATCACGAATCGAATCTCAGCGGCGCGCTGCAAGCGAACGAGGGGATCCCGGCGCTCTACGCGGTGACGCGCGAGATCCTGAGCGGTGTCGCCAAATGAGTCGGCTGCGCGCACGGGCCGCCGAAAGATCGCACCGAACGCCGCCGGAGCACCGATCAGCTTGCCAGCGCACGGAAATGCCCCGAAGAAATCGCCCCAGCGGGGGTGAGGGCGTTCTTCGGGGCCGCGTCCGGCCACTCTTGCTCGCAGCTCGGTGCTCTAGGTTGTTGATTTGTCGCGGCAATCAACATGATTGCCGCTCCAGGGGTCTGGGACCAAACGTGACGAAACGAGCGAGCACGATCGTCGGGCACCCACAGCAACGTGACTTCGCTACGTTCGAATCGCGCTCTGGCCGGTCACACCTGCTCTCGAGCCCGTGCGCTCTCCCTGGCTGATCTGACGTCCACTCGAAGGCCTCGTGGTCTCCCCCAACGGGATGAACGCGTGCCAGAATCGAAGCCAAACTGGATTGGGGCAACGAAGCTCGACGAAACCGCTGATCACTCGTACGGGTGGGATAGGCGCCGCTGGAAATTGTCGGTGTGACTCCCAAGTCGCAGACGCTGTCTCGTCGCGCGCAAGGGGAGTTCGACTGACAGCGCACTGCGCCACGCGTCGCTCCCAGACGGGAGACGAGGGTTCGTTGTTGACGAGGACCTGTCCGCAAGTCGATAACGGCTGAGGCAGCTGAGGTCAGTCGCCACCGACAGTGGAGTGCCATCCGTGATCACGATCTTGGTTGCGACGAGCATACGTCTTTATCGAGAGGGGCTGAGCGACACGCTCGCACGCTACGACGGGCTTTCCGTCATTGGAACGGCCGCATCGGGAGCAGAAGCCATCGAGCGGGTGGGGGCAATGCAGCCCGATGTGTTGTTGCTAGACATGCAGTTGTCAGATGGGTTGCGCACGATGACCGCAGTGAGTGAACTCGGCGCAAACACCCGAGTACTGGCCCTGGCGATACCGGAACGGGAGCGCGAAATCGTTGCCTGCGCCGAGGCAGGCGCCGCTGGGTTCGTGCCCAGGGAGGCGTCGCTGGCTGACTTGGTACAAGCGCTGCGAAGCGTGGTCCGGGGAGAATTGCGCTGCTCTCCGGCCGTGGCACAGTGCCTGCTGCGCCGAGTTCGAGCTCTCGCGTCGACGTCCGGTCAGGATGATCACGAACCTCTGACGCCGAGGCAGCGACAGATCGCCGAGCTCGTGCGGCGTGGGCTGTCCAACAAGGAAATCGCCGTACAGCTGCACATCGAATTGTCGACGGTCAAGAACCACGTGCACAGCATCCTCGAGAAGATGCGGGTGCAACGCCGCGGGCAGCTCGCTGCCAAGTTGCGCCTGGCCACTCTCTGACCTGCCCGAGCGGCAACACGCTTCGAGCTGACGCCGACGCTGCAACCAGAGCGGCAATCATGTTGATTGCCGCGACAAATTAGCTCTAGACCCTTTGGTCTGGTCGCCGTTGGAACCCGGGCACCGACAAATGCGGCCTTTTGCGCCGAACGCGGAATGGCGCGGGAGAAACGTCGAACCCCACACGTCGACGAGAT
>QJWJ01000406.1 GCA_003235365.1 Deltaproteobacteria bacterium
GCTGCGCGCGCCAGCAGGAGCCCGCCACGGCGCTCCGTCGCGTCGGGTTGACCGAGTGCTCGAACAGGACCCGGGCGGACTGTGGCTCTGGTCAGAGGTTGAGGCGCTAGCGCGGTGCGGCTAGCGCTTACGTCGTCGCGTACTCTTCGGTTTCACTTTGGTGCCGGTTGACGACTTCTTGCCGCCTCCGCCTCCACCATCTCTTCCGCCACCATCTGCCGATCCCATCAGCGGACCATTGAACAATTGCTTCATGTGTATCTCTCCAGTTCTGGGCGGACCGCAACGACGCGACGCCACAGCTCTGGGTATAGCTCACGCAGCGGCATCATGGTCGGCATTTGCGACACGCCTTCGTCTGGGATCATGCAGTCAACGCGCGACGCCGGCGACTCTGGATCGATTCCGAAGTTCTCCAGCGCCAACTTGTAGTGAGGGTGAATCGGTGCGCCGTGGCTGACGAGGCAAGCGAACACGTCGCGCGCTGACCAGTCGACAATCGGCTGACACATCCAACTCGCGTCCTTCGACAGCTGGTACATGTGGCCGCGCATGATTCGGTTCATTCGACGACCGCGACTTTCCTCTGAGCGCATACCAGTGAACGCGCCATCAAAACCGTTGTCGTACTGGTACGCGACGAGCATGTTACCGCTCGCGAACAGCTTGGCGAATTCCTTGTGGTGCTCGTACTCTACGATCGACGCATCATGCGGGTACGCCGCCAGCCACTTGAATACGTTTTGCTCTGGCTCAAACACGTCTAGATCCATGTCCAGCAAGTCAGCCGTCGCTTCTGCCGTTTCAAGCATACCGGGGGTGTTCAGTTCGTTGTGCGCGTGAGCCAACATCCTGTCGCCTAAACCAGCGTCACTCACGACGCACGCGAGTGCCACTCCGTCTTTACCACCAGACATCGCTACGTACATGTTGCCGCACGTCTCGTGACCCAACCGGGCGTGCCTTACTGCCCTGTCTAGTCTGCGCTTGTACGAGTCAAGCGTCGCGTGGATCTCCCACGTTCGCATCATGCTTTCCCAGCTATTCGACATTCGAAATCCTCACTCGTCCAAATCCAAACGCGGTGCGCCCGCCCAATCCAAGCGACTCGGCGCATCGCAGCAGCCACTCGCCAACCGCGTTCGTGTCGACGATGCAGCTGCCCGACCACCCGCCGGCGTTGCCGTACTTGCCGCCAAGCGGCACGCGTTCGACCTGCGTTTCGCGCGATACCAGGTCAAGGCGCAGCGTTTCCATGTCGACGCGGATGCCGAGGCGCATGGGCAAGTGGTGCAGCAGAGTCGATCCGAGATTCGACGCCGTTGGTGTCACGTGGGTCCAGTGGCTCGAGCTGTTGCGCACGCACACGGGCGTGATGGCATCAATGCGCAGTCGTCTGTGTCCTCGCTTGGTCACTCGTGGCGTTTTGATTCGCACGAGCGGTCCAGTCGCCACCGTAACGTCGCGGTCGAACAGCACGGCCTCGGCCGATAGGTTTGCGACGCGCTGAGCCGTCTCCGGGTTCGTGATGACGCCCCAACCGAACGCCGTTTGGATTGGGCTCAGCGCAAACGCGGGAACCGGTTTCGTGTGCGGCAAACCCAGTAGTCCAGTGACCATTCCGTGCAACGCGCGCGTGTTGCGCAGTTCTACCGGCCACCTCGGAGTAGGCGACACCGACAGCGTGAAACCGGCGGCCGGCAACATCACGTCGTAGGCGGGCGCACCGAGTAGCCACGCGTTGGAACTGTGGACGTTTCGGTGCTCAGCGGCCCACCGACGACAGCGCGCTCGGTTGCTGTTGATTGCCTTGGGATTGGTGGCGTCGCGGTGAGCATAGCGGCATCGGTCCGAGCAGAACAGCTGATGGTGCCGATATGGACCGACGTCGAACCTCGTGTCGCAGCCGTCGCGCAGGCACACGCGCTCGCCGAGCGGTTCAGCCAGGGATGGCACACAACACCTCGCTTTCGCGCATCCAGTAGGGCGGAGCCAGGCAGCGGATCCCAAGCTTTGGGCTCGCGAGACCAGGCCAGTCTCGCGGCAGGTTGCGCAGCGGTTTGCCGTTGAGCGCGACAGGGAATCCGTCCCACGTTTCGTCGAACGGCTCAACTCGCCACTCCGCTACTTTGCCGTGCCCCCAACCCGTGTGCTTGCCGAGGTAGTGGATATCGTACAGCAGGTCGCGAATCATCTCGGCGTCACCCATCGCGTACCACGTGAGCTCATCTCGTTCGACGTGCTGCAGGCTGTACGGCACGCGATACATCTTGTCGACCGACACGGAGATGTCGACGCGCTTCACCGATGACGTGAGCGCGAGATACTCTTGGATCGGAGGGCGCCGGTTCTTGTGTCTGAGCTCGTGGCTTTCGGCTACGTCCAGCGAGAACGAACACAGGTGCACGTTGCCGCACTCGGAGCGCGCCACCGGTATCTCAATCGGTCTGAGATCGCACGCACGTACCGGCACGGCCTCGTTTGCTCGCAACGCGTGGACACGCATGAGCAGCGAATCCAGCGCGATTGGGATGCGCTTGACGAGACCGCCTTGCAGCCGAGCCGTGATGCGCAGCGGGCTGACTTCGCGCGGTCCTTCGCCTAGCTGTTCACTGCTGAGCGGAGCCATGAAACCAGTTCCTCCTTTCGCTCGGCAATGTGGGCCTTGTAGATGTCGCCTGTCTTCGGTGCGAGCTCCTGCCCGATCTGCTCGAGAGAGCCTCCGATCGGCGTGAAGTTGATGCGGTTCCCCGCGACGAACTGGAGCGATCCGTGCCCCACGCCGCTCTTTCCTCCGACGCGGAAGTGGTTCAACAGGCACGCGATGCTGAAGCAGAAGGCGTCGAACTCCAGGTCGCTGTGCGTGTAGGCCGAGACGCCCCAAGTGAACAGCGTGCCCTGCGCCAACCGTTCGAACGTGTAGGGCATCATGTCGGACTTGGAGTCCTCTTTCGACTTGGACTCGCCGGTCTCGTGTGCGGAGTCGCGGCGCAGCTCCTTGGCTTGCACGTCAGCCAGCGCCTTCGGCGCGAGCAGTTCCTTGACGGCCGGATCCATCAGCGTCGAATCCATGCGCACGTGCTGCACCTCTTCGATTCCTGATCGACACGACCCTAAGACGTGATTGTTGCGAGCCATCCAGGCTTCAACCCACTCGGGCAGATACTCGGATTGCTCCGTGCAGATGACGTCCAGCTCGTCGACGTGCAGTTTGCCTTGTCGCGGCCCGTTGTCGATGCACCCGCCGAACAGCCCGAGCGGAGGGAACAGCGCGACGAGCTTGCGATACTGGTCCAGGTTGACGACCGAAGCGTTGCCCTTGCCAGTCACCATGCCGCCGTTGAACAGCAGCCTCGTGGCGCCGGCTGACAGCTGCGCGTCTCGCAGGATGCCGGCCTCGTGAAGCGTTCCGTACGCGGCAGCCGCGCGCATCTGGTGGCGCAGCGAGTTGCCAGAAACGAACGGCACCATCGCGAACGAGCCGTCTGGTTGCCGCACCTTCTTGCGTGCGAAGATCGCGCTGTTCCCGATCGACTCTTGCGTGTGCACGATGGGCTGCTGAGCCCGCAAAATCATCTCAAACCGTACCGTATCCATCATTCCTCCACCGCGGCAACAGGCGCCGCTTTTCGCTCTTCCACAATCTTCTGGCTCATCGCGATGATGAGCGGCGTTTCTCTGTCGACGATGTCTAGCAACGCTTCTGGTGCGCCTTCGTGCTCGTCGCAGAATCCCACGAGTTCAATCAAAACCCGGGAATCTCTGCTGGGAATACTGGGGATCTGTAGGCGCCTCTGCACCTGCGCGACCCACTCGCTCGGCCTTGTCGTCTGCCTCGCTGCGCTTCGCATCCGACTGCTGAACTGCTCCCAGTAGTTCATCGGTGGGCGCCCGTTCTGCTGGTTCATGTACGCGCTTCGCAGCACGAGCACGTACTCCACGACCAGCGTTTCCAGTTTTCTTCGATCTGCCTCGCTTAGCATTGTCTCGCTCCTTACGCGCTGCCGCAATCTCGGCGTGCGCCTCCGTGTCTCGTTGCGCCAGCCAGATCGCCAGCGCAAACCATCCTGAACCCCTCAAGCTTCCGTGTTGCTCTTCAAACACACGTACCTCCGCCGCCATCTCGCGGTAGGTCATGACGCGGTAGTCTCCGGCGAGCAGTTCGTCCTTCGTGATGCCTCCGGTCAACATGTCTGTGCACGCGTCGATGAGTTCGAACGTTTCGGGCAGTTCAACGAGCTCCTCTTCGA
>QJWJ01000199.1 GCA_003235365.1 Deltaproteobacteria bacterium
GACCAGTTGGAGAAGTGCTGTTGCCCGCACGAGCCAAGCGTCTGCGTTACGGGATTTGGATTCCTGCGTGGCGCTCATGCCCCCCTCGGCCCTCCCTAGAGCAGCAATCAGCCTGATTGCTGCGAGGAATCTAACACCTGGAGTGCCGATCAGCGAGCGGGCGAAGCTCGCGTGGCACAGAAATCGAACTCACCTAGCTCGATGCGATCCGCTGGTCGTCCGCGAGGTCTGCGCACACCTGCGGGTCGCATCAGGGCAGGTGCACACGCTGCAAGTGAGCTCGTGACCCGTCGAACGCATGTGGGCTCGCCGCGGGGATCCGCGCAGCGTTCAGTACCTGGTGTTCGTCGTCGGTGTTGGACGGCGCCCATCGACTTGCCGCGGTGCGTTCCCTGCGCTTCTGCACGCGACCAGTCCGCCTACGTCGTCGCATCGAGTAGTTGACGGGCTCTGGTGGAGCCGATCTCGAGGCCCTTGTAGCGCACCATTTTCGGGGGCATCCGCTTCAGCGCAAGTGAGAGGGTGGTCCGCTGCTCCGCGCTGAGTGACCGGAATGGATAGACGTAGGTTCGAATCAGGAACAGGCTGGCGCCGAGTGGTGCGAGAGGGATCGTGAGTTGACGTTCCACACGCAGGTAACCGCGTGGGCTGAGTCTCGTCCACGCTTCGCGACCCGACGTGGGATGGTGGTCGAGCACAGCGTCCGGGCAAACCGTCCAGACGAATCGTACGTAGGGTCCCTTCTCGAACAGCGCGGACACCAAGCCTGGCATGTTTGGGGTAGCAGAATCGAAGCCGGGCACGGGCGAATGCACGGCTTGGAAGCTCAGTCCAACGATGCGTTCGGGAGCCCATCCGCTCGGAAAGCACACGCAGACGAGCGCCGTCCGCTCGTTGCCCGTCGCGTCGCGAAGCAGCACGATGAAGTCCTCGCCGACCTGCGTTGCAAGCTGGGTCGCCCGCGTTCTCGGATCGTCGCTCGACGAGACGTCGAGGGACCGACCATGTTCATCCTCGAAACGCCGGGTCATCGCCTCGATCACGGCGAGCAGCGCGGGGCTCGTGTCGGAGCCGTCAGCCATGGCGAGGCGCTCGGGAGCGCTGTCGAGCACGCGCCGCTTGTCGGTGAGCACGCGTTCGATGTCGTTGCCGCGCTGGAAGTACCTCGAATCGTCGATCCCGTTGCCGAAGTCAGTGCCGAACCTGAACAGGCCGGGGCGCACGAGCAAGGGGTCCGGCAGGACGGGAAAGTAAAACGGCTGCTCAGTACCAGTCGCGGCGTCTGACATCGATCCCCGCAGCGGCTACTGATTCTTGGAACTCGTCGAGGTTCGAATCTCGGTAGTGAAAGGGGTAGACGGTTTTCGGTTTGAACTGGGTGACGCAGCCGGCGGCTTCGGCGGGGGGCATCGTGTACGGCAGGTTCATACACACGAACGCGACGTCGATGTTCTTCAGGGCCGCCATCTCTGGAGTGCATTCGGTGTCGCCCGACACGTACACGCGCAGGTTCGAGAAGGTGAACAGGTAGCCGTTGCCTCTACCCTTCTCGTGAAAGACCTTCCCCGGCTCCGGCCCGCGCTGGATGTTGTACATCGGCGTGGCTTCGACGGTGAACTCCGGTAGCTCCTTGCGGTCACCATTCTTCATCACGACCGCCGAAGCCAACTGCTCCGCGACGGCAGTGGGTGCGATGATGATCGTGCCCTCTTTGCTGACCTTCCGTACCGCTGCGACGTCCAGGTGGTCGTGGTGGATGTCGCTGACGAAGACGTAGTCAGCCCTCGGTGTGGTGTCGAGATCCGCCTTCGACCATGGGTCGAACCACAGCACCTTGCCCGCGTACTGCATGTAGAACGTCGCGTGGTGCAACGGCGTGATCTGCAGCGGGCCGGCGTCGGTTTCGATGGTGTCCGTGAGGTGAGTGGCAGCGGGTTTACTGGAGCTACTGGGCGCCGTCGTTGCCTCAGGCGATTCGGTGGAAGGCGTCGAGAGCGCTTCGCTGGCCGGCGCCCGAGGCGCGCTGCCTCCGTCCGAGTTGGCTCGGGAGCAGCCAAAAGCCATCAACAGGCAGGTAGTCGCGAAGGACGGTCGCATGGCAGCAGTTTCCATGCGCGCTGACAGCCTGGCAAGCGACCACGACTTTGCCCGTGAAATCAGGCCCTTGGCCTTCTCTCGAGGCAGCGCTCACTTAGCGCTTGGCGTCGAACAGCAGCTCCACCAGGACCCAATCGCCGTCGTCCTTGTTCCCCCGGATCTTCTTGGGTACGGGGAGGAGAGTCGAACGCGACTTGGCATCCCACCACACGCTCGTCTGCCAGGTGTGCCCATCCACCGTCGCGATGACCGGCGTGCGCCCCCAGGCGTGAGTGACCGGCAGTGCGTACTTCTTCGGGATCTTCGCAAAGGTCCAGCCGCCCGCACCCGGGTAGCGAAACAGGCGGCTCTTGAAGGCGGTGCTCATCGACCCAGGGTGGCAGGCTGGTCGTTCAGGTCAGCAGGGCGTCGTATTCGGGGATCGCCGGGGCTTCTTGCGCCAGTCGTTCCCATTGTTGGACGACGGGTTGCTGCCACAGCGCTTCAGAGTAACGCGCGGCGTCCGCTGACAGCTCTATGCCATAGGTGCGAAAGCGGGTTGCAACGGGCGCGTACATGCAGTCGGCGATGGTGAAGTCTCCGAACAGAAACGGCCCGCCGCTGCTCTGCAGCGAGGCGGACCAAATGTCGAACACCCGCGCGATTTCTTCGCGCGCTCGTTCCGAAGGCGCAAACTGCTTGGCACGCGCACGGACGTTGGTCGGCAGTTCGTTGCGCAGCGTGTGGAAGTTGCTGACCATCTCGCAGCTGATGGCGCGCGCTCGGGCTCGCAGGGCGCGATCTTCTGGCCAGAGCCTGGCGTCTGGAGCCAGTTCTGCCGCGTACTCGCAAATTGCGAGGGACTCGTGCACGCTCGATGGGCCATCGATCAGGATCGGCACCTTGCCGGCACCAGAGAACTGCAGCACCTTCTCACGCCATCGAGGATCGACGAAGAGCTCGATCAAGTGCATGCGGAACTCGATCCCCGCGTGGGTCAGAGCCAACCAAGGGCGAGCTGACCACGAGCTGTAGTTCATGCTACCGACAACCAGTCGTTTCATGGGGCTGTGATACGCGAACTGCCGACGTTCGACAACGCGCGTCTCGTTGCGGCAATTCACTCCCCGCGGTGTGAACGATCGCAGCGCGCGGCGAATTCATCGTGTAGCTGCCGCAGAGCATCACGCACACGACGCGCGGCTTGCGGTATCCACCTGATCTGCGTATTAAGGCACGGGATGGCTCGTCGCGGGTTTGGAACGAGTGCAGTGGTGGGTATGGGCGTTGCCTGTGGCCTGCTCGCCTGTGACGCTGGTCTCGGCAAGGCCGTCGGTGATCGCGACCCCGTGAGGCCCGAATCAGACGACATGGGTAGCGAGACTGACGTCGACGAGGGGCCGTCAGTGGGTAAGCCCGTCGTTCGACCCCAGGCACCGAGCCCTGGTGTTTCACCCAGGGTGCCCACCGCGGTCCCGACCGACGCCGTGCCGTCGGCCAGTGTCGTCGAGCCGGTGGCGGATCCGCTCAGCGACGGTGGTGCTGCTCCCGCGAGTACCTCGGATGCGGGAGTGACGCCCAACCCAACGTCGCCCTCGCCGGGAAGCGGCATGGGCGAGCCACCAGCAACCCCACTGGTGCTGGTCGCGATCTCGCCAGCGCCGTTCGCCGAAGGCGTCGCTCCGAACGTCGATTTGCAGTTGGGTTTCGACAGGCCCGTTTCGGTAGGGCAGGGGGACGTGAACGTGGTCAGCGCTGCAGGCAATACCCTGTTCGAACGCATACCCGTCGACGACTCGCGGGTGGAGTTCGAGGGCGCTCGGGTGACCATCGATCTGTCCCAGGACTTGCTGCCGAATACGGAGTACGGCGTGAGCGTCGACCGAGGTGCGTTCGTCGACGCGGCGGGAGTGGCCTTCGGTGGCGTCGGGGTGACGGAGTGGATGTTCACCACTGCAGGTGCTCTCGATGGCGGCTGTGTGGCGAACTGCGTTCCACCGGATGCCAGCGGGTCGGTTTCGGGGATGGAGCCTGCGCGCGATGCGCAACGGTCCGGCAACGCACCGCCGAGTTCGCTCCCAGTTTCGGACTGCGTGCTTTGGTTGGATGCTACCGTCGGTGACAGCATCCAGCTCCTCGAGGGACAGGTAGCTCGTTGGAACGACATCAGCTCGAGCGGCAGCGAGTTTGCCCAGTCCACGGCAGCAGCCCGCCCCACCCTCGTTGAGTCGTGCATCGCGTCAGAACCCTGCATTCGTTTCGACGGCGTCAACGACGTGCTGGTGGGTCCAGATCTCGCAGAGCCCGACTCCTACGATCTGTTCGTGGTCTGGCAGGTACGCGTCGCGCCGTCGGGGACGACCGCGGTCTTGCTCAGCAACGCCGACCAAACGGATTTCAACCTTCAACTCAACGTGGATCACTCGTGGGACGAACGACGGACGGCAGCCATTGCGGAATTCGAAGACGCGGTGCGTCGCAGTGCTCCCTTTGCGCCGTTGAAAGTGAACGAGCCGACGCTGTGGAACGTCGCGTTCGACCTGGATGCGGGCGGGTGGCGTACGTTCACCAACGGAGCGCTGACCAGCTCGGATACGGCGATGGATGGCGTGCCTGACACCACCAGCCAGTCGTTCACGCTCGGCGCACGAGCCAACGGGTCTTGGCCCGCGTCCGCCGACGTGGGCGAGCTGTTGTACTGCGATCGGCAGTTGAGCGACGCCGAGCGTTCGGAAGTCACCGACTACTTGTCGTCGAAGTGGAACGTCTCCGTACCGTGAACTCGGGCAGTGCCTGAAGCGACCGGTGGTCAACGGGCGTCGGCAAAGTAGTGCAGCGCAAGCCACACCGTCGGTTCGTCGGGGTGAGTCCACTCGACGCGGTGGCGACAGTGCGCGGGCAGCAGCAGGTGGTCGAACGGTCGAAGCCGCAGCGGAGGGTCGCCTTCGATGGTGAGTATCGACTCACCTGTTACCAACAGTACCCACTCGTCCTGGGGTTGGTCGTACCACTGGCCAGGGGCCGTCGCTTGGCCCCAGGAAGTGATTCGCTCGAGCTTCAGCCCCGGTCGTTCCAGCAGCGACTCGAATCGCTCGTCGATCTGGCGCGGAGGCAGCTTCAGGAGGTTGTGCACATCGACCATGGCCCGGGCATGCCACCGAGTTCGAACCGGCGCAATCGTCGGGCGCCCGAGGGACCAAACCTCTTGGAGTCGATTTCTGCGCGGCTGGTAACCGAGGTGATGGCGGCGCGTACCCACGGTCAGACGGCATCGTTCGCCACCGCTACTCGGCGGCGGGCGCGCCGAAACACGACTGAAAGGGTCATGCATGAAGCCTTCAATCCAAACGACTCTATTTCGCTCCGCACAAGCGGGTTTGCTCCTCGGTGCGCTTTCGGCGTGCGGGGGCAACCAACCCGCCGATACGCCCGCTGACGCCGTGGCCGCGTCCTCCGAAGAAAAGGCCTGCTGCAAAGGCATGAACGAATGCAAGGGCAAGGGGGGCTGCCGCGCGGGAGAACACTCCTGCAAAGGTCAGAACGAGTGCAAGGGGCATGGAGGTTGTAACGCGCATTGTCCGAAGTGACGCTGCCGAGCTTTTTTCGGCGCGCTTGTTTGTTGCCGGGAGGGCATTGCGGTAGCGTCAGGCCATGCGCTTGCACTTCTCCGCCAGCTTGCCCCGCGACGACATTGCTTTGGGGGTAGTGATCGCAGGTGGTGTGCGGGCGGGGGCGGCCGGGCCGTCCCTGTCCGAGGCCATCGACGCCTGTGTTGCCGAACGCAAAGCACCGCTACCGCCGGAACTGGAAACGCGCCGCGGCGCGTGTCGAGACATGTTGCGCAACGGCGTCTACAAGCCGACGGGGCGAGCCAAACCCGCGAGCGAGTATCTGGTGCGAACGGCGTTGGAGGGGGCGTTCCCGCGGATCAACGCGCTCGTCGACTCGAACAACTTCGTCAGCCTTCGGCATCTGGTTCCCATCTCCGTTTGGGATCTGGATCTGGCGGCATCGGAGCGCTTCGACTTTCACCTCGGTGGTGCGGACGAGAGCTACGTGTTCAACTCCGGCGGCCAAGTGCTGCAGCTGCAAGACCTGTTGTGCGGCCATGCCTGGAGTGAGGCGGAGCAGCGCTGGGTGCCGATCGTGAACCCGGTCAAAGACTGCTTGCGCACCAAGACGACCGACGCGACCACGGCCGTCGCGGGCGTGGTTTACTGCCCGGTGCTACCGGGCTTTGGCGTGAAAGAGATCGAGGCCGTCACCGCCGAGCTGCGCGACCGGCTGCTCGAGAGCGCTCCCGGTGCACGCGGTGCATCCGCGGTGCTCGAATCGAACGGTTCGCTCAGCTTGGAACTGCCGACTGATTGAAACACCCTCGACGTCGTTCGAGTAACGCCGCCGCTTCCGTCATGACACTTCCCGTCGCGTACCGCGCCTCACTCCTGGATTACACGGGCGATCCGTCCGTGGACCGCGGGGCCGTTCGTCACGTCGACGATGGTTTGCTCGTCGTGGACGGCGGCAAGATCGTGGCTCGGGGTGCGGCGCCCGAGCTGCTGCCGGCTTTCGATGGGGTGCCGCTCGTGGATTACCGGGGCCACTTGATTGTCCCCGGGTTCATCGACGCGCACATCCACTACCCCCAGACTGCGATGATCGCCGCCTACGGCGCGCAGCTACTCGAGTGGCTCGAGAACTACACCTTTCCGACCGAACAGCGCTTCGAAGATGAACAATACGCGCGAGCGAGCGCCGAGTTCTTCATGCAGGAGCTCTTCCGCAACGGAACGACGAGCGCGGTCGTGCTGGGGACCGTGCATCGCCAATCAGCCGACGCGCTCGCGTCCGTCGCCACTCGAGCCGGAGCCCGTTTGATCCTCGGCAAGGTGTTGATGGATCGTCATGCACCCGCCGCGCTGTGCGACACGGCCGAAAGCGCTTACGACGAGAGCCGGGAACTGATCGAGCGTTGGCACGGGCGCGACCGGCTGTCGTACGCGATCACACCGCGCTTTGCCCCGACGTGCAGCGCCGAGCAGTTGGCAGCGGCGGCCCGTCTGCATGCCGAACATCCCACGACCTACGTGCACACGCACCTGTCCGAGAATCGAAACGAGATCGAATGGGTGCACTCGTTGTTCCCCGAGCGCGCCAACTACACCGACGTGTACGATCACTTCGGACTCGTGGGGCGCCGCTCGGTGTTTGCTCACGGCATCCATCTGAGTGACGGCGAGCTCGAGTTGCTCGCCCGGCGCGAAGCGACGATTGCCTTCTGCCCCACTTCGAACCTATTTCTCGGGAGCGGTCTGTTCCCCTACGAGCGGGTTCGAGCGGCCGGGGTTTCGGTCGCATTGGCAACCGACGTGGGCGCCGGCACGAGTTTCAGCATGCTGCGCACCCTGAGTGAGGCCTACAAGGTGCTGCAGCTTCAGGGCTTCAGCTTGTCGGTTCACCACGGCTTGTACCTGGCGACCTTGGGCGGTGCTGCGTCGCTGGTGCTCGACAGCGTCATCGGCAACCTCGAGCCCGGCAAGGAAGCAGACTTCGTCGTCTTGGATTGGGATTCGACCCCCTTGCTGGCGCTGCGCAGCCGCGAGGCAAGAGACTTCGACGACCGCCTGTTCGCGTTGACGATGATGGCCGACGATCGCGCCGTCGCCCACACCTACGTCGCCGGCCGGTGCGCCCACAGTCGGAAGTGAAGTCAGTGCAACTTCTCATCCAAGGTCGGGTATCCGACGTCGCTGACCAGCACGTCGCGCATCTTCTGGCAGAGGCGATAGCCTAGCTGCGGCCATCTCACCAGCGGCGTTTTGACCCCGTGGCGGGTCAGACCGCGCTGGGCTGTCTCGGCGCTCTGGCGAACCGCCGAAGGTTCAACCCCGAAGAGTCTCTCACCAAGCTGCAGGGCCAACTGGGGCCAGATCTGAAGTCCTTGGTCGTCGCGGAGGCGCCAAGCATTCGAAACGCACTCGTGCACGGCCACTACGAGCTGCAACTCAATACGGGCGAGATCGTCTACTGGAACCAATCGAAGCAGACCATCCGCGGGCAGGGTAGCCCCGCAGTCCCCGTCGGAGTATGCTCCCTACAACCTATGGGCAAGAAGGCACTCCAAGCCAAGCGCGCTACGGTGCGCAAGATCAGGGAAGCGCCGCTGACCGACGTGGAGAGCGCGCTGCTTGCCAACGCCATCTACCATGGTAGTCCTCACCACAAGCGAACCCCCGGCGACTTCAACCTCGTGCCTCCTGCAGCGCCTCGCCCGGACAAGACTCTCTGTGACGAAGCAGGAGTAACCCATAGAGCTCAGGCCGAAGCATTGTTCCGTCTGGCGCTCGATCACCAGCTTGTCAGTGAGGCGACCACGCCGGAGGGGTTCCCCAAGCAACTTTGGGCGCTCGATGATGAGGGTCGCGTCTTTGAAGCCATGCATGGTGGCGTCCATCCGGGCTACTACCACGGCTACCCCATCCGGCGCAGCGATCCGTTGCACGACCAAGTGGTCCGAGCGTGGAGAAGAAACTGATGGGCCAGCTCAGTTTCGAAATCGGTCCGTGGCTCGCATCCAACTTGCCAGACCTGCTCGAGCGTGAAACCTTGGCCCCCCTCACGATTCGCGTCGGCGCAAACCCGGTAGCGGTCACCCAGGTCTACGACTCGGCGGCAAGCACGGTTCGCGAGCACATCAACGTGCCGTTGTACCCATTGGCGCATTGGCTGGTGGTCAACTGGTGGCGCCTCCGCTGGGAAGCCGGGCCGCCTCCGCAATCAGCTCGCTCCAACTGGTTGGCCGCGCATTCCCTGGCGTCCATCAGCGGCGACACGCCGTGGCCACCGCTCACGTTCTCGTCGGATGGCGAGTCGATACATCTCGTGATGCAAGCGGAGAGGGCGTCAGACGTCGCTACGATACGCTACACGGAATCGGTCAACGTTGACATCCCGGTTGCGGATTTCGAGACGGCCGTCGATGAACTTGTCACCGCAGTGCTTGCTCGCTTGCAGGCACGTCACATCGCTGACGAGGAGTTCCTCGAGCTGCTCGGCGAGTTGAGGGAGGAGAGACGCGATCGGAAAGAATCCGCACGCTGTCAGTGGCAAGCCGCGGCGGGGCTCGATCCGGGCTCCGCGACATCGGACTGGCTTAGCGTGGTCAGAGCACTGCGAAGCGTAGCCGGTGGCTCCGCTGGCGACGAGTTGTTGGCCGTGATTCCCATCGCGCACGGGGGGTTGGCGACAGTTCAACGGTGTATGGCTGCCATGAAGCAATCCGGGGTGCGCGTGGATCTGCGGGCCTTGCCGCCGTTGCAAGCATATCCCAAGCCCGGGCAACTTCCGTGGCAGCGAGGCGCAGCCCTAGCGCGAGCCCTTCGCCAACACGTTGGTCACCCTTCTGGTCCCCTAGGTAGCAAGGTGCTCGAAGAGCTGATCAGCGCCCACCTACCGCTCGATACATCTGACGGTGGGAGCGCCAGAGCTCTCGAGGGTGGCTTCCGAAACGGCGTCGACGGGGGCAAGACTTCCGTGCTGATCGGAAGCGAGCGCATGACCAGTCAGCGTTTCTTCGCGGCTCGCCTCGTCGCAGCAGCGTTGATGTCGGAAAGCCAACAACACCTGCTTCCGGTCACCAAAGCCATGACCGCCTTTCAGAAGGCCGAACGCTCCTTCGCTCAGGAGCTGCTATGCCCATGGCTGGACCTCGAGGAGTACGTCGACGAACACGGCACGGACGACGACGCGCTGGCTGATGCCGCGGACCATTTCGAGGTGTCGGAGTACGTGGTCCGCAACACGTTGGTGAACAAGGGCTACGAAGATCGCGACATCTTGCCTTAGAGGGGCGCCCAGGCGCTGATTCTTGGCACGGCGAAGGACACCTTCGGACGAGCGGACGATGAGGTTGAGTGTGTTGTTGGTGAGGTTCGCTCATGGCGGGTGAATTCGGTGACGATCGGTGCTGATGCGCCCTGAGGGACTTCGGACGCGCAACACACGCCGAATGGCTCAGGGGGCGGCACATCGCGAGGGTGCGCGACAGCCGGGAAAGATCTCGACGCTGGGACTGCGCCGCGCCGGTTCGACTCGGGACGACGCGCGAAGAAAAGCTCTGACGTCGATCGACGCGGTGCTATCGACGTCACCACAGTGCGTTTCACGCCGCCACAGCCTTCACCCAGCTTGCCAAGAGCGTCAGCGGGCGCGCTCCACGCACCGAGGCGGCGGCGTCGGCTGATCGTTGCGTACCTTGCCGCGCTCGGTCTCCACGCATCGCTGGCTCTGATCCCGCTCTCCCCTCGACAGTGGCGACCGAGTGTCGCGCCGACCGACGCCTTGGAGCTCGCGCTCGTCGAAGCACCGCCGGTGGAGCCCTCGAAAAGCGCGGAGGTGCCTGCAGCAGATCGTGCGACCCCGCCGGGTGGAGACGAACGAACGTCCAAGCCGGTGCCCCCTCAGCGCGGCGCGGGGCCGCACAAGCCCGTCGAGCACAGCCCACCGCGCCTGGCGAATGCAACGGGTGCCTCACGAGACGAGCCGGCGGCGCCCGAGCTCGATGAGGACACCCCCAACCTCGACGAGTTGATCGCCGCGCAGTTCGACGACGGCTCAACCCAGTTCGAAGTGCCCAAACCTCACGCTGCGCGTCTGTCGGCGGCGGCGGTCGCAGCGACGGCGCTGCTGGGTCGAAAGACCCGCGGTACGGCGACTGCAGGAGCCCCGTCGCCGGGCGTGGGCGGCGGGCCCGGCGGCACTGGCGTGGGCAATGGCGCACGCGTCGTCACCGAGAAGTTCGTCTTCGGAGGCCCCGAAGGTGCCTTCAAAGCGGACGTGTGCGCGGTACCTCCCCGCACGGCGGCGATTGCGTCGATTCAGCAATGCGAACACTTGCTGACGTTCTTCACCGATCGGATCAACGTGCCGACGCGTCGCTTCGTCGAAGGTTTCCCGGGGATCCCCGACCGGGTGGAGTGGTTCGCCATCAAGTACACTGGCGCGTTTCGCGTGCGTCACACCGCGACGTACACCTTTCGGCTGACCTCCGACGACGGCTCACAACTGTACATCGACGGCCAATTGGTCGTGGACAACGACGGACAACACGCGCCGTTGCGGCGCTCTCGCCGAGTCTGGTTGGCAGAGGGTGAACACCAGCTGAAGCTCAAGTACTTTCAGGGGCCAGGACAACTGCTCGCGTTGCAGCTACACGTCGCTCGCGATGGGTTTGGAATGAAGCTGTTTCGACCCGAGTTTTGAAGTAGTCGGGCGCCCGACAGCCGACAGTCACGCCGTCACTGGTCTTCCGTCACCTTCTGGCGCATCCTAGCGGAATGACTTCTCGTTTCTTGCCCCTTGCGATCTCGTTGCTCGCCGCTGGGCCGCTGGGCTGCAAGCGCTCGGCGCCAGCCGCTGGCGATGATCCATCGATCGCCCGGGCCATCGGGTGTGGGAGTCAACATCACTGCGCCGTGCGCGGGGACGGCAGCGTCGTCTGCTGGGGGGACAATACCTACCGGCAACTGGGCGTCGAAACCCTGGGAGCCGCTCCCGCCAGCGTCGTCCTCGTGCAGGGGGTGTCCAACGCCGAAGCGGTATCTCCAGGCGCTGACTTCACCTGCGCCCTGCTCGCCGACCAGCGCGTGACGTGCTGGGGGAGCAACTTCTACGGGCAGCTCGGCAGCGGTGATCGCCGCGAACAGCTCGAGCCGGTCGTCGTCGCGAGGCTCCCTCCCGCCCTGAGCATTTCTGCTGGAGACAACGCGGTCTGCGCGCTCGTGAAGGAAGACGACCGCAAGGCAAATACGATCTGGTGCTGGGGCGTGGGACACGGGAAGCCCTACCGCTTGGAGAGTTCCGACGGTGCCGTGGCTGTTCGTCTGGCGTCGTCGTTCGTGTATTTCTGGGACGACGCTGGGCAGGTCTCGCGAGCACCCATCCGAGAAGCAAGCCTGGAGTCCGCCAGGAAGATCGAACCGGTCGAGGACACCTTCCGCTTGGCGGGACTCGATGACCTATCGGTCGACTCGGAGTGGATGTCCCGCCATTGGCTCTGCGCCAGCACTGAAAGCGGCGTGAGCTGTTACAGCGAGATGCAGGCAGAAGAGAACCTGGGCGGTCGGCAAGAGGAGCTCGTCCGTGTCGAAACCCTCGATGGCGCAACCCAGCTCGCTGTGGGGTGGATGCACGCCTGCGGCCTCTATCCCGAAGCGTCCGAGGTACGCTGCTGGGGTTCGAACTCGGCTGGACAACTGGGGGACGGACGCACCGAGCACGAGATCCTCGAGCCCAACCCCTGCGAAACCATCTACACCGAGGCAGGCGAGGTGTTCACCGAGACCTGGGACTGCAGCTTGACGTCAGTGGCGGTCGAAAACGTGCACGACCCGATGGCGATCTGCTCGGGAGCGAGGACCAGCTGCGCCCTCACCGAGCAGGGCGAGGTCTACTGCTGGGGGGATTTGGGCGTTTCCAAGAGCCCGGGTGAGCACCCCGCTCTCGTGCCCCTGGCGGACCCAGAGCTCATCGAAACGGATCCGGTCGTCTCGACCTGCCCCAGCTTCGGTTCCGTCCTCGAAGTGACGGCCGTAGGAAGTGGCGGCAAAGGACTTCAGCTACGAGACCGAGCAACCGAGCGCGAGTTCGCATGCTCCGTCACCGTCGACGACGACACGTTCGACTGTGCGAGCGATTGGAACGAGGGAGACCCGCTCACGGTTTACACTCTCGCGGAGAACACCCTGCTGTGCCCCAGCCAATTCAGCTTCGGTATTGAGGAGCAGCGTTGCGGCTACGATTGCTCCGCAAGTGAATAGCCTCATCAGATCCTCGATGGCGGTCTCCCTGCTGCCCCATGGCCGCACTCGGTTATCGCTGGGCGGATAGCTCCAGTTGAAGTGCTGCCAATTGGTCGAGACTCAGCGCGCCGTCGTAGATGCGAAAGTCCTCATATCTGCCCGAGAAATTCGCGTCGTGTCCCCATTGTGAGCGTCCGAGCCAAACGTTCTGGTCGTCCAAGGATGAGACACGGAGTCCGACAGGCGTCTGGGCTACGAGCTGCCCGTTCACGAAGAGCGATAAACCCTGCTCCACGGATACGGTGAGAGCAACGAGCGTCTTCTCATTCTTCGGAAGCTCAGTGTCGGCGTACGCCGTGTACGCGCTGCCGCGGACGTGAAACATCGCCAACACCGCAAACGGTGTCACTGGACCGGCATGCGTCTCGCTACAGGAGGATGGCGTGGCAAATAGCGACGTCTCGGCTCCCGTCGACGTGTCCTCTCCGCCGGACGAGCTGCCGAAGTCGAAAATCCGCTGCCAGCACTCACCCCCAAACCACTCGATCCACGCGGTCAGCGTTACGACTTCCAAGACAGACAGAAGTCCGTTCGGCAGATCAACATAGTCGTCGACTCCGTCGAGCACGACACCCCCTTTCCCGTCGAGCGTCACTCCACCGACCAGTGTCCCGTCCGCGTCCCCCACTCGATCCACCACCACGACTCCTTCACCGGCGAAATCGTAGTGGTGCACCAACGTCGTCGTGGGCTCCTCCTCAGGTTCTGGAGCCGCATCCGCGGCCGTGTCCGGCGCAGGCGCAGGGGCTACCTCCGTAGGCGCCGTACTGAGGTCGTTGGTGGGGGGGCGCGCGTCGAGTCCCGGTTCGGTCCGTTCAGTTGCGGTTGCAGGTTCTCTGCGTGGTTCGAGCAGGCTGACCCGAATCTCGTCCGCGCACCCGAACGGTGGGCTGAGACCTGCCATCAGCACGAGGAGCCAAGCTGCCGTGGGCCGAGCCGGTAGCCTGCCGGATTTCCAGCTCCACGCCCCATCGCCGTCCCCGGAGCGCCGATGCGTACGCCGCTTGGGTGGAGTCTTCGACTTCATTGGAGGTGACTCCACAATACCGCGATTTCAGACACACCAACCGCACCATCGTTTGGGCGTTCCGAAACCAGGCAACATATGTAGGCAAGACCGATCCCGCCTTCGGGGCGTTTCCGCCCCACTCGGGGACGGCGCGCGGAGAAAAGCTCCGACCGCGACCGATGTGGTGTTGTCGACGTCTGGTCGCGACGTCGCGGACGCTGCGATGGGTTTTCAAGGTCCGGGCCGACCAGCCAAAGCCCGCTTCGACCACGGTGCGTTACAAGTCGCGACTGTTTCCCCCTCCGTCCTTGCCCCAAGCGTCAGCGGGTGCATTGCGCACCGAGGGGGCGGCGTCGGGAAGCACCGCCGGTGGAGGGCTCGAAACGCGCGGAGGCGCCAACCCTCTTCAATGCACCCGGTGCCCGATTGCTTGCCAAACACAGAACTTGGCCCCAATGAAAACGCTTCGTATAGGGTGAGCCAGTGGCAGCGATGTGCTGCTCTATAAATAGTGGGGGAGTGCTTGAGGCGCGAAACTGAGGTTGAGATCCGGCTGTTAAACTGCCATGACCGGCCAGGCTTGGCCGACCTGCAACGCGAGCTCTTCGCGGAGGTCGACTCACGTGAAGCGCTCGAGCGCTTGCGCTCCTACGTGGCCTACAAAGATCTGGAGCAGGAACTCAGCGGACAACTCGACGCTGTCTTCTTCTCGTTGCTCGCGGGCTCAGACCACGCGTGGGCGCTCGTCGCCGAGCGCGACGGACGCTTGCTCGGCTATGTCTTGACGTTCATCAAGACAGACGCGCGTAGGGTATGGAGCAGGCTCGGCGCGGTCGAGCAGTGGTACGTGCGGCGCGAGGAACGCGGCAATGGCATTGGGCGGGCTTTGCTGCAAGCGACGGTCGAGCATTGTCGCCACTTGCGCTGTGATGCCGTCGAATCTTCTGCGCTGAGCCGCGACCATCGTTCCCAGTCATTGCATCATGCGTTGGGCTTCATCGACGTTGAAGTCCGTCTTTGTCAGCCACTTTAGCCCACGATGCGACGAGTACTGTCCTCACCGATGGGCTTCATGCAAAAGCTCACACCTGGACCTTGGTCACTTGCGGCTAGTTCCGAGTTGCTCGACACGACCGTCGTCAAGGCCCTTCCGGTACTCGGGAACTTCGTTGTCAAGCCGCCCCCGGCCACCCTCGCCTACGCCAAGCTCTTCGACATTCGCAAGAACATCGTCGATGATGTTGCGAGTTCACGACAGTTTGCCGAGGAAAGTATCGAATACGTGACTCAATGCTTCGAGTCGGGCCAAAAGTTCGTGTACACAATCCACGACACTGGCGACACGGGGGTGCACGCCTACAGCATGTTCTATCGCTACGGTCTCGACTTCGAGCTTGTGCGTAAGTACCGCATGGATCCACAGCTGTTGCTGCTCTCCTGTACGCCTGGGATGCGTTCGTTTGTTTGCTCAGCGGAAAACTTCGCGGCGAGGACCATGGGTGCGCCAGCATCGGATCTGGACTTCCTTCGCGGTTCGGACTGCGACATTCACCTGTTCGACCCCCTGGCACCTGGCACCGAAGCGACGCATGGCCTGTTGCTCGGAGCCGACAACATCACACTCAAGCGGTATCAGCCGGTCAAGGTTGGCCCACTGTGGACGCAGCCGAACTTGGCGACGACGATTCCTGGATACCACGTCCTGGACGGACAGCTTGGGCACTTCCCCGTCAGCTACAAAGGTGCGATGGGGCACTACTGGCTAGGCTTTGGCAAGAGCACCCCGCGGACCGGCGTGATGTCGCTGCAAGATCAGATCAATCTCGTGGTGCCACCCATGTGGATGGTGTCGGCTGCGAACGTCGACTTTCTGGTTCGCAACATGAGCCAACTCGGCGTCTCCCTCTCGGAGTTCGACGGTCGGGTGATGGATCCAGAGAAGCCGTGGGTCAACCGACTCTTGACTGGTATGTATTCGGACTTCGGGGCGTCGCACACGGTCCGCGCCTTGATGGAGGAACAAGATCTACAGTGGCTTGCAGACATCAATCGTTTCTTCTACCACGTCTCCGGCGCTCCGACTGCAAAGCACAACCTGATGGCAATGCTTCGGTCGCTCACCGTCAAAGAGTGAGCCTCCCCAGCGGAACACGGGCGCACGCCGTGCTGAGTGTCCGACTGGGTGTGGCGACGAATCAGCCGTGCAAGCATCGGATGCACGGGAAGCCTCATCGGACCCAAACAGTGGATCACTGCGGCGCACTGCGTTCAGAACTTCGGAACGGCGACCTACTTCAACTTCACTGTCCCTATGGGCCGAAACGGAAACAGCTGGAACAGTACTGCAACAACGAATGGGAGCCCCGTCGTGGCTCCCTCGGGTTGGGGCGCTGGCTCGCGCCCACGAAGGCGTTGACGATGACCAGCAGCGAGAACTGGGCGAGGTTCTCACGAAGACCGAGCCGGACGTCGTTCACGGCGAGGGGGCCATTCGTCCTTGGTTGACGCGCAGGATCTGTTCCATCTCGGCCGGCTTGGGCGGCACGTCCCAGAGCGCGTCGATGAACTCGTCCCGAGACTTCGAAAGCAACGGGTTCCAGCGCTTCTCAAAAGCAATGGTGCTCGACGGCTTGCCGCTCATGCCCGCGCCGCAGACCGAACCGGAGAAGTGTCCCGGGTAGACCTCGATCTCGCCCGGAAGCGTGAGGAGCTTCTCGTGGAGGCTGTCATAGAGCAATCCCGCGTTCTCGCGAGCGCGTCCTGGCAGGTCGGGGCGCCCGACGGCACCAACGAACAGCGTGTCGCCTGTGAGGACGAACCACGGCTCCTCACCGCGGCGAAGGTCGGTCACGACGAGACTGATGCTCTCGGGCGTGTGCCCCGGCGTGTGCAGCACCGTTACCCGCGTGTTGCCGAGCTCCACCTCCTGGCCGTCGCGAAGTGGCTCGAAAGCGAGCGCGACGTCTGCCGATTCGTGCAAGCAATACAGGGCACCGGCTTTGTTCGCGAGAGCAGGTCCTCCTGAACGATGATCCGCATGCACGTGCGTGTCGATGACGTGCGTGATGCGTATGCCCTTCGCTGACGCGAACGCGATGTACGCATCGACGTCTTCTTCGTGGGCATCGACGACAGCGCACTTGCCCAAGCCTCCGCATCCGAAGAGGTACGCGGCGCAGCCTGTTTCGAAGTAGTAGTAGGGCTTGAAGATCATGCTGTCTCTCTTTCGGTGTCTTGTTCGAGTGCGACTCCACGAGCACGAAAATCTGCAACGCCGTGCTCGAGGCGATGTGCGACGAAGCCGGCAGCCCGAAGCGTCTCGACCGCTTCGAGTGCCATCACACAGTAGGGGCCGCGGCAGTACGCGACGACCTCGCGCCTGCGCGGGAGCTCCTCGAGTCGTTCCTCGAGTTGGCCGATGGGGATCGACAGGGCACCGCTGAGGTGCCCCGCGCGAAACTCCTCCTCGGGCCGGACGTCGAGGACGGTGACTTCGCCTCTCTGCGCGCGGCGAAGGAGTTCGTCGGCATCCACGGGTTCCATCGAGTCGCGAGAAGCCAGGTACGCGTTGGTGACCTGCTCGATTTCCGTAATGCGGGACTCGGCCAGTTGCCGCAGCGAGAGGAAGAGGCGACAGACCTGCTCGTCAGCGAGCCGGTACTCGACGTAGAGCCCCTTCTTCTGCGTTTCGACGAGGCGTGCAGTCCGGAGGATGCGGAGGTGTTGCGAAGCATTGGCGACCGACAAGCCCGCCTGGTTCGCCAGTGCCTCGACCGTTCTGGGGCCCTGACAAAGAAGATCGAGCAATTCCAAACGCTTTGGGGCAGCGAGGCCTTTGCCCATGCGGGCGAACTGCTCGTAGATCGCGTCCTTGAATCGCCGGTTCGCCGAGCTCATTCGACAACTATTATTCAAATCAATTGATTATGCAAACGCTCGGCGCACTGTGGTCGATCTGCTCACTCGGGGGCTCCTGCCGTGACGCGAAGAAGGCTGACGCTTGTGCTCGCCATCCCCGTCGGGTTGCTCTTGTGCATTCACGGTTGTCTTTCCGTTCCACAAATTGCCGCCCGTGGAGAGGTCGCGGGTTACCCTCTCTCCGGGCCCGTCGATAGCGAGGAAGACCTACCTCGAAGACCGTAGGCTGCCAGGCGACCTCGAAACCACGCGGCATCGGTCGCTTTCGTCTGGGCGTGCCGCGAGCCGTGGCGAGCTAACGGATGTCTCGCAGCGATACTCGCCTGACGTGGCGACACTATTGTTCCTGGAGACGGTGAGCGCGCTTCCCGCGAACCGGGTGATGCGTGAGCGCTTCGAGTCGGAGCTGGCCTATGTGCGTCGCGTGGGGGCCGAGCGCGCCAAGCCGAACGTGCCGGACGACCTCCTCGTGTTGCTCGTGCCGGGCTGGTTCTACTTGGTGAACGGTGTTCGAGTGCGGCGTGGTCGCAACGCGTGCAGGCATCGGAGAACTCTTTGGCCGTTCATCGGCGCACGTCGAGACGAGTCGATTGCATTCACGCGGGCGTCGACGTGCCATGCGACCTGTTACCTCGGGACCCGACAACGCTCGATTGATGCCAACAACCGCGTGATGGCCGATCTCGCTGGCGACCGAAGTCGCCGCCTCACAATCGGCACAGCGCTTTGCCGCATTCGGTGTGTCAGGGGGTCCTACCCCCAGCGACTCTGGACGAGAAAGCCGCAATCGGAAGACAGGGGTGTGAACGGCTTCACGTTCGCGACCCGGGCCGGCCCAGCTTCTCACAACAGCATAGGGAGCGACCACGAGTGAACACATCACAGCAAATCGTCGTCGTCACAGGCGCCAACGGCTTCATCGCACAGCATTGTGTGCTCGCGTTGCTGCGCGCTGGATACCGCGTCCGGGGAACCGTACGCAGCGCTGCGACAACGGCGCGACGTGTCGCACGAGCGGGCCTTTCGCGTGTTCGGCTGGAAGCCCCGACCGCTCGAGGAGACGGTGGTGGTAACCGCGGCAAGTCTGATCGCGAACCAAATGGTGTGACCAGAGCGTGGTGCTCGCGGAGCTTCCACAACTCGTGCAGGGACTGTGACCGCACTAGTGGTTTTTTGGGTCGAGACGCGCCGAACCGCGAAGCGCCGCGTCTCGACCCTGTAAACCTGACAGCGCCCCCCTAAGTCATCGACAGCGAGGCGGCGGTTCAGCGAATGCCGAGTCGTGAAGCGCAACCTCGATCTCGTGACCGAACGACCCGAGGGATCGAATCGGAGTCGCCGGATCTCGAATTCGGTTCGACGGGGGCGGTGCTCGACCGGGTGGCCCGTGACTGGCACTGCCGAACGGCAGCTCGCAAACGCACCCCATTGCCGACTTTGGACCGCTGGGGGGTTGAAGCTGCAACCGGAAGGAGTGGTGAGAGGTATGAGCAAGCAACACAATCGCTGGGCGACCCTGGTCGCGTTACTGGCGCTGAGCGTCATCGGCTGTGGTGACGACGCGTCGCAGGGCGCGGACGACCGCCGGGCCGCTGCGTTCGACGCCGGAAGTGCGATCGGTTCGGACGTCGACGGCGGGCCCGTGTTCGGCAGCAACGACGGCCATTCGGCGGCCGATCCAGAACACCCCGACGGCGGCTTTGCCGATGCCGTGACCAGCGACGAGACAACCCGATCGGCCGCGGACGGCACCAAGCAGGCCGATGAGCCTTCGGACGACGAAGAAGCCATGGCGACCGACGTCGAACGCTCCGTTGATCAATCGGACGATGAGGTCGAGGATGCGCGGGAGCCAAACGCCAACCACGCGGCGTCCGAGCCGTCCACCATCGCGGACGGCACCCAAACACCGACTGAATCCGACGACGCTACCGGCGCCGTCGTCGCGTGCGTTGTGGGGAGCTACGATCACGACGCAGATCCGACGACGCCGTGTCAGCCGTGGAGCGAATGCGCCGCCGGGCAGTACGTCTTTCGAGAGGGAAGCGCAACCAGTGACCGCCAGTGCGGCACCTGCCCCAGCGGTCAATTCAGTAGCCAACCCAACCAAACCAGCTGTGAAGTCTGGAGCGTGTGTGAACCTGGCAGCTTCGTCGCTGATGAGCCCAGCGCCAGTGCCGATCGGCGCTGTTCACCGTGCGCACCAGGGGAGCACAGCGACGTCGACAACTCACCCAGCTGCGCGGCGGCAGAAGTGTGCGCTCCGGGAACCTACGCGGCGTCCACGGCTGCCGGTGGCGATCCCACCGGGTCGAACTGCCAACCCTGCCCCGCCGGCAACACCTGCCCGGGTGGCGACAGCGCGCCGGTTGCGTGCGGCATCGCCGAGTGGGACGGCGGTAACCCAGCAGTGGCGTGCGTGCCTCATAGCGTATGCCCCGAAGGCAGCTACGCCACCAACGTCCCCGACGCGCAGACGGATCGCAGTTGCGCCGCATGTCCCGAGGGCAGCTACAGCGACGCGCCCAACGCCGATCTGTGCCTGCCACAAACCGTGTGCACGGCGGGCAACCGAGTGGCGTCTGATGCCGACGCGACGAGCGATCGCACCTGTGAGCCGTGTGCCAGCGGGACGTACAGTTCGACGGACAATGCAACCGAATGCGAGGCGCAAAAAACCTGCCTCCCCGGGTTCGTGGTCACGCAATCCCCGACCGCGACCCGCGACCGCATGTGCGCTCGTTGCGGCTCGGGGTCGTTCAGCGCGCACGGCAACGCCACGCAGTGCACGCCGTGGCGCGAATGCCCCAGCGGGCAAAGCGAAGACGTGCCAGGCACCGAAACCAGCGATCGAACCTGCCACGTCACTTGGCCCCTGCAATACGGGACGCGGGGGACCGACGAAGGTCGAGCCATCGTCAGCGATTCGATGGGTGATCTGATCGTCAGCGGCACCTTGGTCCACAGCCTCGTGAACCGAGCGGACGGCGCCACCCGCTCCGTGAGCAAGCTCTCCAAAGACGATGCTCGCGTGTTGTGGACGACGACCCTGCCTCTGGAGACGGCCACCGGATCCGAGGCGCTTGCCGTCGACCCAGCAGGCGACGTGTACGTCATACACAACGGTGAGGGCGAATTCGGCAACTTCACGAACGCAGGACTTCAAGACACCTTCGTCGTCAAGCTGTCTGGAACCGACGGGTCGGAGGTCTGGACACGTCAGCTCGCAACCGCGTCCGACGACGTGGGCACCTCACTCGCCGTCGACAGTACGGGTCGAGTGATCGTCGCGGGTGCTACCCGAGGAACGCTCGGCAGCAGCAGCAGCGGCAGCGAGGACGTGTTCGTCGCCCAGCTCGAGGCTGATGACGGACAGTTACTTTGGGTGCGGCAGTTTGGTACGACAAGCGGGACGGCGAACCCGTCCGTGGCCGTCGACGCAAACGACGATCTGATCATCGCCGGAGAGGTGTCGGGAAACATCATCCCATCGGGCGCGCTCGGCAGCGTCGATCTGTTTGTGACCAAGCTATCCGGCCTCGACGGCTCCACCCAATGGACCCAGCAATTCGGCACCGACGGCTTCGACGGATACGCTCGTGTCGCGGTGGACGGAAGCGGTGACGCGTTCGTCTTCGCCATGGCAGGGGGCGAGGGAGGTCTACTCGTCGCCAAATTCGCAGGGATCGATGGCACGAGTTCGTGGAGTCGCTCACTGGACGGCCTGTACGTGCTGCCAGCAAGTATCCTGGTCGGCGCCGACTCCAATCCGTACCTGGTGTTCAGTGGCGCGGGTGACCTCGGCGGCCCTGCACACGGCAGCGTCGACGTCGCATTCTGGAAGGTTTCCGGAAGCGATGGTTCGACCTTGTTCTCTCACACGTTTGGCACCCCGGAGCTCGACATCGCCTCGGGCGCCACTCTGTCGGTGGACGGCGCTGCTTACGTCACGGGCTGGACCTCTGGTGACATGGCCGGCATTTGGGGTAACTCGGACGCCTTCGTGTATCGGCTCGCCCCCGAGTTGTCCGCGCCGTGCTCGATTGGCGAGTACGTCGCCGTGCCCGCCAGTGCGGCCACACCAGCCGTGTGCAACGAGTGCCCCGCGGGAACCTTTTCCGACACGTTGAATGCGAGAAGCTGCACGGAATTCACCCCCTGCGCGGCTGACGAAACCGAGGCCGTAGCGCCGAGCGCCATCAACGATCGAATCTGCAGCGCACAATGGCCCCTGCAGTTCGGCACGGCCGACATGGAACTCGCACGCGATCTGGTGGTTGCCAGCGACGGTAACCTCGTGATCGCCGGCAGGAACGACAGTGATGCCTTCGTCAGCAAGATTTCGATCAACGATGGTTCGGTATTGTGGAGCGTGCCGTTCGATGACGTGAACGTCCCTGCACTGGCGATCGCCGCGGACGACCACGTGCTCGTCGTTCGTGCGACGTTCAGCGTGGGTCTGCTCACCAAGTTGTCCGACGAGGATGGCAGCGAGCTGTGGACGGTGGACTTGACGCCGACGACGACGATCGTTCCCAACAAGATCGGCTTCGAGGTGGATTCGATCGACGTGGCACCGAACGGCGACATCGTCGTCGCGGGCGGAACGCAGCGCGACGTCGGCGTTGGTTCGAACAGCGACTGGCAAGCCTTCGTGTTTCGACTCTCTGGGGTCGACGGCAGCACGATCTGGGCAAACGCCCTTGGCACGGACGGCGACGAGCGCGAGGTCCATGTTCGCATCGACTCGGCCGGTGACGTGTTCGCAGTGGGCGAGACGACCGGGAGCTTTGCCGCCACGAGTCAGGGAGGCAACGACATCTTCCTGGCGAAGCTGGGTGGCGACAGCGGCGAGCTCATCTGGACGCGTCAGGTTGGGTCGACTGGATGGGAGAACTACCCGCGCCTTGCCATCGATCCCCTGGGTAACCCGGTCGTGGCAGCCAGCGCCGAGGCCGGAGTCGCCGGACAGCCAACCCTCGGTATGCTCGACGTCTTCGTGTGGTCCGTCGATGGTCTGACAGGCACGGATCGCTGGCTCCGGCAAATCGGGACGGCGATGGGCGAGTCCTTGGCCGACGTTGCGATCGACACTGCAGGCGACATCGTGCTTACTGGAGCAACGACCGGCGATTTCGGAGCCGTTACCCTTCCACCGCGGTTCCTCGACGTTTTCGTCGTGCGCCTGGCGGCGAAGGACGGGTCACAGTTGGCCGGCACCCGCATCGGAAGCGGGGCAGGTGACACGGGTAGCGCTGTGGCCCCAGACGGCAGCGGCGGCGTCTACGTCGCTGGCCAAACCGAATCGACGGTCACGGGCGCGCCAAACGCAGGGAACACCGACCTCCTCATCCACTACCTGGAGCCCGGCTGGGGGATGGCAGCGGCCAGCGACAATTGATGCAACCCGCGCAGACCCTCCGTCGTCCAGTGATGACGGTCCGGTGACGGGGGGTCGCGCGCGTTCGGACGCTCACGCCGTGGCGAGCCTCGCCGCTCAGAAGCGCCAGCGCCCGCCAGCTGTAAGCCACCAGGTCAGCTCCGCACGGGTCTCGGTGCGCGTCTCGCGACCGCCCTCCACGTCGCCGCCTTTGAGCAACACCGTCATCGGCCCCCCCTCGGCGTGCAGCGCCAAGCCCTCCCACAGCGCGTGCTCCAAACCGAACACGGCGCCGAAGCCGGCGCTGGTCGAATCGCGATCCGGCGGCGTGGCGCTGCCGGAGAAGCGTTAGCCGACCTTCGACCGTAAACCAGCGGGTCGCCGCGTAGCCGACGTTCAGGTGCGGCGTCACGCCCTCACCGTCGATCACCTGGCCGCGCGCGCCGCCGTAGACGAACGCGCCGTGGATCACCTGGGCAACTCCTTGGCCGCCGTCACGCCCCCAGATGCAGCCGGTCGGCATCGGCATGGCCGGAGTAGTGCACGATCAGAGCGCTCTGGTCCGACCCCTGGGCGCGAATCGCGGCGCTGACGCGCTGGAGCGTGCGCCGGACTGCGTCGGCGCAACGTACATGGGAATGTGCTGCTCCGCGGTGTTCGGCCAAGTCCCGCGCCAGCGTCATGTGCTCCCCAACGCACGACGTCTTCAAGTTCATTGGGGCGCAGCGCTCAGGGCTAAATCTCACCTTCGTCCAACTCTCCACGAGCCACAAGGAGCTTCAGATACTCTTCTTGGGTCAGTGTGCATTCTACAAGCTCCTCAAATTGCTTCTTCGTGAGGAACAGCTGTTTGGCCATCTGAGCGACAAGGTCTTTGCCAAGGCTTTTGTACT
>QJWJ01000382.1 GCA_003235365.1 Deltaproteobacteria bacterium
TCCGGGCAATCCCAATGCCCGGATGGATGCGATACTCAGTCGTGGGCACGCAATTCCTCCCTTCGAAAATCGACTGTTGCGATATCAGCCAGGCGCTCTTCCAACAAGCCCGACGGTGATGAGTCGTGAATTCGCCTACGCGCTTTGGGAACTACCACACTTAACGAAGCGTCGACTCACAGCACGTACGGCGAGTCCAAACAGCGGTAAATCACACGCGACGCGATGGGGGCCCAACGCAACTGGGCTAGAGCAATACAACACGCCGCACAAGACGATCGCCGGTGTGAAGTCGATGGACATCGTCAGCGCGGTGAGCCCGTGAAAGCACACGAGCCCAATCCCCAGCAGCCGATGCAACGCCGGTTTGAGCACGAACGCGACGGAAAACGTCTGCAGGTACACAATCGCCAGAGACGACGGCCAGAGCCTCAGCTTCCACCCGGTCGACAACGACGCGTTCGTGAGAGATCTCGTCACGTGCGAGGCAGCGATCACCACTGCCGGCAACCAACTCATCGGTGAGGCATTCCACCTGGGCAAGCCCGTGCTCGAGAACCGACCGAGATCGCCGTCACGGTTCGCGCCGAGCAAGCTGGCCGCACTCCTCACCCGCCCGTTGCCGAGCTCTGACACGAAGAGGACGACGGCTAGCGACCGCTCGATGGGACGCCGCAGCGCGAGCGACCCGCGAATGACGGGGGAGGGCCGCCGGGCCCGTGGCCCTCGGACGCCCCAATCCTTCTACGAAACGCTGGGCACCGTGACCCGAAACGCTCGGCGGCGATTCCCGGGCAGCCCAACTTCGACGAACCGGCACTGACCCCAAACGGACGCCGCAAGCCATTTCAGGCTTCGGCCTCCTGGCCGCGACGCGCTCGGCCAGCGCTGAACCTGGAACGATCAGCTTGGCCCGAGCGAGCCCATTGCCCCGGTGCCCGCCGATCGGGCACAACAGCGTCCCAGCGGAGATGTCCCTGACTCCTGAGCTCGTCCAATTCATCCAAGGCGGCGCGTCCATCACCGTTGGCAGCGCGGGCGCAAATCTGCAGCCCGAGGCTCAGCGCGCCGTGGGCGCCTACGTCACGGACGACCGGCAACGGGTCGTCGTTTACCTCAAAGAGTCACTAGCGGATTTGACGCTGGCGAACTTGGCGCAAAACCCGCGAGTCGCCGTCACGCTCTCACGCATCTTCGACTTGCGCACGCTGCAGCTCAAGGGCGACTTTTGTGGAGCGCGTCCTGCCGCGGAACCGGATCGGCAGCGCATGCACAACTACGTCATCGCGTTCGCCGAGCAGCTCTACTTGACCGGGTTGCCTCGAAGCCTCGTGCACCGGCTGAGCTATTGGCCAGCGGTCGCGGTCGAGTTTCGAGTCACCGACGTATTCGATCAGACACCGGGACCCGGTACGGGATGCCCGTTGCGAGGAGACGAGATCGATGCCGCAATTCGCTGAGCTCGACGCGCGGCTGTTTCAAGGGGTGATCCCCGCGACGATCGCGACGTGTTCGCGCAGTGGTGAACCGAACCTGACCTACCTCAGCCAAGTGCATCGCGTGGACGACCGACACGTTGCCCTGTCCTGCCAGTTCTTCAACAAGACCAAGTTGAACCTGCTGGAGAATCCCCACGCAACCCTGGTGATGTACGATCCGATCGGCTTCGAGGCGTATCGACTCGAGCTGCTGTACAAGCATTCGGAGGAAGAGGGGCCCCTGTTCGAATCGATGGCGACGCGGATCCAGGCGATCGCTTCCCACACCGGTATGAAGGGGATCTTCAAGCTGCAGTCGGCGGACGTCTGCGAGGTGCGCAGTTGCAGCGAACTCGAAGGCTTTCTCGAGCCGCCTTCGACGGTGCGTCCTCGAGTCGACCTCGACATCACCGAAGAGCATTCGGAGATGCGCGCGCTACAGCTCGTCTCGCGTTGTATTGGGCGCGCCGAGGGCTTCTCGGATCTACTCGAGGAAGTCCTCGCCACGTTGGACGACGCTCTCGGATTTTCGCATTCGATGGTGCTGGTGCCGACTCCGGACGGTGGGTGTCTGCGCACCGTGGCAAGCCGCGGTTACGGCAACCTCGACATGGGCGCAGAGATTGGCATCGGCGAAGGGCTGATCGGAACGGTCGCCAAGGAGATGCGACAAATCCGAATGAGCTGTGTCGATGCAGAACTGCGCTACGGCCGGGCAGTGCGACAGGCCACCCACCGATCCGTCGGGCGCTCTGCCGTGCAGTCGGAGGTCCCGCTGCCCGGCTTGGTGAACGCCTCGAGCCAGATGGCAATCCCCCTCGTCGTCAGCCGACGACTCGTGGGTGTGATCGCCGTGGAGAGTTCCAAGCCCCTGGCCTTCGACGAGTGGGACGAAGCGTTCTTGGAGATCGTCGCGAGCCAAATTGCGGCTCTGCTCGACGCCAGAAGCGAACGGACGCGCGAGCCAGAGCCCGTCGCCGACACGCAACCGCCGCTGCTATTCCGCTTCTTTCCCGCCGACGACTGCGTGTTCATCGGAGATGACTACCTGGTGCGCAACGTGCCGGGGCGCATCCTGTGGAAGCTGCTGCGCACACGCGTCGAGACGGGGCGCGCCGATTTCAGCAACCGAGAGCTGCGCTTGGACCCCTGGCTCAAGCTCCCGCCCATCCGAGACAATCTCGAAAGCCGCCTGTCTCTGCTGAAGAAGCGCCTGGAGCAAAAGTGCCCGGACCTGCGGGTGGTTTCGACGGGTCGCGGTGCCTTTCGCCTGGAGAGCGACCGGGAGCTGCAACTGCAAGAGGTTGCCGGAACGGCTCCTCCAGAGCCGTGAACCCGTCGCGCCTTTCCCCGGCACACCGGTCCTTAAGGAACTCTTAAGGGCGCCTTAGCAGCCATTTAGCGGCACTTCCGATTGAGAACGGGCAGAACGAGGGGCGTCGGCACCGACGGCGGTGACCGAGCAAGGAGATCCCATGTACCCGTCGCAAACCATCCGAATTCTTCGTTCCACTCAGCTGCCGCGCACCGCGTGCCTGATGCTGGCGTTGGTGGGCAGCTCGTGCAGTCGCGAGCGCCCCGAGCCGCTGCGCTCCGAGAGCCGCGCTGAGATCGCCGCTGTCGAGCAACCACCCGCAGAAGTGTCGCCACAACTGCTGGTCCATCGCGGCGAGCAGCTCGTGCGGCTGGGTGGCTGTGGCGACTGCCACACTCCCATGGCATTCGACCCGAAACTCGGGATGCCCGTACCGCAGCGACACTTGGCGTTGTCGGGACACCCCGAAGGCGCTCCCGCCCCTTCGGGGCAACCCCAGGCTGGGGACCAAGCGGTGATCGGCGCCAGCTTC
This sequence comes from Deltaproteobacteria bacterium, assembly GCA_003235365.1. GTDB lineage: Bacteria > Myxococcota_A > Polyangia > Polyangiales > Polyangiaceae > SZUA-265. The sequence goes on from QJWJ01000382.1 coordinate 3,326, forward strand.
ACGAGCTTCAAGGCTCCCTTCGGCGTCGTCTACGCGTCCAACTTGACGCCGGATCCCGAGACCGGGCTCGGCAGCTGGACGCGTGAGGAGTTCATCGCGACGATGCGCTCCGGGCACCGCAAAGGGACGGGGCGTGTGCTTCTGCCGCCGATGCCCTGGCAGAACCTATCCAACCAACCCGAAGCCGACTTGAACGCGATGTTTGCGTACCTGCAGAGCCTCGCGCCGATCAAAAACCGCGTGCCCCAACCCGAGGTGCCCGAGCCCGCCATCGCGGCAATCGCCAAGGGCTACGAACTGGCGCGCGCGGCCACACAGGAGGGCCAGTGATGAACCCCGAACTCGCCCCCCAGACCGACCGTGAGCCCCAAACCGACCGTGAGTCAGCACCGAACCGCTCGGCGGTCGACTTGTACTCGGCTCCCCACAAGGGGATCCGCTGGGTGTTGTGTGACATCCTGCTGCGACTGGGCAACGTCTCCCCCGAGCCGAGTCGCGAGCGCAGCGCCGTACTCGACGACCTGGACGGGGTTCTGTACTTGCTGGAGCGTCACATCGAACACGAGGAGCGCCACGTTCACCCGCTGCTGGCGCGCGCTTCAGAGCAAGTCGGCACGCAACTCGACACCGACCACCGCTCCCACGAGGCGGACATTGCCGCCCTGCGCGACCTGGCTCGATGCGTCGAAGACGACTCCGAGCATGCGGGCCAACAGCTCGAGGCGCTCTACTTGCACTTCTCCACGTTCGTCGCGCACAACTTCGAGCACATGCACACCGAAGAGACCATCGCTGGGCCCTTGCTGCAGCGCAGCTTCAACGACGACCAACTACTCGAGGCCCAAGCGGCCATTCTGGGCAGCATCGGCCCCGATGAGATGCGCTCGTTCATGCGTGTCATGCTCCCGGCTGGGCGCCCCGAGTGGCGTGAGGAAACGCTGAAGCACTTCGAGCAGCTCTCGCCCGAAAGCTCCAGAGAGCTGCGGTCCTTCCTGCAACCCAGCCACGGGAAGTAGCGAGCAAGAGTCTGCAAGGGTGGGCGCAGAAGTGTGGGGTCGTCGCCCAATCCGCGATACAGTGGACGGATGACGGCCACCGCCCTCGACACCCTGAGCGCATTCAGCAGCACTCTGACTGATGACGAACGTCTGATCCGCGATAGCGTCCGACGCTTCGTCCGCGAACGCTACCTACCCATTGCCGCCGAATGTTTCGACACCGAGCGCTTCGCGCGGGAGCTCATCCCCGAGCTTGCGGCGATGGGGCTACTGGGCGCGCACATCGAGGGCTACGACTGTGCCGGCATGGGTGCGGTCGCCTACGGATTGGCACTGCAGGAGCTCGAGTTCGGCGACAGCGCGCTACGCAGCTTCGTCAGCGTCCAGGGCGCACTCGCCATGCACGCGATTTGGGCCTTCGGCGACGACGAGCAGCGCGAACGTTTCTTGCCGAAGATGGCCGCGGGTGAACTAATCGGGTGCTTCGGCCTCACCGAACCCGACAGCGGTTCGGATCCGAGCAGCATGCGCACGCACGCCGCACGTGACGGCAGCGACTACCTGCTCACCGGGAGCAAGATGTGGATCACCAACGCGCCGTTCGCCGACGTCGCCATCGTGTGGGCAAAGCTCGACGCGACTGACTCCCAGTCGATCACGGGTTTCATCGTCGAACGTGGGATGCCGGGGTTCGAAACGCCGACCGTCCACGGCAAATTGAGCCTGCGGGCGAGCTCGACGGGCGAAATCGTCTTGGACGGTTGCCGCGTCCCCGAACGCAACGTGTTGCTGGGCAAGACTGGGCTGGGAGCGCCCCTGCGCTGTCTCGACCAAGCGCGTTTCGGGATCGCGTGGGGCGCCGTCGGTGCCGCCAAGGCCTGCTTCGACGCGACGATCCGCTACGCGGGCGAACGCAAGCAATTCGGTGTGCCCATCGCTCAGAAGCAATTGGTGCAGGCAGAGCTCGCCGACATGGCGACGGAGATCGTCAAGGCGGACGCCCTGAACCTGCATTTTGGCCGCCTCAAAGAGCGAGCGAGCAAACTGCTCCCCGAACAGGTTGCGCTGTGCAAACGCAACAACGTCGCGATGGCGCTCGACGTCGCGCGTCGCTGCCGCAACTTGCTCGGTGCCAACGGCATCCTGCTCGAGTATCCGGTCATGCGCCACATGCTCAACCTCGAAAGTGTGTCTACCTACGAAGGGACACATCAGATCCACACCCTGGTGCTGGGCAAGGCCCTCACCGGTTTGCCGGCATTCTGAGCGGATCCGTAACGAGAGTGCGCGCGCGACAATCGTGCTCGCCCATTCAGGCGAACAAGCTGGGGAGCGCGCCCGCCTCGTCGGTGCCGATCACGACGTCGACCCCCACGGCTTTGGCAACCGAAGTCAGCACGCGACCGTTTTGCACGGTAGTGGAGCTCGGATCTGCCTCGAGGTGCTGACCGCTCTGCAACACGCCGCCAGGATTGCCTGCCAGTATGATCGGAAGATCTCTGAACGAGTGCGGGTGCCCCTCACCCATTTGGTTGGCCCACATCACCACGCCCTTGTCGAGCAGTTGATGCTTGTCGAGCTGCTGCAGGCAATAGTTCAACGACTGCATCTTCCAGCGGTCGATCTCGGCGTGAGCGGCCGCGGCCATGGCGTCGTTGCCCGAGCTTCCGTCGGACTGAATTCGATTCTGGATCCAGTGGAACGTCCAGCGACGGTCGACGTTGGACGGCACGAGGTAGATGGAGTCGTCTTCACCGTCGCCGCACTGCAGCGTGGCAACGTTGTTGATGTTGCAGGCAAAGGAGAACGCCGCGATTTGCATCTGCAACCGTGCCATCTCTTCGACTTTGGTGCGGTCCTTGAAGACCTCGTTCGCTGCCTCGATGCTGGCCACATCCAAGCTGTCCAGGGTACACCCGCTGCCCATGACATCGGCAAGGTCGAGTTCGATGTCGCGCAAGCTCTGCAAGTGAACGTCGAGGCGCTGTTTGTCGGCGACGGATATCCCGCTGCGGCCCTGGAAGGCCAACAGTTCGTCACGCACGAGATCCACCGCGCTCTTGCGACGCGCAGTGAGTTCGTCGAGTGCGGCAGCGCCCATTTGCTCTTCGGTCGGCATGAACCGCGTGAGCAGATCCTGATAGGCCTGGTACGGGTTGGACTCGGCCGGACGAACTTGGCCGGCTTCGATGAACGAGATGCGCTCGTTGATGTAGCCCCCCTTCGGCCCGGCATAGAGTGCCAGCGGCTCAGAACCGTCGGGGTTGAGGTATGGCGCGAGGATGGTGTCGATCGACGGCGCCGTCGATACGGCCTTGTTCGTAGACCCCTCGGAAGGTGCGCCGGTGAACATCATCGAACACGATTGGGCGTGCCCGCACCCGGTCAGGCCCGCTGGGTAGGTCACGCCGCGGATGAACAACAGCTGGTCAGCAAACTCCCCCAGCTCGCCCGCGGCGTTCGGATCGTCGGCGAGGTTCGTCAATGGGCCGAGTTCGTTCGGCCAGAACGTGTCGGCAACGACCCCGTTTTGAGCGCTGATGAAGAACGCAAATCGCGGCTCGTCGGCCGCCCACGCCGAGCGTTCTTTCGTACTCGACAAGTACGGCAGCGCGATGCTCACCGCTCCGGCCCCATGTAGAAATCGCCGCCGGCTCAACGTGCCACTGCGGCGAGTTGGCTTCTGGAACGGCAAGCGCATTTGCCGGCTCATGGCGTGCCTCCTCGTCGGATGCGGAACGTGTCGCTGGTGACCAGTTGCAGCGCAAGGGCTCGTGTCGAGCCATCGAGTTGCGACTGACGGGCAAGCGTGTCGACGAGTGCCGAATCGTTTGCCGACGGCTGGCGCCCCAGCGCGTATTCGAGGAGATGCGCGGCGTAACAGCGGTGCGCCTGTTCCGACTCTGCCAGCAAGCGCATCAACTGCGGAGCCCCGTCGAACGACTGCGCGCCCTCGCTGAACGGGTAAGCTCCAGAGGTGTCGACGGGGAACCCATTGTCGGTCGCGCGAACCACGCCGAAGCCGTCGAAGTTCTCGAGCGCGAACCCGAGCGGATTGATGTAGCCCTCGTGACAATGGCGGCACCCATCGCCAGCCGTGAACGCCGTCAAACGCTCGCGGTTGGTCATGCCCTCGTCGATTTCGGGCAGCCCGGGAATGTCGAGCCCGTCGGGAATCGGGACGCCCGCGCACAGTACGTAATCGTTCAGCTCGATCCCGCGCCGCACCGTGTTCGGGTTGGGACCGCGGCCCGTCATCATCAAGAACGGCAACTGTGTGAAGTAGCCCGGGCGCTCCGGCCCCAAATCAATGCTACTCAGGCCTTCGCCCGGCACATCGACGTCGTAGAACGCGCCCATGCGCGGAGTGACGAAACCGGTCGTGTCGGTCAAGATGGCATCGAGTCCGAGACCCTGTCCGTAGACGTGATCGAAAAACGCGTCCGCGGCGCTCTGGAGATCCAGAGCCAGCTCGGGCGTGTACTCGGGGAAGGGCTCGGTCGGAAGGGCGGCGAGATGGCGCGTGTGCCACGTCTGGCCGTGAAAGCGCCGAAACGCTTCGAGTGCACCCGGCGCGTCCAACAACTGCGTCGCTTCGGCTTCGACACCGTCAGCCGAATCGAGACCACCGTTTGCAGCGCTCTCGAGCAGTGCGTCAGTCGGCGTCGTGTTGGTCAAGAAGTAGGCAAGCTTCGTCGCGAGTTCGAAGGCGTCGAGCGGCTGTCCTTCTGCGCTTGTTTCGGAGCGGTAGACGAACGACGGCGCCTGCAACATCGCCCCGAGGACGAAGCTGGCACCCTTGGCATACGCCTCGGACTCGCTCGAGCCAAAGCCCGCGCCGGTCTCGAAGATCTCGAGGTACGTGGCGCGCTCGGCGTCAGTCAGCGGTCGCCGATAGAAGCGCCTGCCCAATTGAGCGACGAAACCCTCGGGATCATCGCCAGCGTAAACTTGCGACAACCACTGCGGGTCGGCTTCCAGCCTGGCAGCCAGAGATTCCGCTGCGGTCTCGTAGTCGAAGTACACGCCTTCGGAGACGTACAACCCATCTTCGTGGGTATCGTACAGTCCACCGGGCAATTCGTCGTCAAACGCGTCGATCTCCTCAGGGGGCTGCGTCATGCGCAGGTTGTCCCGCACGCTGTTGGCCCATTGGGCGTGCGTCAAGCGCACGTAGCGATAGTTGTTCGGCGTGGCGTCCCAATCGAGGGGTATCGGTGGGTACGGCGAATCGACCGGCGAGGGCTCGGGTCCTGCACTCGACCCCGGCGCGGGCCCAACCCCGGGACCAGCCATCGACCCGCTCGCTGCAGGCGACCCCGGCACTGACGATGAGCCAGCGCTCGGCGGCACGTCGCCATCGTCATCGGTCGCGTCGAGTCCCGTCGCGCCGCCGTCGGGAACGTGGGCGGGGTCGTCGGCATGCACCGCCGTCGCGTTGCTCTGTCCGCCGCAGCCCGCCAACAGCCACGCACACACCCACGCGCACCCGACGACGCGCAATGGTGTACCAGGCGATTGCACCGTTTGCGATCTCGACGTGTGTTGCTCGGGCCCGCACTGCCCCCGCACGCACTGCCCCCGCACGCACTGCCCCCGCACGCACTGCCCCCGCACGCACTGCCCCTGCACGCGCTGCCCCCACACGCACTGCCTCACCGTGTCGAACTCCCAATCACCGAGTTGTTCTACGGGAACCGAGCAGAGCCCGCTACAGCAAAGCCCAGATGGTCACGAACGCGCGCGCCTGCGTGCAGAAGTGCCGTGGGCTTGGAGCGTTCATGGCGCAAGCGAGCCAGTTCGGGTCCCGCCATCGACGATGCAGGCGATCCCTGTGCGCACGATCCCTCGACGTCGCGCCCGCGCCACTGACGCGTGATGGAGATCAGTGGGTACGACATGGCATACGCACGCGGTGCAACACTGTGCAATGCCGCACCTCGGCGAGCGGCGGGCCATGACGAGAGCCGCTGAACCACGCGGCAGGGCATCGGGCGGGTATTTTTTGGGGGGACAGGCGAGGGTCGTCATCAGTCGGACCTCACGAGGGGCGACTGATGGTTCGACGCGCCGTCACCCCCCAAGAACCAATTTTCGATGATGCAGCGGAGACAAGTTACCGACCCGCATCGCGCCGAGCGGAACACGGCGCGCCAGCGGCGCCCTCGGCTTCACCGGCGTCAGCACCGAAGCACCCTGAGGCAACGTTCACCTCGGCCGCGACAGTGGCGGGAATCGTTCCGCCGCTGCCCTCGGGTGGCCCATCGACGACGGCGGGCTGTGGCTGAGCGCGTTCAGAACTCGGTTCCACGTCGGGAACTCCCGCGTCGGCAGCAACGGCAGTGGGTGCACCCGAGGCGACAGGGGATACTCCAGTACCGGTGCCGGAAACGGGCGGATGGGTAGCAGGCGGCTCGGGAATGTACGGTTGCACCATTGACGGCTGCGGTCCCGGCGGGAATGGCGGCACGAACGGACCCGTCCCGGTTGCTGGAACCGTGGGGAAAGTGGTGCCCTCGGGAGTCGGCGCCCCCGCCGGCGTCGCTTCCGGATTGCCGGATTCCGTCGAACTGCACGCCGTGCAGGCGAGCAACACGACCACCCATCGCTTTGGGCCACTGCGCTGTTTGCGATGCTGGTTCGAGGTCATCCGTCTGCTCCGTCTTCCGGCGTCTGAGTCAGCGGCATCATCTGCATGCCCACGTGAACGATCTGCGTGGCTTCGGGCTCGGCGTCGGACAAGTCCATCAACTCGCGGCGAAACGCTTGCAAACGCCCCTTCAGCTTCGAAATCCCGTCCGGGCCCATGCGCAACGTCACCGAAGCAACGTCGCGCTGATTGCCACCGAAGCGCTGCAGCGACGTCGCGGCGTGGCTGAGCATCGTCTGGTGGTATTGCACGAGGTGCAGCGAGCGAACGCGGTCGCTGCCCGTCGAGACGCTGCGCTGCACTTGCTGCAACCGCCCCTGCTCGTCGCGGGTGAGCAAACCGAGTTCGAGTAGAGTGTCAATCGCCGTTTCGGCTTCGTCGACGCTGATGGCAGGGCGCATGATGCTGGCAATCCACACCGGATCTTCTCGAAACACGCTGGTCGCGACCAGTTCACGGATGGCCGGCAAATACCAGCGCGAATGGTAGGTATCGTCGGAGACGTCGAGACGAAACGCCGTCCGATAGTGTTGAAAGCGCTTCAGCTCGCGATAGCGCATGCTGCGCTCTTCCAAGTCGCTAGCCTGACCAAAAGCCACGAGCGCCAGAAAGTACTCCGTCTGCACATCGCTCAACGAGCAAGCCTTGGCAAAGCGCTTGGCCATGGGCTGAGTCAGGTTGCGTTGACCCTCGATCACGAGTTTGAGGTAATTGGGCGATCGCAGGTTGGCCTTGCGCGAAAAAGCCCGATAGCTGAGCCGCGCCGTTGCCTTCTTGAACACGTAGTAGTCGCTGAGAAACGCGCGGTAGTCGAGGTACGCGAAGATTTCGACGGCATCACGTCCGGGGCTACCCATCGGACCGAGCTTGCCGGAAGCCCCGCGCCGTTTCCAGTAGTTGATGGTCACAGGCGGGTTTCACCGCTCGATTCCGTATTCAACTCGGAATACACCCTACTGCCCGCTCCTCACCGTCACCCGAGTCGTTTCCACGAACGAGGCCCCGCTCCGTATCCACGTCGGTCTACGAAACTTGCCCGCGGCTGCTCGCACGACGACACCCGACGCGACAACATCCCGGGCGATGGTGGATCCCGAGCTCGCTTCACCCCCGTTGCTGCTGCGCTCCAGTAGGTTGCCGAATTGGCTCGGCCTCGACCCGCATTCGAATCGGCTCGTCCAGTTCCTACGGCGGCATCGCTTCAGCGCGGCGACGTGCCTGCTCGCGCCGTTGGTATTGCTCACCTGGACTCTGGGCAACGCCCGCTCGCCAGCGCAGTATCCGATCGATCTCATCCCGACGTACGTCGCGGGCAGGCTGTGGCTCGAAGGGCGGCCGCAAGCGATCTACCACGGAGGAGCGTGGATGCCCACCGGCGGTTTCGACGCGGCCTGGCTCGACGCGGTGGAGCGAGCGCACGTTGGCCTGCCGGACACCGCGTTCGTCTACAGCCCGACCTATCTGGCGCTGTTGCTCCCACTCATCGCGGTCACCAGCGCCCAGCAGTTCTTTTGGTGCTTCGCCGCGCTCAACGCCGCTTGCGCCGTCGTCGTCGGTCGAACGTGTGCGCGCCTCGCTGGGTTGCCTGACGGTTGGCCATCGCTTTCGGTCGCGCTGCTGGCGGCAAGCTCATTTCCCGCTAGTTACGCGGGCTTGCTCGGGCAAAACGTGCTGCCGACGGCGGCGCTGATGTTGCTCGGTTTCGATGCCGTCGGCCGCGGTCGGCGCTGGTGGTTATTGCCGCTGTTGCTCGCCAGCGCGTTCAAACCCTGGGCAATCGGCTCGCTCGGCGTGTTGCTCCTGGGGCGCAAGCACCGGCAATTCCTGCTCGGACTGTTCGCTCACGCACTGATGTTCGGCGTCGCGCCGCGCCTGCTATTTCCCGACGTTCTGCTCGCCGGCTACCGCGCGGTTCTCGGCGATCTTTCGACCACCAGCGTGCTGGCCTTCAACAGCATCGGCCTGCGCGCGCTGGCGGAGCGCCTCGCCTCCCCCGATTGGACGCTCAACGTCGCGCAGTGGGCCAAACACGGCCATGCCAGCTTTGCGCAGCTGGTCATCGAAGCACTGTTTGCGGCAGCGTGCACGCTCGCCATCAGTTGGATCGCCCGCAACCGTCGCCCCGACTTCACGACTCTGTACACCTGCTGCATGGCACTGGCCTTGGGGGTACTCGGCACGTGTTGGTCGCACTACTTGGTGTTCGCCTTGCCGGTGGTGTGCCGGGCGGCGTTTCGACCCACGCAGCCAGCGGCGCGCTGGTTGGCCGTTGCGGCGGCGTTTTGGATGCTGGCACTGATGTCGGTCGCCGCGCCGCCCCTGCCCTGGCTGCGCCCGGAGCGATTGTGGGCGCTGGTCTATTCTGCTCCGTTGCTGTTGTCACTGGCGGTCGCGTGGCTGCAGCTGTGGGGCCGCGGGTCTGCGACAGATACCCAGCCGACGCCTACGATTCGCCAGCGCGCCGAGACAGCTGCATCGCGTAAGTGACGTAGCTGCGATCCGGCCCTTGGTGCCAATACCAGGCGGGCCGCAACACCTCGGCACGGATACCCCGCGCGAGCAACGGGTCGTCCTCGATCGTCGCCGACAACAGCGGCGGGTATGCGATTGAAAACCCACCGCCGCTCGCGACCAGCTCGGCCAGGAGCTCGCTGGCGTCCCGCGGCGCGGATTCGGCTTCGACGGCAGCCAACTCGGTGACCAAGAACGCCTCCCCGCTCGGCGCCAGCAACGCATCGAGCAGCCGCAAGTGCGTGAGCAGCGTCGTTTGGCTCGCCGCTGCAAACAGCCGATGCTGATCACCCAGCACGTCGACGACCATCAGTTGCAGTTGGGTCAGGACACAGCCCGACAGCACACAGTCGAAGTGCCGGCCGAGCTTCGTCGCGACAGCCTGCGCCACGGTTTGGGGGAATCGCAACAACCCCTCCTCACTCACTTGCATGGCCTTCCAGCGCGGTAGTGCATCGACGAGGCCACTGATGTCCAGCGGCGCGTGCACGACGAACCTGCCGCGACGGTCGGCACTCACGCGAGCAGCGGCGGCGGTCACGGCGCGCTCGTCGAGGTCGACCAAGTGCACCTCGTCGTACGCCTCGGCGACGACGTCCAAGTCCAGGTCGTTGCAGTTGCCCGCCCCCAACACACACAGCGCCGACCGATGAGCGGCGCCGCGAACCAGCTCCGTGACGCGGGCGCGGTGCGAGGCGAAGCGCTGCCGCTGAGCCGCGGTGCTCGCGTTGGCCTTGCGTTGCCGCGCGATCGCGGCGCGCAGCTCGGGGTTCAAGAAGCGCTTGCGGGGTTTGGCCACATCCCTGAGTACTCGGCAGCCTCGACGGAAACAAGGGGCATCCCCGCGGCGCTTGCGGGCCAATCGAACCAAGAACTCGACGCCTCGCGGGTTCCAGCACAGACTGCATCCGTGCCGCCCAGCAGCACGGCGACACCAAACCGCGCCAACCGATGCTCGACGACAGCCGCCGCTCGCTTCTCTTCTTCGCACTGATCGTGCTGCAAGGGTCGACCTGCGTCGGTTGCGCTCTGGGCGAACCGTATGCCCAGGCCGCGCCACGAACGACGGCTGACCCAACGCAGCAGCAACGACCGGCCCCGTCGCAGCGGCTCACGGTGCAGAGCAAACCTCCTCCCGGGCATCGGGCGGCGACGCCACTGCGCGACGCAGACATCGATTGGACCGCCAACCCGGTGATGAAAGTCCTCGGAAGAATCGCGCAGGCGGGTGTCGACCTGAAGTACTCCGCGACGACCCGCGTCGACGAGACGCGAGGCCGCTACCACTTCGACTGTTCGGGGATGACCCAGTGGGTACTGCGCAAGGCGGCTCCCGTTGCGGCCCAGGCCGCCGCGTGGAAGCTGCCACGCCGTCCACTTGCTGCGGACTACGCACGCCGCATCGCAAAAGCTCCCAGCAACGAGCCGAAACACGGTTGGCAGCGCATCGAGAGCCTCGAAGATGCACGCCCCGGGGACGTCATCGCCTGGGTCAAGCCGAAGATCATCCAGTCGCGCTACACCGGGCACGTCGCGTTCATCGCGCTGCCACCGGTGCGTGTTACGGGTTACAGCGATGCCTACCTGGTGCGCGTCATCGACTCGACCAGCCTGCTGCATCACGACGACACCCGCCAGGACCACTCGGGTTTCGGGCTGGGAACGATCCTGCTCGTGGTCGACACCGACACGGGCGCGCCGCGAGCCTACGGCTGGGTCGGGCTCCAGTGGCGCGCCTTCGAAACCCAAATCGCCATCGGCCGTCCCGTTCGTTGAGCGACGGTCCAGAGCTGGCCTCCCGTCTGTAACACGTTTGGAGATCCGCGAAGCCTCTTTAGGGGATGTCGGTCTGCCGCGGCACACGTCGCGATGAGCCTGCACGCGACGAGCGGCGCGGCGCGTTTTGATCTTCGCGTCGTCTTCGATTATCACCCGAGCGTGTCCAGCTCCCAGCCGTCGGCCAATTCCACCCGCGAAGCCCGCGTGAAGGAGTACTACGACCACAATTCGCGACGCTTCTTGCGCTTTGGGCAGGGCGGCGAGCAGGCGGCGATCCACCGGGCGGTTTGGGGCCCTGGCGTAGTGGACCGGGCCGCCGCATTTCAGTACGTCAACGAGCTCGTGCTGCAGCGCTTGCGGGACGTCGGCAGCAACGCCGATGATGACGGGCCCGTCGTGGTCGACATGGGATGCGGCGTCGGTGCCAGCCTGCTGTACCTGGCAGAGCGCACACCGCTGAGCGGACTCGGCGTGACCCTGAGTCCCGTCCAAGCGGCGATGGCGAGCGCGCGCTTCGCTGACAGCGTGCACCAAGGCCGACTGCGCTGTGCCCAGGGCAGCTTCCTTCAGCTGCCGGTGGATCCCGGCACGGTCGATGTCGCATTCTCCATCGAGGCGTTCATCCACGCCGCTGATGACAGAGAATTCTTCGACGAGGCCGCGCGCGTACTCAAACCCGGTGGACGCCTGTTGCTGTGTGACGACTTTCTGGTCGAGCGTGACCCGGCGCGAGCAACGGCGCGCCGGGCGCGTCTCCTCGACGAGTTCGTCGCACGCTGGCACGCCAACTCGCTTTGCTGCCCCACCGAACTCGCCGCGCTCACGCCGCATTTGAAACTCGTCGAAGACATCGACCTGACACCCTACCTCGAACTCGGCAGGCCCCGCGATCACCTGATCCGCGCCATGTTGGCGCTCGGTCGGCATTTGCCCATCCGCTCGCCGTATTGGGACAGTCTGCGCGGGGGCGATGCGCTGCAGCAGTGCCTCAAACGGCAGATCGTCAGCTATCGCTTCTTGGTGTTCGAGCGCAGCTGAGGGGCAAACCCAGGCAGAGCTCGCAACCATCGAGCAGCGCTGCTCGTCAACCGCCGCCGCGCAAGCGCAATCCGCGCAGCACGTCGTGGTGCAGCAGAGCGAGCACGGTGACGATCTCCAAGCGACCGAGCCACATGGCAAAGGTCAAGATCAGCTTGGAGACATCGTCGAACCCGGCGAAGCTGCCCATCGGCCCCGCCATGCCGAAACCCGGACCGATGTTGCCCAAGCACGCCAAGGCCGCCGAGTAGCCGAGGATCAAATCGGCACCGAGCAGCACCAGCGCCGTACCGATCACGAAATGCCCGAGCATGAACAGCGCCACGAGCGTGAACACCGAGCGCATGATGTCGTTGCTGACCGGCGATCCCTTGTAGCGAATCGGCAGCACGCTGCGCGAGTGGAGCGTCAGGCGGATCTCGCGCAGCACGTGTTTGATCACGAGCAGCAAGCGGACGGCTTTGGGCCCGCCCGCCGCCGACCCGGCGCAGCCACCGATCAACATCGCGACGATCAGCAACGCGCGTGCCGAGTCTTGCCACAGGTTGAAGTCGGTACTGGCGAAACCGGTGCTCGAAATCACGCTCGAAATCTGAAAGAAGCCCAGGCGCAGCGCCTCGTGCACGGAGACGTCCGGCCCGACCAAAACCACCGCGACCCCCGCACTGAGCAGAACGATGGCGCCCAGATAGAACAGGAACTCGCCATCCTGAAAGAACCCCCAGATCCGCCCGGTGAAGACCTTGTATTGCAGCGTGAAGCTCGCTCCAGCCAAGGTCATGAACAGGGTCAGAATCCACTCGGCACTGACGCTGTGGTAGCCCTGTATCGATTCGGGGTTCGGCGAGAAACCTCCCGCGGCCAGCGTGGTGAACGCGTGATTGACCGAGTCGTACCAACCGAAACCACTGACGACGTGCAGAGAGGCCGCGGTCAAGAAAGTCAGGATGATGTACAGAACCCACAGCCGGCGTGCGCCGGCACGGATCTGCGGGCTGACGGCCTCCGACGGCGCGCCTGAGGCTTCGGCAAAGAACATCTGCCGACCGGCGATCCCCAGCCGGGGCAGGACCAAGATGAACAGCGCAATCACCCCCAAACCGCCAAACCACTGCGTCATCGACCGCCACAAGAAGAACGCGCGATCGTAGGGTGAGAAGTCGGCCAAGATGGTCGCGCCGGTCGTGGTGAACCCCGAGAACGATTCGAAGAACGCATCGACGAACGTCAGGCCGTAGAACGCGTACGGGATGGCACCCGCCACGGCGACGAACAACCACGTCAGAGCGACGACCGCAAGTGCCTCTTCTCGAAAGAACGTAGTGTGTTTGGCAGGCGTGGCCGACATCAACGTCCCCGCAATGAACGCCACCAACGCGCTGATCCCGAAGCGCACGGCCGATTCGGTGTGTCCATCGAACAGCGCCAAAACCAGCGGTGGCACGAACACCACCGGGAAGCGTCGCAGAATCTGCCCGACGAGACTCAAAACCAACAACAGCCGCACGTCTCGGTCCTTCTCGGCTCAGTCCTGCTCGGCGCGATCGCCGCGCTCCATGAAGAATTGGCGCGTTTCTTCTTCGTTCGCCGTCGAACAAAACACCAAGATTTGATCGCCGGGGCGCAGCGTGTCCAACCCCCGCGGGATCACCAATTGGCGGCCGCGGCTGATCGAGCCGACCACGGCGAGTTCCGGTGGCGTCAGATCCATCAGGCGCGCCTCGGGGAAGTTGTCCGGTAGCTTCAACTCGATCACGCAGGCCGAACCGTGCTCGAGCTCCGCGCGGATCTCGGCGTGGCTCGTGTCGATGCTCTGCACGATCGTTCGCACGGCGGCGCCGGTCGCGGACAACACGACGTCGACACCGACCTTCTCGAACATGCGCTCGTTGTGCAGGCGGTCGGCGCGGGTGACGATGCGCGGCACGCCCAACTCCTTGGTCAACAACGAAACCAACAGGTTCTTTTCGTCGTTGTTGGTCACACACACGACGACGGGCATCTCCCCGATGCGCTCTTGCTCCAGCAGATCCAAGTCCGCACCATCGCCGTGCAGCACCATCGACTGCAACTCGGCGGCAACCAGCTCGCAGCGGTTGCGATCGACCTCGATCAACTTCACGCTCCACTTGGCTTGTTCGAGCCCCCGCGCGATCGCCAATCCCACCGAACCGGCACCGACGATCGCCGCAGCCAGGCGGTGCTTCTGTTGTTTGGCGCGCAGCAACGGCGTCAGTTCGTTGATCGAACTGCGCTGGCCCATGGCCACGACCTTGTCTCCCGCTTCGATGCGCGTGGCACCGTGAGGGACGATCATGTCGTCCCCGCGCCGAACCATCACCAACAACACGCCGCGCGGCAGTTGAAGATTCTTCAGCGGCCCGAGAGTAATCGGCGCGCCCGCTTCCACCGCGTAGCGCAGCAACGCCACTTGTCCTTCGGCGAAGACGCGCGCATCGAGAGCGCCGGGGATCGTCACGATGCGCACGATCTCTTGAGCGAGCTGTTCACCGGGGCGCACGACGTCGTCGATGCCGAGCGATTCGGCCAGATCCCGGTCCGCTTCACCGACGTTGAGAAAGCCCGGGCTCTGCAACACGCAGATCGTCCGCTGCGCACCCAGTCGCTTGGCCGCCAAGCATGCCACGATGTTCTGCTCGTCACTGTCAGTGCAGCCGACGAACACGTCGCAAACCTGTATCCGTGCGGCGCGCAGTGCATCGGTGGACGTCGCTGCACCAATCACGCTTTCGACGTCGAGTTTGTCGAACCCCACGCTGTCGCGATTGTCACTGCGCAGCGAAACCACCTGGTGACCCTGCATCAACTCTTCCGCAATACGCAGAGCCATCAGGTTCTGCCCGGCCACCATCACGTTCATCGTTTGCCGCCGCTTTGAGTCATCGACGCGTTCATTCTGTCGTATTCCTGAAGCGGTAATCCAAGCCAGATCCCGCAGGGTTTCGGGTCGTTGGTTTCCAGACGATGAACGCTGGGTGCGTTGGGTTGTCGCCGCTGAACTGCACTGATGTGATACGGCCGTCATCGCATGCTCCAAAGGCGCCGATCCAGCGCGCCGACACTCGGCCGGCTGAATGTTCCAGCAATGTTGGGACGTTGGCGCTCTGGTCGAGTGTCGGTCACGCGTCGATGGTGTGCAGCCCGGTCGACGTTCAACCCCAGTACACGAGCGCATTTGCACTTTGCGTCGCGCCGCGGATGTCGGTAAGAGCCCGATGTATGGCGAACTGGCAGCTTCCGCGACATCCCGCAGCCCCGAACCTCAAAGGACCCGTCGTCATCTGTGTGATGGACGGTGTGGGGGTTGGGGTCGAGGACGAATCCAACGCCGTGTGGCTCGCGCGTAAGCCCAATCTCGATTGGCTCGCTGCGAACGCGCCCACCACGCAGCTGGCAGCTCATGGAGTCGCCGTCGGCATGCCCAGCGACGCGGACATGGGTAACAGCGAGGTCGGGCACAACGCGCTCGGTGCTGGCCGCGTCTTCGATCAAGGCGCCAAACTGGTTCAGAACGCGGTCGACACGGGCGCGTTGTTCGAAAGCGTTGCCTGGCAGACCAGCGCGCATCAGGTGCGGCAGAGTGGCCAGCCACTGCACTTCATCGGGCTGTTGTCCGACGGCAACGTGCACAGCAACATCGGTCACCTCGAAGCCATGATCGCGCGCGCCGATGTCGACGGTGTTCAGAGCGTTCGCCTGCACGTATTGATGGATGGCCGCGACGTCCACGAAACTTCCGGCCTGAACTACATCGACCGCATCGAGACTCTGCTCACGCGGATGCGCGACAAGGGGCGGGACTACTGCATCGCTTCTGGCGGCGGCCGAATGAAGGTAACCATGGACCGCTACGAAGCCGAGTGGTCGATGGTCGAACTCGGCTGGAAGACCCACGTCTTGGGTGAGGGCCGCGGGTTTTCATCAGCTCGAGAAGCGATCCAAGCATTCCGCGACGAGCAACCGGGTATCGGCGACCAGAACCTACCGGCCTTCGTCGTCACCGGCAGCGACGGCAAGCCGGTCGGGCCGATCCGTGACGGCGCGGCCGTGATCTTGTTCAACTTCCGCGGCGACCGAGCCATCGAACTGACGCAAGCATTCGAACAAGAAACGTTCACGAAGTTCGACCGCGGTGCGCGCCCCGACGTCGTGTTCAGCGGCATGATGCAGTACGACGGCGACTTGCAGCTACCGAGTCGCTTCTTGGTTCCACCGCCGGCGATCGATTTCACCCTGGGCGAGTACCTGGCGAAGAACGGCGTCACCCAGCTGGCGATCAGCGAAACCCAGAAGTTCGGCCACGTCACTTACTTCTGGAACGGCAATCGCAGCGGCAAGTTCGACGACAAGAGCGAGACGTACGTCGAGGTGCCGAGTGATACCCTGCCCTTCGAAGAGCGGCCCTGGATGAAGGCCGTGGAGATCACCGATCGCACGCTGGCCGAGCTCGCGACGGGCAAGTACGCTCACGCACGCCTCAACTATGCCAACGGCGACATGGTCGGGCATACCGGGCACCGCGACGCGGCGGTGTTGGCGGTCGAAGCGGTCGATCTGCAGATCGGTCGCCTGATGCGCTTCATCGACAAGGCCGGAGGTGCACTGATCGTCACTGCCGACCACGGCAACGCGGACGAGATGTACGAACACGCCAAGAAGGGCAATGCACTGGTGCGCGATGCAGCCGGCAAGCTCAAGGTCAAGACGAGCCACACGCTCAACCCGGTACCCCTGCACATCTACGCCCCGAGCCTGCCTCAGTTGCGCCTCGATCCGGCGGTGAGCTCACCGGGGCTGAGCAACATCGCCGCGACGACCCTGCAATTGCTCGGTTTCGACGCTCCCGACGGCTTCAGGCCGTCGCTCGTCGGCAGCTGACCTCGCTCCTGCGGTAAGCTTCAGCCCGACGGCGCAAACGCCGCGCTCGCTCCCGTCACTCAGAGCGAGCGGGATCGCTCTCGAACCGGGTTTCGAGCTGGGAGAGGATCTCGCCCGCACGCGCTTCGCCTAGGCCCAGGCCCGCGGCGAGTCGGTCGAACAGATCCTGCTCCTCGTCGGTGACGGTCCCATCCGCATGAGCCACCGCAGCGCAAAGCACCACGACGATCTCTGCCTTGATCGGATCGTCGCGCAACTCGGCAATCACCGCTTCCAGCCGTTGATCGGCGCCCTGGGCAGCGCTCGCTCGAGCCGAGGCATCGAGCATGGCTTCCATGTGCGCCGTACGCACCTGCCCCTCACCGAGCACTTCGAGCGCCCCGCGCAGAACTTCGCGTTCGACGTTCAATACCCGACCGTCCGCCGCCATCATCAGGTACATCGCCTCGGTCATCGGCCCGAACTTTTCGAGCATCCCGACAACCTCGATCACGTCGCGGGACGCTCTCGGAAACTGCATCGATGGGCGCTGGCCGAGACGTTTCAGACGCTCGCGCAGCGTCTCCAGTTGATCAACGAGAGCACCTTGAAGCACGAGCTACAAATATCTCCCTCGGGCTGGGTGAGCAACGTTGCGACCACGCAACTGCTGAACTTGCGTCCGTCGACGGCCCTTTCGACTCGCTGCGGCACGTCGCCTCGCCGGCCGGTGCCCTCAGATTGCCCACGAGTTATCCACAAGTCGAAACATTCCAGCCGTTCTTTTCGTGGGTATTTCCGACTGCGCACGTTCGTGTGGGCGGGAGTACCGAAACGGCAGCGGCCCACCCGCAAAACTGACAATCCTGGCCAGGGAGTGGTTTTCCTCAGGGAAACGTGTGGATAACATGCCCCTCGATGTTCCGCCGACTGAACCGTGACGAAACCCACTGGCCGCTGATCGTACTGACGGCGCCGGTCCAGTGGGGAGATGAAACGGTTGCCCGCTATGCCGAAGAGACCGCGCGGGTCGTCGCCTACGGGCAGCCGTTCGCTCTGTTGTTGGATCTGACCCACAGCGCCCTGCTGCCAGCTGCCACGCGCCGTAAACTTGCCGCACATCGTCGGTGGCTGTTCGACAACGCCGGCCCCGCGCTGCTGTGCGAAGCAATCGCCGTCCGGTCACGCGCTCAGCGCGAGATCTTCACCATCGAGCCCGAGTTCGATCCGCGCGGCGTACAATGCTTCTTTGCGACCCGCGACGAGGCAATGACGCACTGCCAGCAGGTACTGGACGACCAGGGGGCTCATTCGCTACCGCCGCCGAGCGGCCCGCTGACACTGCGGCCGTTGCGCAAGGCAACAACGGACGACCCGACCCTGGTCATGCCGCGGGGCGTCGCCAAATACTGAAGCGAAGTCGCGTGGCGTACAGCAGTCGAGCGGTCCCGCTACCGCGTTCCGGGCGCGCCCTGCTCGAACTCGTGGGGGCAATGACGCTATGCATCGCGAGCGGCTGCCAACCCACCACGCCAACCCTCGAACCGACCGCCACTCAAGCGGCCACACGTTCCCCGCCCCCGCCCGAAGCCCCCGGCTCCGAATCGGCCGCCCCCAAGCTACTGCCGACCTCCGACGAAACCGCGACGCCAGCCCCCACCGTCGCGGCCGACACTGCTGCAACGGCCAACACGACGGCCACGGCTCCCCCCCAGGCGTCGGCGCCGCCAGCGAGCAAGCAAGCGTACTTCGTCGCCGTGATGGGAGATTCGCTGACCGACTACAAATCGGGCGGCGGCAAGTTCATCCGCTTTCTCGAAGAGCGCTGCCCCGAGAGTAGTTTCGACAATTACGGCAAGGGCGGCGAGATGGTCAACCAGATGCGGCGCCGTTTCGACGCACTGTTCACCCCAGACAAGCCCCAGTACACGCACGTCATCGTGTTCGGCGGCGTCAACGACTTGTACAGCGACCTCACCGCGCACCGCACCAACGAGCGCATCGAGTCGGATCTGTCCGCGATGTACACGGCTGCCAAAAACCACGGCGCGCAGGTCGTAGCGATCAACGTCGCTCCGTGGGGCGGCTTCAAGAAATACTTCAACCCGCGACGCGGCGCGAGCACCCTGGCCCTCAACGCGTGGATCGACGAGCAGGTCGGGCACGGCGTGGACGCAGTGATCGACGCCCACAGCCTGCTGCGCTGTGGCGACCCCGACGCGCTGTGTCCCGGCCACGCCAAGCCCTTCAAGGACGGCATCCACTTCGGTCCCGAAGGGCATCGGATATTGGGCCAAGCGCTGTTCGAAGCCGTGTTCCGTGATTGCCGTTGAGCCGGCGACGGTGAGCGTGTAGGACCCCCTGTAGTGACAGCGAGCGACCGCACGAACGACTCCGAAGCACCGGCAAAGGACTCAGACCCCGCCGCGGCCCAGGCCCCTCGAGTCTCTCCCGATCCCGCCGAGAGAGGCCGCTTGCTCGACGGAGACGTGGCGACGGCCAGTGGTGCGCAGTCGGACCCCGCGTCGGAGGCGTCAGGCCCAACGCCCTCGGGCCCGCCCGAGGGTTCACTCGGCAGCGCGTCAGCGCCCCTCCCCCCGGCGTTCTGGTTCATCTTCGACTGGCGCCTGCTCGCTTCGTTGGCGGTAATCGGCCTGACCGCCGCGATCAGTTGCGACGTGGTCAACGCCAAAGCCCAGGCCGCAGCCGATCGCCTGATGGGGCACTCCGTGGCAGTACCCAACGCCGCCGATTGGACGCCGGGCAGCACTCACACGATCGAGCTCACGCTGGTGACCAAGGACGCCGATCGTCTCGCCTGTGCGGACGACCGCACGTTTGGCGACCTGCGTTGCCAATACAACAAAGAGCGTCGGCGTTTTCCGCGTGACGGCACTGGGCCGCTCGACGACAACGACATCCACATCATCGCGCCGTACCGGACAGCGACAGGCAACGTGCTGGTGATGGTTGCTGGTTTATGGGCGACCCCCGACCTGGCGATGCGCCGTCACATGGAACCGGCGCGGGGTCGCGCAGACAAAGACCTGGCGCGATTCATCGCGCGCTGCGACTTGCAGTTCGTCGACAGAATCGACGGCGTGCAGGTGCGCTGGGATTTCAAGAATCAATGGTACACGGAGAACGTCGCGCCGATGGCTCGGGCCCTGAGCTGCGCGATCCTCGAAGAGCACTGAACACCAGCGAATCCGCGCCTGAGGTGATCCGCGTTCCACCTGTCTCTCAGCAGCGCGTTTGGGAGAATCGCCATCGCCACGGGTTTTGACGACCCGACGCGCGCAACAGATGTGACGAGCAGCGGCCAGGTGCGCTAGCTTCCGACGATGCGGTCGAGGTTTGCGCTGCTTTTTTGTTGGGGGGGTGCACGCCCCGGACGTCATCGTTCAGCGCATCGCGCGGCTCGCCGTCTCGGCCTCTCACTCGTGCTCGCCGTGGCGCCGCTCTACGGCTGTGACGGCGATGACGCGAGCAGCATCTCGGACGCCCCTATGCTCCGAGCGCGCGTCATCGATGCGTCGGTGGCGCCAGTGCCGACCACCCCGGCCATGGGCCCCGGTGCCGTCATGGTCCCGGCCCCAACAGCTACGGAGCCGACGGCTGCGTTACTCTGCGGCGATGGCATCGTATCAACGGGCGAAGGCTGCGACGACGGCAACGTCGAAGGCGGCGACGGCTGCAACGAACGCTGCCAAGTCGAGCCGGGTTACCGGTGCATCGAGGGGTTGGGCGTGTGCATTGGCTGCGGCAACGGGCGCATCGAATCGCGTGTGGACACATCCATTCCCACGTCGATCGAGGCCTGTGACGACGGCAATCGTCAGGGCGGTGACGGCTGCTCGGCAGACTGCGAACTCGAACCGGGCTGGGTGTGTCCCAGCCCTGGCCACCCCTGCGAATCGAGCTGTGCAAGTAGCGAAATCGGCGGCTGCGGCGAACCCGACCCCCCCGTCGAGGACTGCCAGGCGCGGTGCGCCGAGCAGGCCGACGCCGGCTGCTCAGCTCGCTGCGCCCGAGACGCGGCCGCGCCTCCCTCGTCGGGGAAGACCGACGCAGGGATCCCGCACACGGTTGCTCCTGATGGCGGCGCCGCGACGCAGGAGGCGGGCACGGGGTCACCCGCCGGAGAGGGCGGGCCGCCGCCAGCCGACGCGGGCGACTTCAGCACGCCGTAACAAACGGCTTCGCAACGAGCAGTCCACAGCGAAGCGGGTGGTCCACAGCACGGCGGGTGGTCCACAGCGAAGCGGGTGATCCCCAGCACGGCGGGCGGCATCCGCCGCGAGCGCAAATCGTGGGAGTGATCCCAAACCACGATTGGTCAATCGCAAGAACGCGGCGCTTCTCCAACCGGGATGCGGTCGCCTCACTCTGGCGCTTCCCCTCGAGACCTGTTACGTAGGGCGTTCGACTTGCTTGGGAATTTTACCGAGTTAACGGAGGACTTGCGAATGGTGGATAGGCTCGTGCGCATCGGTTTGGCTTGTTTGGTTGTTGGTACGCTCGTCAGCTGCGGCGAAGACGACGACGGCCCCAACGCGACGCAACTCTGCAAAGACATGGCCAACGCGGTCTGCGACCGCCTGTACGACTGTTTCTCGTCCGACGACCTCGCGGCCGTCGGGTACCCGGCGACGTCCTCGGGCTGTAAGTCTCAATTCCAAGCCGAGCTCGGCTGCGACGCGGCTCAGTCCAACGATCTGTGTGAAGGCAACGAGTCCTTTCACTCCAGTGAAGCCGACAAGTGCATCAGCCAAACCAAGACTGCGTCGTGCAGCCAGCTGCAAGCCGATGAGGACTACGCCCCGGCTTGCGACCGCGTCTGCACGGTCGAGTGAGCTTGGTCGAGTGAGTTTGGTCGAGTGAGCTTCGTCGAGTGAGCTTCGTCGAATGAGTTCGCAGCGATGACCGCCAAACAACGCGTGGCGTACGTCATCGCCACCTGGTTCGGTTGTGGGTTTTCGCCCAAGGCACCGGGCACCGTCGGTTCGGTGGGCACGGTGCCGTTGCACGTCGCGTTGTGTTTCGGTCCGACGTGGCTGCACTGGTGCGTGGTGGCGGTGGCGACGGTGGTGGGCATTTGGGCCTCGCAAGTCGTCGCCGAGCACCGGGGTGAGCACGACCCGGGCCTGGTGGTCATCGACGAAGTCGCAGGAACCTTGATCGCGATGGGCGCCGTCCGCACCGCGGCGTGGCCAGCACAGTTGTTCGCCCTGGTCGCGTTCCGGGTGCTCGACATCACCAAACCCCCGCCAATCCGCCAGGCGGAGCGCGCCAATCCGCCGGGGCTCGGCATCATGCTCGACGACCTGATCGCGGGCGTCGGTGCCGGCGTGCTCGCGGCGTTCGTGGTCAGCCAGGGCTGGCTGTAGTGTCCTGAATGCGGCGTGGCGATCAGTTCGCCGCGGGGCCCGCTGGAGCGCCCCCCGCCGGGGGCAACTCCGGGCCCGCTACGCCAGAGACCACACTGCTCGCCGGAGCATCCTCCCCCGGTTCGTCGATCTCGGTGGAAGGACCCATCAGCGATGGCAGCGCGCGCACGATACCGGCAACCACGCGACCCATGCGCGGGAAGTCCAAGCGGTCGGGCGTGTCTTGCGCACCGCCGAACTCGGGGTAGCGCAGCCCATGCGTGTCGTAGATCAACATGGCGGGGTAACCGGCGTGCAAGAACTGGTCGTGCAACGTGCCGGGAATGCTCGGCGCGTCGCTGAACGCGGTAACCCGGCGCACCGGGACGCTGGTCGTGTCGACCAAAGCGGAGTTGAAGTGATCCGAGATCACCGCATGTTCGGGATAAGAAACGAGAGCAATGAATTGCGCGAACGGATCCAACAACGGCACGATTTCCGAGCCGTGCTGTGATCCGGCCCTGTCACTGAACACGCCGAGACCATGCAGTTCGATCATCGCGGTGACTTTGACGTCGCGACGCTCCACGTCTTTGAGGAAGGCCCCGACGCCCGTCGCCTGAGGATCGCGCCGCATCCCGGCGTCGGAGAACCAGACCAAGTCGACACTGCGCAGCGCACGACGCCGTTCGAGGTGTTTGGCGATGCAAAGCAGCGCCGCAGCACCACTGGCGTTGTCGTCGCTGCCGACCGAGCCCAAAGGGCTGTCCAGGCGTGCCCCGACGACGACGCTGTGGTCGCCTCGTCGGGCGCCCGCGAAGTGGACGACCAGGTTCTGCTGTACTTCATCACCGACGCTGAACCCCTGACGGGAGACGGAGAGGCCGTAGCCCTCCAACGTCTGGTGCACCCAATCGGTCGCATCGGCCAAGCCCAGCGGGTGGTCGACGTTGCGCTCCCCAAAGCCCGCCAGCGCCGTGACGAACTGCTCGAGCTCCGAGGCGATCTCTCGTTCGAGCGCCGTCGCTGGCGCCAAGGGCCGAGCTCGCGGCACCGAGTCAGACGCCACCGGCGCCGGTTCGGCGCTGGGCTCTTGGACCGGCGCTGCGGGAGCGGCGCTGGCGCATCCCGCAAGCGCAGCCAAAACCGCGGGCCAAAGTAGCCGTGTCCGCTCTAGATGAGCGTTCGCGATTCGCGAACGCTCATTCGATCCAACTCGTGCTCGCCCATTTAGTGCGACGTTCGACATCCTGCCTCCTGTACGTGACCATCGGCCAACCGCCAAGCCCGTTTGACCTGTTCAAGGAGCGCAGCTTTGGTAGGGTGCGCCCCCGTCGGCGAGCCCCCCCCTTACGAGGTGATGAGTGGGCACTCCGGCGAGATGATCTCTAGGTATCGAGACGAACCGATGACTGAATCAAACACAGACAAACCACTGGTCGCCGTGCTGATGGGCTCGAAGAGCGACTGGGACGTCATGCAGCACGTTTCCAAGACCTTCGACGACCTCGGCATCGCTCACGAGGTTCGCGTCCTGTCTGCGCACCGCACGCCCCACGCGGCGGCGGAGTACACTGAGGGCTTGGCCGCCCGCGGCGTTCGCGTCGTGATCGCCGCCGCTGGCGGCGCAGCGCACCTCGCTGGCGTCGTGGCAGCCCACACTCGTCTCCCCGTGCTCGGCGTCCCGATGCAGGGTTGGGCTCTGCAGGGCATGGACGCTCTGCTATCGACAGTTCAGATGCCCGCGGGCATTCCGGTGGCGACGTTCGCCATCGGTAAGCCTGGCGCCATCAACGCCGCGCTGTTCGCCGCGTCGGTGCTCGGTCTGTCGAACGAGACAATCGCCAAGGCCTGGGCGGACTTCCGCGCCGACCAGACCGAGAAGGTCCTGGGCATCGGCGATCCGCGCGGCTGACCGAATTTTCAGCCCGACGCGGTCTCGATTCTCGGCACCCTTGCCCTGCTTTCGCGGGTCGGCGGGTGATGGGCAACATTCCGTCGAAGCTAGATCGTACGCCTGACGCGCGGCACTGGCGCGAATACTCAAGCTACGGGAAATTCCCAACATTCACGGAAGCCGACGCGTCGAGGATCGCACTGCACCTCTTCGCAGGTGCCGGTCAGAAGCTAACGAACAACTTGCACCCACACCCACAATTGGGTACAAGCGGCGCAGTTTTCACGCCATGGTTGGCGTTGGCAGAAGGGTTCACATGCGTGTCATCAAAAAGCTGTTGGAACGTTTGCGAATCCCCCTTCCGGCGCTGGCTTGACGCGAAAACTGGTCGTTGCTCCACCGGAGCAGCGGGCCATTTGCCCTCCCTGTTCAGCACTGATCCCCTTGCTTATGAGCGCACCCCGATTCGGGGTGCGCTCTTCCTTTTTTGTCGAGCCCGTTTTGCCGAACCCGCGGTGTAGCGCCGGGTTGAGCCCCTCACGACGCGACGAGTCAAGGCCCGGGGCGGCCGGAAGGGTGGCCTCGTCCACGCGACCCGTACGCCTTCGCCGCGCCAGCGCCACTTTCCAGCGTGATGCAAAAGTGCTAGTGGGTTCGACGATGAAATCCTTCTGCATCGCCGCCCTTCTGCTGACGGTCTCTGGCTGCGCTAGCGCACCGGCAGCACCGTTCGACACTCTGCCGAACTCGAACGTGATCGCGTATCGACTGCAGAACTACGAACCACCGCCCGTCGCCGCCGCGCCCGCTCCCGGCGCTCCCGCGATTCCGGGGATCCCGCCGGAAATCCAACAGTGGGCCCAGCAAGCTCTCCCGGGCCTGCAGCAGATGATCCCCCCCGGGCTGCTTCCGCCGGGTTTGATCCCCGGCGTGCCCGCCGCGCCCGTGCAGCCCGCGCCGCAGGCGCCTCGTTTCCACGGCTTTCTGATCCTCGAGCAGCAGCCCGTCATCAGTCCAGAACTCAAAGAGAATCTGGCAGAACTCCTGGGCGAGCCGGACAACTTTCAAACGCCGACCAGTAATTGCCTGTACGCGGAGATGGGGCTGAGCTTCAGCGCCAGCGCTGGCGCCCCACCAAACGACGTGCTGGTGTCGTTCTCGTGCAATCAGATGCAAGGTCACAACTTCATTTGGCCGCACCAGAGCACCGGCATGACCTCGGAGACGGTCCGCGCTTTGTCGGAAATCGTCGCCAAGGTGTTTCCGCCCAGCGCAGGCCCGGCTCCTCAACCCGTGAGCCTCCTCTAAGACGTTCACCCGTTGCGACTCGAGCAGTCGCAACCTTTGCGCTCGCGTCAGCGCCCAACGAGGTAAGACAAATGAGTCCGTGCGAAGTGAGCACTCCGCCCGTCATCGAAGACGGCAAAGTGACGTTCAACGTCGTTCACAAGGAATCCGGGCGCCTGTTTCAATGCGCAATGACGGATTTCGACAGCGTCGAGGTCATCGCCTTGCCGAAGGAGATGACCAACTGGGCCGAAGGTGAGGAACGAGCGCTCGTGGCGGAACGCGCCAAGGAGTACGCTCGAGAGAACGAGGAGCTGTTCGGCGATCTGTTCGGACAACTCGTGACCTGAGCGGTGGTTCACTCCCGCCACCCACCACCCGGCGGCTTTCCCGGACCGCCGTGTGTGGCGCAACAGGCGAATCAATGATGTGGTCCGACTCGCAGGCGAGATCCCCGATCTGGCACCCCCACAGCGTTGATATCGGGAACATTTGCGGCAGAGCCGATCGCAAGGGACGACGCCCGCACGGCTCTGGTGTGACGGAGCTGTTGAGCTATGCTGCCCGACACCTTGTACCGTCATCCGCCTGGAATCTTCGTGTTCGATCGCCGTTCGGGCGTGATCGACGCTGCGCTCGACACCGTGCTCTGCCATGCCCTCGCGATCGTGCCGACCATACTGGCCATTGCGCTCACGGCGTGCGGCGCCGATAGCGCGCAGCCCGATGGTGGCGACCCGACGAGCACGCTCGCCGAGCAGCGCCCCCCCGGAGACGGGACCGTCGTTGGCACTGCAGTGGTCACCGGTGACCCCCATTCGCTGACGACGCGTCAACGACTGTCGCGGTCTGCGTCGGACGTGCGTGTCGAGCAAATGCCGGACGGCACCCGTCGGGTAAACTTGCAGGGCCGACTCCACCAGGCAAGCGTGGCTCGCATGACACCCGACGGGCGCCTCGAACGCAGTTGCGTCGATACGCCCGAAGCCCTGGATCGATGGCTGTCGAACGGCTCTGGCCCCCCGAGTGTTCCGGCGTCGGACGGCGCTCGCGGCGGGGCCACCCCATGACCCGAAGCACGCGCTGGGCGATCCTGGCGACAGCATGGTTCGGCACATCGGAGGCCCGGGCGGCAACGCTGTCAGTCAACGTCACCGATCCCAGTGGCTCCGGTTTCCGCGCTCAGGGCTCCCCCGACACAGCGTCCACTGCTGGCGGCAACAACGGCACGACGATCGGAGAGCAGCGCCTGATCGCGTTCCAGTTTGCGGCTGACGTTTGGGGCAGCCTGCTCGAAAGCCCGGTGACGGTCCAGGTCGACGCCAGCATGTCGAACCTGGAGTGCAGCAGCAACAGCGCCGTGCTCGGCTCGGCTGCGCCCACGTTCTTCTACTCCCAGCCGTCGACGGGCAAGTGGTACCCCGCAGCGCTCGCCGACACGCTCAACGGCTCGGATCTGGACCCAGGTTTCCCCGACATCGAAGCGACTTTCAACGCGCGTGTCGATCAGTCCAATTGCCTGGGGAGCTCGCGCTGGTACTACGGCCTCGACGGCGCGCCTCCGAACAACCGCGTCGACTTCTTGTCAGTCGTCCTGCACGAGCTCGGGCACGGCCTGGGCGTAGTGGCGATGATCGATCTCGACACCGGCGAGTTCCTGGGCGGCGACGATGAGCCAGACGCGTTCGGCGCTCTGGTCTTCGACAACGAGGCGAACCAGGCGTGGCCAGAGATGAACGCGGCCCAGCGCGCCCAGTCCATCTCACGTGTCCGGCAGATCGCATGGAACGGTCCTTCCGTGACTGCAGCGGCGCCCGAGTTTCTCGCGGCGGGTTCTCCCCAAGTGGTCGTCACCCCGAACGTGCCCGCGTTCAGCGCCGCCATCAGTGAGACCAACTTCGGCCCCACGGTCCTCAACCATTCCGCCGAAGGCCCTCTGATCGAAGTGGCCAACTCCTGCAACGTCCCCAAAGATCTGGACGGCGCGGTCGTTCTACTGCGCTTCAGAGGCTGCCTGGGAGTCGACGAGGCAGCAAACGCCGGCGCGCTGGCGGTATTGATTGACACCGACGACGCCCTCGTTCCCCCGGGTGACCTCAACCTCTCGGGCGGCGCGCGGACCACGATCCCGACATTGCATCTGGCCACGGGCGACGCGGACGCACTCTCTGATGCGCTCTCCGCCCAGACTCTGTCTGTCGCAATCACCGCGTCTTCCCGGCTCGTCGGTGCCGACGACCAAGGCCGCGTCTTGCTCAACGCGACGAGCCCCATCGAACACGGCAGTTCAATCTCGCATTGGGACTCGCTCACCCGCCGCAGCGCGGCACTCGACGATGGCGAACGCGATCTGCTGATGGAGCCCGCGGGCGAGTCGGTGGGCTCGGGCGTCGACTTGACTGTTCACATGCTCCAAGACCTGGGCTGGGGCGCGGCGCTTTGCGGCGATGGTGACGTCGATACGGGTGAGCAATGCGATACCGGCACCGACAACTCCAACACCGAGCCCGACGCCTGCCGAACCAATTGCCGGCTGGCGTCTTGCGGAGACGGCGTCACGGACAGCGGTGAGGATTGTGACGACGGTGACGACAACGGCACTGGGGCAGCGCAGTGCCAACCGGATTGCACCGCGCCCCGATGTGGCAACGGCACACTGGAACCCGGCGAGGAATGCGACGACGGCGGAGGCAACTCCGACACCGAGGCGGACAGCTGCCGGACCACGTGCGTCCGGCCCTACTGTGGCGATGGCGTCGAAGATGCGAACGAGCTGTGCGACGATGGCAATCTCAACGGCTCCGCAAATAGCAGCTGTTTGGCTGACTGCCAGCGCGTCACTTGCGGCGACGGGATCGTCGCTGGCACAGAACAGTGCGACGACGGTGACGAGAACTCCAACTTGCTTCCAAACTCGTGCCGCCGCGATTGCCAGCTGCCTCACTGCGGCGACGGGGTCATCGACGCCACCGAAGAATGCGACGACGCAGCAGGCAACGGGACCGGAGCCGACCAGTGTCGCCCCGACTGCGCGGCACCACGCTGTGGCGATGGCATCGTCGACCGCGGCGAGGAATGCGACGACGGCCGGAGCAACTCCGATGAATCACCCAACGCCTGTCGCAGCACGTGTCGACTTGCGGGATGCGGTGACGGAATACTCGGCCCAGGTGAACAATGTGACGACGGCAACACCCGTGACGACGACGACTGCAGTTCCGTTTGTCGACTGAACCTGGCGTCAGGCGCCGACGGCGGCCCCCCGGTGAGGCCCTCACCGTCCACGCCGCGGGACCTCGGCGAAGACGACGGCTCGCCCGAACCGAGTGTGGAACCTTCACCCCGCGAAGACACGTCGTCCGACGGACCCGTAAACCATGCCGATGGCGACGCCGGAACGACCCCGCACCCAGTGTTCGACGCGGCTACCGACGAACCGTCGATGCCGTCTTCTGCCGACTTGAAGCAAGAGAAACCAGACTGCAGTTGTCGCGTGGTCGGGGCACGCCCCGCAGGCATCCCGACACAAGGGGGCTTGGCGGGACTGATCGCCGGTATCGGTTGTGTCTGGTTGCGACGCCGTCGCCGAACCCGCTCGCACCTCGGCTGCTGAACCCGAGCGGCATCGCGGAAGGCCGCCGCCATCGCTCCCCCCCCATCGCTACCCCCATGCTACTCGGCGGCTGCTCAGTGAGCGCGCCTCAGACCTTGGCGACGACGCGCCCCGAAGCGGCGAGCAGCTCTTCCCAAGAATCCCGCGGTTCGACGTCGACCCCAACGGACAGGATGTGCCCGCCGCCCCCGACGACGACACCCTTGAGCGGGCAAACGTCGCTGAAATCCCTCCCCCAAGCAGCCGTGATGTGGCGTGACTTGGGGAGCAGTGCGTTGGTGGGGTCGAAGTCGAACCAGCCGACATCGGGAATGTAGACAGAAGCCCACGCGTGCGACGCGTCAGCGCCGACGAGGCGCTTTTCCCCTGGTGGAGGGATCGTTTCGAGGTAGCCAGACACGTAACGCGCCGCCAACCCCAAACTGCGCAAGCACCCGATCGCGACGTGCGCGAAGTCTTGGCACACGCCGCGACGTTCGCGCATCACCTGGCCGAGCGGCGTGCTGATGTCGGTGGCCACCGGATCGTATTCGAAGTCGTCGAAGATTCGCTTGTTCAGCTCGGTAACGGAGCCGACGAGTGAACGTCCCGCGGCGAATATCGGCGCCGCATACTCCTGCAACAGTCGATGAACACGAACCAACGGAGAATCGAAGCAGAACTCGCGTTCCGACAGGTAGCGGTCGTCGGTGCGCAACAAACGCCGCACTTCTTCCCACGTGGGGGAGTCCTGTGGCGCCAGCGATGCCAGCGGATAGTCCTTGACGGAAACGATGCTCGTGCACGTCACGTCGAGCACGTCGTGCGTCTCCATGACCTCGACCGAATCACACTCGTTGCCGAAGTAGTCTCGCCGCTGGCTGTGGCTTCGAGGTTTGGGCGATACTTGCACGCTCGACGCGTGCACCAACTGATTCTCCAAGGCGCGAGGGCGCAGATGAGTCAGGTGATGAGCGTGCATTACGGGCAGCTCGTATTCGTAGCGAGTCGAATGCCGAACGCTGTAGGTTCTCACGGCGCCTCCAGCTCCTCGTCGATCCACTGAGGAGCAGCCACGGCATGAGAGGTGTCGGCGTGGGTGAACCAACTTTGTGTGACGTCGTCGGAAAACTGCCAGAGCAAGTTGCCGCAATCCTCGAGCAGCTCCCGCAGGCCGTTTCCGTCCCCGGAACAGGCCTGCATCACGTCGGCGGTCAACAGCGCCGCATTGAGGGAGATGATGCGCTGTTCGGCGCGGCTGCGAACGACGTCACCGAGTCGCGGCAACTGCGCGATGTGCCGCTGCAACGTATCGACCTGGAATAGCAACGAGCGCGGGTTCGTTGCGTCGGTCATCAACAGATCGACGACAGGTGCCACCTGCAGGCTGCTCAGGTACCGCGCACGGTACGTGAGCAAGCTATCGGCGATCTCGAGTAGTGCCTTCATGTGGATGAGCGTGGCACCAGCGGGCAGCATGGCGCGGATCACCGACACCGTCAGAATGCCGCGCTCGACGCGCCGCCCCATGTCCAAGAACATCCACACGTGACCGCGCACCATGTTGTCCATGGTGGTACCGGAAACGGCGGAGAGCGTGAGCAGGATCTCGTCCAGGGCTTCGATGGCGGGACCCACGTCGTCTTCGGGGTACAGGCCCTCCAACGGTTCGCTCAAACGCTTGAGCACGTTCCAGGCGTCCCGAGACAAACGGCTGCGGACGGTGACCGTGAGCTGGTGTAGACGTCCAATGACGCTGCGCAGGCTCGACGCATTGCTGGCATCGACGAGTGCTCCCTCGAGAAGCGCGGTGAGAGCCGCCCGCGTCGACGTGCGCTTCACGCTGCCCGGCGACACGACTTCCAGAGCGATCAACGCTTCGACGACCGCCGCCAGCGCTGCTTCCTGCTCAGCGCCAGCCACCTCCAAATTGCACCGGTCGAAACCGGCACGGAGCAACCGCGCCGTCATCTCTGCGCGTTCGACGTAGCGGCCGAGCCAGTAGATGTCGTCGAGCAACCGACTCGGCAGATCCAACCCACCCCGCCGCAGCTCGACGCGACGGTCGGGCATGCCGGTTGGCGTCTTGCCCCAACCCTGGGGCAACGCGGGAACCCAAACGTCCTTGGTCGCCTCACCCGTGGTATCCGTCAAGAATAGGCCATCTGGCGTGGCGTCCACGCGCGCCAACCCGCCGGGCATGACGCGGTAGTCATCCCCATCGCGGCAGATGAACGCGCGCAGCGCGACGCTGCCATAGCGAATGCCGTCGTCGTCGAGCACCGGAGCGCCCGCCAACCTCGGCCAGCGTTCGGCAACGTAGCGAGCAGGGGCGGCCTGCAGGCGTTCGACGAACGACGCGCGGTCGGCCGCAGACATCGCAACTGGACTCCACATCGAACCGCGCCGATCCTCGAAAGCCGGCTTGAAGTCGTACGATTCGAGATTCTGCAGGACAGACTGGAACGCGCTCTCGTCGCCGCACCACAACGTCTCCACCGACGGCAGTTGCAGGCTCTCGCCGAGCAAGAACTCGCACGCCGCCGGAAGGTACGGTTTCATCGCGGCCGACTCGAGCATGTTCACACCGAGCGGATTGACGAGCGCGACCGAGCCCTCCATCGCGGCTTCGACGAGACCCGGCACCCCCATGAACGAGTCTTCTTTGAGCTCCAAGGGGTCGCACCACAGGTCGTGAATGCGGCGGAACACGACGTCGACGCGTTTGAGGCCCGACAGCGTCTTGAGGTACACGACGCTGTCGCGCACGGTCAAGTCACGCCCTTCGACCAGCTCGTAACCGAGATAGCGGGCGAGATAGGCATGCTCGAACGAGCTCTCGTCTTGCGCGCCGGCGCTGAGCAGGACGACGCGAGGCTCCTCGGTGCTCTGAGGCGATAGCTCCTGAACGCACCGACGCATGACGTCGAAGAAACCGCGCACACGCTCGACGTCGTAATCTTCGAACAAGCCCGACAGGCTGCGCCCCAATACCAGACGGTTCTCCAGCGCGTAGCCCGCTCCGGCGGGCGCCGCAGTCCGGTCGGAGTACACGACGAAATGCCCATCCGCGTCGCGCGAAACGTCCGCTGCATAGACGTGCAGTCGGTGCCCTCCGACTGGAAGCCAACCACTGCATGCGCGAGCGAAGGACGGATGACCCAGCACGAGCTGCGGGGGCACGACACCGGCATGCAACAAACGCCGCGGACCGAAAAAGTCCTGATGCATCGCCGAGAGTAACCGCGCCCGCTGCTGCAACCCGGTCTCGAGCACCTGCCATTCACCGACGTCCATCAACAGCGGGATCGCGTCGAGGTGCCAGGGGCGCGCCGTCCCGCCGGGCGCGCCGAGCAAGTTGAACGTCACCTCTTGATGGTCGATGCGCCCGCGAATCACCCGGCGCAATGCGCTGAGATCGGCACTGGCGCTTTGAGTGAAGAACTCGTACAGCCGACGCTGGGACTCACGTAACCGGCCGTCCGCCGAAAACCACTCGTCGTAGCTGCCAGCCTCAGCGCGTGCCGCAAACGACCCCGCTGGAGGATCCAGTGGCTGATGCGGCGAGGGCTGGGACATGCGGGGCCGAAAGTAAACCATCAAATAGCCGCTGGGGGAATCGCTTTCCCCAGCGCCGGCAGGGCGTCAGGCGGGCGTCCGATGGCAAGAGACGGGCCGTTTTGCTGTACTCTGAACCACCTGGACGCCGTGGTCGAACCACTTTTCCAGAGCGCGACACTCAGAAAAACGAAGTTCGGCGTAGGTCGAGGGTGTGGGGGAAGTGAGGGTGCGAGGCAACCTCCCGGATTGGGATCCGGCCGGCAAGGTGCCCACGATGCTCGAAACGCGCTAGACGGCGGCTCTCGGCAGCGACGGCATTGATCGGACGGTCTTCGGCGGAACGACCGCCAGGGTGGACCACGTGATACGTGCAACCCGCCACGCAGCGCTCGTTCCAGGTGTCGTAGATGTCGATGTGCAGGGGCGAATGGATGGGAACCGTGGGGTGCAGGCACGACGGTGGCTGCCAGGCGCGGTAGCGAATGCCGCCGACGACTTCCCCGTTCGTGCCCGTGGAAAACGTCGGCACCTGATGGCCATTGCACACGATTCGGTAGCGCTCTTCGAGGAAGCCGCGCACGCGGACCTGCAGGCGTTCGAGCGACGAATCGACGTAGCGCGTCTGTCCAGACACCTGCGCTTCTTCGCCCAGCACGTGCCAAGGCTCGAGCGCACCGCGGACTTCCAGTTCCATCGTGTCGAGGGTGATGGACCCATAGAGCGGAAAGCGGAACTCGTAGTGAGGTGCGAACCACGACTTGTCGACGGGGTAGCCCCATTGCTCCAGGTCGTCCAGTACGCCCTCGAAGTCCTTGGTCACGTAGTACGGCAACATGAACTGGTCGTGCAGCGCCGTGCCCCACTTGACCAACTCGCGGGTGTACGGCGTTTTCCAGAAGCAACTGAGCAGGGCTCTGACGAGCAGCTGCTGCACCACGCTCATCCGCTCGTGGGGCGGCATTTCGAACGCCCGCAGCTCGAGCAGGCCCAAACGGCCCGTCGATCCATCGGGTGAGTAGAGCTTGTCGATGCAGAACTCGGTGCGGTGCGTGTTGCCAGTGACGTCCACCAGCAGGTGTCTGAGCACGCGATCGACGAGCCACGGCGGAAAGCTGTAACCGGGCTTGGGCAACTGTTGGAACGCGAGTTCGAGTTCGTACACCGCATCGTTGCGCGCCTCGTCCACGCGCGGCGCCTGCGAGGTAGGACCGATGAAGCGACCTGAGAACAGGTAGGAAAGACTCGGATGGTTGTGCCAGTAGCCAATCAAGCTCGCCAACACGTCCGGGCGCCGCAGGAACGGGCTGTCGCCCGTCGACATTCCGCCCAACACGACGTGGTTGCCGCCGCCCGACCCGATGTGGGCGCCATCGATGTCGAACTTCTCGGCAACCAACTTCTCTTGACGTGCAGCCTCGTAGAGCTGAACGGTTTGAGTCACCGCCTCTCGCCAGCTGCGCACCGGCGGCACGTTCACTTCGATCACGCCGGGGTCGGGGGTGACCTTGAACTCCATCAAACGCGAGTCACGAACGGGGGGGTAGCCCTCGATCTGTACGGGAATGCGCAGTTGCGACGCGGTGGCTTCGATGGCAGCGATCAACTCGACGAATGCCTCGAGTGTGTCCAGCGGCGGCAGAAACAGGCGCAACATCCCGTCGCGGGGCTCGAGGCACAGCGCGGTCCGCGTGATCCCTGCTGCGGATTCGCCGCGATGCGGCAAGTCGTAGGGGCTGGAACGCGTGTTGGTCAACCTGGCTGTCGTCGTGTCGTCGAACTCCCCTTCGCGCGTCAGGAAACGTCGTTGAATGCGAGTGACTGCGGGGGCCGCGTCTGGCTTTCGCAAGGGGAACTCGAACCGACGGGGCAGCGCCGGTCTGTCGATGCTCGGGTCGTTGGCAAAGCCCGTCTCCAAATCGGTGACCGCCACCCACGGAATCGAATCCAGCGGCAGCCGATAGCCCATCGGCGAATCCCCGGGCAGCAAGAAACAATGCTCGCGACGCAGGAACCAGTCACCGCTGACCCACGAGCCGTCGATGTGAGCCAGCGGCAGCAGCCAGCCCACGCGCAGGCCCAGACCTTGCTTGAAGACGCGCATCAACCGCTCGCGCTCCATCTCGTCGTCCAAACGACTGTCGAGTGGGTCGACGTTCGTCGGTAGACGCCGCTCGCGCCAGGCGTAGTACCACGCATCTTCGTAGGCCGGCATCAAGCCGTTGCGCATCAATCCCAGGTTTTCGACCAGCTTGCGCCCGAAAACCTCAGCGTGCTCGTGCGTGTGTCCGTAGTTGACGCCACTCTTGCCAGTCAGCGAAAAGTCACGCCACAGCGGCTCGCCATCGACCCGGAAGTAACAGATGTATGCCCAACGCGGCAACTGCTCGCCGGGATACCACTTGCCCTGGCCGTGAAAGAGCAACCCACCCGGAGCCCAAGCCTCGTGAAGGCGCCGCAACAATCGATCGGCGTACTGGTCTTTGTTCCCGCCCAGAGCTTGCGTGTTCCATTCGGGCTCATCGGGATACTCACTGCTGACGAACGTCGGCTCGCCGCCACTGGTCAGGCGCACGTCGCCCGCTTGCATGTCCGCTTCGACTCGATCGCCCAGGGTCAAGATCGACTCCCACTGCTCCTCCGTGTAGGGCTTGGTCACGCGCGGTCGATCGACGACACGAGTGACTTCCATCGAGAAGGCGAAGTCCGTCTCGACTTTCTCGACACCACCTTCGATCGGTGCGGCGCTGGTCGGCTGCGGGGTGCATGCCAAAGGAATGTGACCTTCGGCAGCGAGCAACCCGGAGGTGGGGTCCAAGCCAATCCAGCCCGCACCGGGAACGTAGCACTCACACCACGCGTGAAGGTCCGTGAAATCTTGATCAGGGCCGGCGGGACCGTCGACGGGCTTCTGATCGACGGTCAGTTGGATCAGGTACCCGGAGACGAAACGGGCGGCGATTCCCAGCCGACGCAGCAGTTGAACCAACAACCAACCCGAATCGCGGCACGAACCCTTGGCGAGGTTGAGCGTCTCCGACGGCGTCTGCACCCCCGGCTCCATGCGAATGACGTATTCGACGGCCTCGTGAACGCACCGGTTCGTGTCGACGAGAAAATCGACCGTCCTGCGCCGCGTCAGATCGAGCTTTTCGATGAACGCGTCGAGCTCGGGCGATGCCGCGGTCACCTCCAGATACGGCGCCAACTCGATACGGTCGACCTCCGAGTACTTGAACGGGTACTCCTCGGCGGTCGGATCGAGGAAGAAGTCGAACGGGCTGTAGGCCTCGAGATCCGCGACGATGTCGACCTCGACGGAAAACTCTTTCGTGCGCTCGGGGAACACCAGGCGAGCGACGTAGTTGCCGTGTGGATCTTGCTGCCAGTTGATGAAGTGCTGCTCGGGAAGGATCTTCAACGAGTAGCGATGAATCGGCGTGCGATTGTGTGGAGCGGGGCGCAATCGCACCAGCTGAGGCGACAACAGAGCAGGCGAGTGGTACTGGTAAGACGTTTTGTGGTTGAGCGCGACGCGGATCGCCATGATCTACTCCATGAGCTGCCCTGGTCGGGGACTGGGGCTTGTCAAGATGCTCGTTCGAAGGTTGCAAGAAGGGTTGGCACTGGGCTTTGCAGGTCGGTCCGCTTCGGGCGGATCCTCAAGATGCTCTGTCGAAGAACTGTAGCTGGATGGCATCACCGACGTCGTTGAGTGCGGTTTGCAGCCCGTCAATATACTCGTGAAGACCCGTACTCAAAACGTCACTGGGCCTATCGTAGTTGAACTTCGCCCGGAGTCGGCCCAGCAATCGCTCCCCTTCACCACCAAAAACGTCGATGGGGTTGCCGGTAACTTTGTGCAAACTTTCTTGAGCCTCCACGATACAGTAGTGAATCGCTCGCGGAAAACGCCGGTTGAACAAGAGGAAATTGGCGACGTTCTCGGGTGTGGTCTCGTGAAACTCCTGACGGTACATCTGAAGGGCACTGGCGGACTCGAGCAGCGCGGTCCAGCCGACCTGATCGAGGGTGGTACCGACTTCCGCGACCGAAGGCAGCAGCGTGTAGTACTTGACGTCGAGAATTCGCGACGTCTTGTCGGCGCGCTCCAGAAGCCGCCCCAACCGAGACCAGTACCAGGCCTCTCCACGACTGAGGGTCGCGCTACTGACGCCTTCGTACTGGATGCCGCTCATCATCATCGAGGTGTAGAACTCGCCCATGTCCTCGACCGTGAACTCGCGACGACTCGCCTCCTTGACCATGAGGTAGTACTCGTTGAGAACGTGCCACATCTCGCGGGAAATGATCTCCCGAACGGTCTGAGCGTTCTCACGGGCATTCGAGAGCGCTGAAAGGATGCTGTTCGGATACTCGGCGTCGAAGGTGAGAAACCAGGCGACGTTCTTCGGTGTCGCCTTGTCGTAGTGGCGCCAAAACCACTCTTGATCACCAGTGGTCAACACCAGCGGTTCCCAATCGTTGCGCTTTTGAATCGGCGTATCGAGCATCTGGTTCAAACTGACGTCGACGAAGCGCGCGACGTTCTCTGCCCGTTCGATGTACCGACTGCACCAGTATATTGCTTCCGCGACTCGACTAAGCATGGCTCGTCCTGGAATTGTTCCGTTTGAAGTGGGGTGTCGTCTCATCGGACGACGACGTTTTCACGCTGCGCCCTGCAGCGCTCGAGCAAGCCGCGCCTCGAGCGGCTTGCTCGAGCGACGGCCAGCGCGCACGAACCGATGGTCCCGAACCGAACGGCGACGGCTCCCAACAGGGACGCCACTCGAGCGGCTCGCACACGACACGACTCATTCGGCGAGGACCCATGTGTCCTTGCTGCCACCTCCCTGCGAGGAGTTGACGACCAGCGAACCTCGTTTGAGCGCAACCCGTGTGAGCCCGCCGGGCTGAACGTAGATCTCGCGACCGTGCAGCCCATAGGGGCGCAGGTCGACATGGCGCGGTTCGAACTTCTCACCGATGATCGTCGGTACCCGCGACAAGGACAACGTCGGTTGCGCGATGTAGCCTCGCGGGTTCGATTCGATGCGCACTTTGAATTCGGCACGCTCCTCTTTCGTCGCGTGAGGTCCGATCAACATTCCGTAGCCGCCCGCACCGTCGGTGGCTTTGACGACGAGCTTGTCCAGGTTCGCCAGGACGTACTTTCGGTCCCCGTCCTCGGAGCAGACGAAGGTCGGAACGTTGGGCAGGATGGCTTCCTCACCGAGATAGAACTTGATGATCTTCTCGACGTAAGCGTAGACGGCCTTGTCGTCGGCAACGCCGGTGCCCGGTGCGTTCGCGACAGCCACCTTGCCCGAAACGTAAGCACGCATCAAGCCAGGCACACCAAGCAACGATTCGGGCTTGAACACCTCGGGGTCGAGGTAGTCGTCGCCGATTCGTCGGTAGATCACGTCGACACGCTGAAAGCCGCGGGTCGTCCGCATTTGGACGAAGCCATCGCGAACGACCAAGTCCTGCGCTTCGACGAGCTCGACCCCCATCTGCTGCGCGAGGAAACAATGCTCGTAGTACGCGCTGTTGAAACGCCCCGGCGTCAGGATCACCACACGCGGGTCGTCCGACATTCCTTCACCGAGGTAGCGCAACATCTCGAGCAGCCGCCGTGGGTAGTCGTCGACGGGGCGGATCGACAGCGACTGAAAGAGCCGGGGGAAGATACGTTTGATGACGTGACGGTTCTCGAGAACGTAGCTGACGCCGGACGCGCAGCGCACGTTGTCTTCGAGCACGTAGTACTTGCCGTCGTTGCTGCGCACCAGATCCGTTCCACTGATGTGGCACCATATCCCCTGGGGCGGCTTCAAACCCAAACACTGGGGGCGGTAGTCCGGGCAACTGTCGACCAGATACTCCGGAACGACGCCCTCCTTGATGATGCGCCGCGGACCGTACACGTCAGAGAGGAACAAGTTCAGCGCGGTGAGCCGCTGTTTGATGCCCGCTTCGAGGTGCGTCCACTCTCGAGAGGCGATGACCCGCGGGATGACGTCGAACGGAAGGATGCGCTCACCGGCGTCCTTGCCACCTTCGCGCAGAGTGAACGTGATGCCCATCTTCATCAGCGCGTGTTCGGCCGCCCGCTGGCGTGCGAGCAGCGCGTCCCCCCCGATCTCGTGGATGCCCGAAACCAGCTTCTCCAAGCCTGGACGAGGTTCGCCGGGCGCCCGAAACAGCTCGTCGAAGAACGCGCCGTTTTGCGGGTCGTAGTTGGTGAAGTTCATCTCGCGACCGACGACCTGAGATTGGACTGCGTGCATGCCCACAGTGTCGTGGGACAGATCGCGAAACGAGCTTTCCGAAGTGTTTCGCCTCTGTGTCTCGCGTTCCGGACGGTTGTTCAGTGGCGCGGGCCCCGGGCAGAGCCTCGTCGGGAGGCGGCCTCGACGTCAGCAAGTTCACGGCAGGCCGACGATACGCGACCCGAGTCGTTCACTAACCGCAACCAGGGACCGGTGCGGAGTCGACCGACTTCGTGACGTCGTCTGCCGGCAACCGTGACGGCACCGTCACGCCGCAGACGGAACGCTCTTGAGCGAGTCTGCCGTCTGAGGGAGCTTCGGCGACTCCCAGCGCGGCGGCAACCGGCCGTGACGGTTTACCGTCGCCGGCGGCCGAATGCAGCCCAGCACTGCCAAAAGCGAATGCAGCGCGGCCATGTGGACCAAGGGCCCCACCCGCTGCAAGAACGATTGAGGCCGCGCCGTCAGCATGCAGTGTTCCTGAGCCTGAGCGAAGGTCTCTTGGTACGCGGCCACGCACCGACCAGGATCCGACCGGCGCCGGGCCTTGTTCTCAGCTCGCGTCGAGAACGCCTGCAGTTGTTCGGGATCGGAAAGCAACTGTACGATGCGCGCCCCAAACGATGAGTCGGCGTCTCGCGCCAGCGGATCGATGAGGTAGCCGTCGGACTCGACATCCACCTGATCGCTGACCCCCTTGCCGTCGGAGAATGCGACCACGGGTAGGCCGCACCACAGTGCCTCACTGACGACCTGGCCGTAGGTTTCCGACAACGAGGTGTACACGAAGACGTCCGCGTGGCGGTACCAAGTCGGGATGTCCGGCAGACTGATCTCCCCGGGGAAGAAACAGCGCGTCGCGACGCCCAGCTTCTCGGCGATCCCCTTGAAGTGGTCGTGATCCGGGCCGTCACCGACGAGAGTCAGCGTTACCTCGGGATCGCGCGAAGCGACGTGCTGCGCGAAGATGTTCAACAGCCGTTCGACATTCTTCTCGCGCGTGTGGCGGCAGACGACGAGCAACCGTTTGCCCCGCTTGGCTTGGCGCGGAAACGGATCCTCACCCACGGGCGCATCGAACACGCTCGGATCGACGCTGCGCGGAATGACGTGGATGGGCACTGTCACGCCCAAGTCCCGCCAGTAGGCCTTCAAACCTTCGGACAACACGACCAACGCGTCGCCAGAATTGTAGACCGCGACGTTGGCACGCTCGACCCACGGCACGACGCGCTGCTGCAAGAAGCGGTGTAGCGTGGGGCTGTTGTGAACCGCCTGCGGGAGCAACACGTCGTAGACGGCGGGCAGGTGAATCGTGTTGACGCAGACGAGCGGAACCTGGTGGTTGCGCCGCAACCAGACCCCGGCATCCAGCAGCGCCGATCCGGTTTGAGCGACCAGCAACGACAATCGCGCGTCGGCAAGCTGCCGCAGCCCCGCACGATCGGGCATCGACAGATGAACGCCCGGATGATGACGGAACGGGACCGAAGACAGGCAGATGTGCTCGGGCGGCAACTCCTCGACCACCGCCTTCGGGTCGCGCGGCCCGACGACGGTCACTTCCGATCCGAGCTTGGTGAACTCGCGGTACAGGAACTGGGACGCGAAGGACGACCCGTTCGCGTAGGGAATGCGAACGTAGTCGTTGAGGATGCCCAATCGCGGCAGATGAGGCCGCCGGGCCGCCAGAGCCGAACCGGAGGTTCGAGGTACCGCCCGGCTGCCAGAAATCTCGGACGCACCGAGCCCTATCGAATTGCGGTCGCTGGAAGCAACAGGTTGGGTCAAGCCAGTCATCGATTCATCCTTCGGGGGAGGCGGGTGTTCTCAATTCCGCGCTGCCGCGTAAACCCGCTTTGGCGTTCCGCCACTGCCCCCGTGCCAGTTTCAGACAGCACGGCAGCCGGCAGACCTGCTGGTTCCAGCGGTTTCGGAATCACGGGTGGAGCGGGGGCAGCCATGTGACGCAAGAAAGCAACAGTAGGGGCAACATGTGCCGAAAATTCACAGGTATCCGACGTGCAACTACAGCCTGAGACAAGTCGCCGAAGCGGGATTTCCCGCGGTTGGGACGTACTCAGCAAGGCTCGTACCTACACAGTCGCCGGCCGACCCCCCGGATCGACCACTTATAGATGTTTGCCGCGAGCCACGTGCAACGCAGGCAGACAGACCAAACACGCTGCCAGCGCGATTGCCAACATGAGCGAGGCAAGCGCCCCAATCGAAGCCACGCCGGGGTTGTCCGAAACCATCAAGCTGCCAAACCCGGCGACGCTGGTCAGTGTGGAGCCGAGCACGGCGCGAGTCGCGGTCAGCAAGCGTCTTCCCGGCGCGTCGGACTCCAGCGCCCAAGTGACGTACACCGCACCGTCGACGCCGATACCAAACGCGAGGGGAAAAACGAGCATGTTGTACAGGTTCACGCGCATGTCGAAGAGCACCATGAAACCGAGCGACAAGCACACCATCACGGCCAGTGGCAACAGCACGAGCAGCAAGCGACGCGGCGAGCGAGAGACCAACAGCGTGCCGAGACAGACGCCGAGCAACGCCAAACCCAACATGGTAGGGGCCTCGCTGCGCAAACGCGGCGTGACCTCGCCGAGCTGAGCAACACCCGATGCAAAACGCACGTGGGGGTAGCGTTCGCGCCACGCCTGCATCTGATGGGCGAGCAACTCCATCTCCTTGGCATCCGACCCGGAAAGGCTCGTGTACAGCACACCAAGCGTGCCGAACGAACCGTCTTTCTCGAACAACCACTCGGAAACCCAACGCGGCAAGTCTGCCGTGGTCAGCGGCTTGGTGACTCTTGCCAGTGGCGCGAACCGGTCGATCTTCTCCAGTACGGACGGACTCGCGTTGCGCCGTGCTCGGTCGAGCGTCTTACTGAGTTTCGACAGGGCCTCCAGTCGCTCGGGCTGCTGAGGGGGAATGAACGCGGCCGGCACCAAGATGAACGGCTGATCACCTTCGACGATCTCGGTTGGCCGCTCTTTGCGAATCCCTGCAACCGCAGTGTTGAGGGCTTCGGGGTCGTCAGCCAGCAAGTAGACCGCGTTGCGGGACGTGCCGTGAGTCGTCCCGCCCCAAGGGATCCCGTGAGCAACGCCACTGGGACGGAGATTGCGGAAGTCGTACTCGAAGCTGACACCGCGCCCCACGAACCCCAGAGCGATCGTCAGTACCGCGAATGCGGCGGTGATGGCGACCGCCGGTGTCCGGGCAAGACGCCACGGACGCACCCGGTAGCGGCGCAAGCGGAACGGACAGCGCTGTCCTCGATCGACGGCCAAGACGAACGCCGGAAACGCGACCAGGAACGTCATCAGCGATATGGCGATGCCTCCGGCGGCGACGGGACCCATCTCCGAGAAGCCATGGAACGATGCCACCCCCAATGCCGCGAATCCCGCACTCGTCGTGAACGCCGCGACCAGGAGTGACGGCAACAACGACGTGAGCGAGTGACTGAGCGCAACCGTCGGGTCCTCCGTGGTTTCGCGTTGCTCGCTGTAGTGGGTCAACAGGTGAACCCCGAAGTCGATCCCCACCCCCGCCAGCACGGCGAGGGTGAAGGCGCTGATCAGGTTGATTTCGGGGTGAACCGTCCCCAGCACCCCCGCAGTCCACACGATCCCGAGCAAGGCTGGGCCGAGCAGTCCCACGATCGAAAACAGTCCGCGAAACTGAAACAGCAGAACCAGCAGCATCAGTGAACTGCTCAGAATGCTGATCTTCGCCAGGTCTGCGTTCACGGCACGTCGCGTGATGGGCAAGTTGCGGAACTGACCACTGACCGCCATCTGCACGTTGGCAGTCTCGCCCTCCCCCACCTCGTCGAACAGCGCCTCCGAACGCTCGAGAATGCTCGTGGCAAAATCGAGATCACCCGCGTCTCCATCGAGTTGAACGTGCACGGCACAGACGTTGTTTTCGGGAGCACACAACTCGCCGAGCTCTGCTTCACTACTCGG
Source organism: Deltaproteobacteria bacterium (assembly GCA_003235365.1). Classification (GTDB taxonomy): domain Bacteria; phylum Myxococcota_A; class Polyangia; order Polyangiales; family Polyangiaceae; genus SZUA-265. Next base: position 46,144 of record QJWJ01000382.1, read on the forward strand.
TTCGCCGCGCCCGACGTCGCCGTTCGCCTCGGGCTTGGACGCGCCGCCCGTAGGCTCGGCCTCGACGAAACGCCGCGTGTCCTCACCAAACAGGGAGAGCAGCGCCCGCACGTCGGGGTTCTTCTCGAACAGTGTGCGCAGATCGTCGTCACTGGGCAGCGGCGGCGGATCGGGATCGAGGTTGTTGCACCCGGGGATCTTCGCACACGATTCCCAACGCTCGCGTTCGTCGATCTGATCATCCAGCTCCTCGATGTCCTCGGCAGACAGGTACAGCAACCGGTTGTCCGCGAATACGGATGGGTCGCGCTTGTACATCGCCCACTGGGTTTCTGGCCATCGTGAGACGCGCGAGTACAACTCACGAGCGAGCCGGCGACTGGTGACGAGGTCGTCGCTCCTGACCAGCAGGAACAACGGCGAACTACTCGCCAACCGCGCTTTGAGCTCATCGAGCGACTGCGCTGAAGCCGTATCGTCAGGTAACAGCGCTTCGATGCGCGGATTGACTCGAACCCGCCGCGCCATCAGTCCAGCTGCGACGGTCACCACCAACACGGCGAGCAAGATCCGCCAACGAAAACGTTGGCTGAATGCCACATAACGCTCGACGGATCGTTGCACTCGCTTCGATACGGCTTCGGACACGACCGGCACCAAGCACGAACCGATCCACCCCGTCAACGCCGGCACCGTCGGGCGCGGTGGCTCGCGGGCCAACAGCTCGATCAGAGTCGAGCCCAAGTCGCGAGCTGGCCGCCGCTCTGTTTTGGGACCGCGTCGTCACCCAGACCAACGCAGGCTGGCCTGGGAACGAACTATTGCGCCCCCGCCGTCACGAGGCACGGCAATCGCGTCGACCGTGTCACCGAAATGCCCTTTTCATTGTAGAGTCGCCGGCATGCGCTTGGTTCGTCGATTTCTCGCCCCGTCGCTTTCCGCACTCTGCGCGGTCGGTTTGGTCAGCGTTGCTTGTGAGGAGCAGCCGGCTCCCGAACCGTTGAAGGCAGACCCGCTCGAGCTCGAACCGGTCGTGGAAGAAAAGCCCGTCGCCGCCAAGGGTCCACCGCGGTTCGAGGTCGACGAGACCAGCGCCAAGGTCGGATACGACCGCTTCATGCTCGACAAGGCCGACGGCAAGACCAAACTCGACGCCGCCCTCGACGCGCAGAAGGCCCACGTCGAGGGCAAGGCAATCGAGCTGTCGATCTCACGCAAAGCAAAGCTACCGTGGGTGGCGACCATGCTCGACGCGCTGGACAGTCATGGTGCAAGCTCGTTCACCATTCGCACTGAAACCCGCAGCGACTACCCGGCCTCTGTCGAGTTCAGCCCCGCAAGTGGCGCCAAGGGCGCTGCTTCGTGCAGCCCCGTCGCGACGATCCAGCAGGACCGCTCGACGGTGGTGTGGAAACTCGGCGGGGGCGGCGCACGGCGTCGGGGCCGCGGCCTGGGCGGGCCGGACCTGTCGACGACGGGGCTCAGCATCGAGTCGACGGCCAAAGCCTGCAAAGCCGCCGACAGTCTGTTCGTGTCCGCGGACCCCGAGATCGAGTGGGGCTTGGTGTACGACTTGGCGGCGAGCACGAAGCAGCTCGAAGAGGTTCGCTTCGAGCATCGGGTGCTGTTGCCCGACACGCCGAAGACCGGCAAGAAGGTCGAGCTGTAGTCCCTGGACCCAACCGCCTCGACGTGCCCAATACCATCAACGCGAACGGCTCTGCTCGGCAAGCCTCGCGTACAGGTCGAACAACCCTTCGAAATGGTCGGAGGTCGAGCGCACCTTTCGCGCGGAATATTCGGACGCTGCGCGCCGCAACCGTTCGCGGTCACGTCGTAGGGCACGCATGATCGCATCGGCACATCCCGCCGCGTCGCCGGGCGTGTACAGCTCCGAAAAGGTCTCGTCGACCAAGTCGAACGCCCCACCCCGATTCGGCGCGACGATGGCGGCGCCGGAGCTCGCGGCTTCTGCAATGACGAAGCCGTACGTCTCCGCCGCCGAGCCGTGGACGAACACATCCGCGCTGGCCAACGCCTTGGCGATGAAGGCGCGGTCGCGCACGAACCCCGCCAGGTGAACGTTGGGCGCGCGACTCACCGCGCGATCGATCGCTTTGCGAAAGGGACCGTCGCCAAACACGACGAGCCCGACCGGCTGATGCCGCGCCACCCGCTGCACCCCGGCAATGACGGTGGGCAAGCGCTTCTCGGGATGAAAGCGGCTGATCGCAACACACAGAGCCGCACCGGGGGGTGCGCCGCAGGCCTCCAGCAACTGTGCACGAACCCGGGCATCGCGGTGGTCGGGCGAAAACAGCTGACGATCGATACCAAACGGCACGGCCTGGGCGTTGGCGATCCCAAAACTACGCAGCCGCTCTGCAAGCCACTGCCCGGCGACGACCGTCGCATCGAAGCGACGCGCCAATGCGCCAATGTACTTCCAATAGGGAAAGCACAGCCCGTCGATCACTCGAGGCGAGATCAGTCGATCCCCGAAGGTGTGTGGGTACACGGCAACCGGATCTTGGTGATAGATCCAAGCTTTGGCTCCAGGACCACGGTACGTCGCTGCAAACCACCCTGCCGTCCACGGGGACGACCCTTCGATCACGTCCGGCCGCAATGCGTCGATGATGCGGTGCACGGCAGAGCGTCGGTGCATCACGTAGTAACGTGGATCGAATGGCATCGGTGGCCCTTTGACCCAGATCACCTTACCGCCGAGGCGATGCGTCTCCTCGTCGCGTGGCCCCGGAGCGACAACCACCAGTTCGTGCCCGAGCCGCGCTGCCGCTTCGAGCTTCTGGTTGACGTAGGTTTTCACCCCGCCACCTTGCTCGGCGTAAAATTCGTTGACGTCGACGATCTTCACTTGTCAGCCGCTGAATCGATCTACTTGCCGTCGTCGTAGCCGAAGGCCCATGCAGGGTCACGCACTTGGTTTGATTCGGCGGCCCGTCGCCTGTTCGACGCGTTCGGACAACTCATTCAACTTCTGCTGGGCCAGGTCCACGAAGCCCCTGACCTTGGGCGACAGATGACTGGAGCTCGGATAGACAATCGACAGCTGGGCTGGATCGCCCTCGTACTCGGGCAATACTCGGACCAAGGAGCCGTCGGCCAAGCCCCACGCGACGGCGCTCCCTGGCAGCATGGCCACCCCGAAGCCACGTCGAGCGACGGCCTCGATGATCGACAAGTCGTTGACCACGAACCGACCTCGCACTTCGACCCGATGCAAGCCGTCGGGACCGTGCAGACGCCACGGCGCAGACGCCAGCGCCGCAAACTGCAAGCACTCGTGGTTGGCCAAGTCGGCGGGGCTCGCCAGCGGCGGCGCGGTCACCAGGTATTGTGGACTCGCCACCACCTCGAAGCGATCGACCAACGCTCGTCGGGCGACCATCGTCGAATCGCTGAGGTCACCCGCGCGCAGGGCCACGTCGAACCCCTCGGCAACCAAGTCGACGTGTCTGTTGGTCATCTCCATGTGGACCTGCACTCGGGGGAAGCGCGCTCGGTACTCGCAGAGCAACTCGAGCACACTATCGTGACCGAAAGCGGCAGGCAGAGTAACTCGCAGCACGCCACGCGGTTCTTGTTGCGCCGATTCGAGGCAACGCTCTGCCTGTTGCAACTGCTCGAAAGCCTCTTCGCAGCTTTCGAAGTAGCGGCGCCCCTCGTCGGTGAGGCGCAGCTTGCGCGTCGTGCGTTGTAGCAACTTCGTTTCGAGGCACCGTTCCAACTCCGTGACCCGGCGACTGACCGTCGACTTCGGAACACCGAGCGCTTTGGCGGCGGCGCTGAAACTGCCGTGCTTCACCACCGCCACGAAGGTCAGAGCACCGTCGAGATCCGCCTTCAGCATTGTTGCTTCTGACACAACAATCCTTTGCAGTAACTGAGACTAGTACGCAAGGAAGAACAATCCATACTCCCTTCACCCCGTGAAATCGAGCGGGGAGAAGGACTGACCATGTTGAACAGAGACTCAAAAACCATCAAGATCACACAACTTTTTCTCGGGCTCGTATTCACGGTGTTCGGCCTCAATGGGTTTCTCCACTTCATCCCACAACCCCAACCCGGTCCGGAAGCGGGCGCCTTCCTCGGGGCACTCGCAGCGACGGGTTACATGTTCCCGCTGATCAAGGGGACGGAGGTGGTCGCCGGCGTGTTGCTGTTGCTCGGGCGCGCGCCCTCGCTAGCCTTGGTTCTGTTGGCGCCGGTGGTCGTGAACATCCTGGCGTATCACTCGCTGCTCGACCCGAGCGGAGTCGGCCTGAGCGTGGTCCTCACCGTCGCAACCTCGGCCGTCGCCTGGGCGCGCCGCGACGACTATCGCGCACTGTTCACCTCTTCAGGCCCACTCTTCAAGCGGGAAGGCGTGCCCGGACACACCGCTCACGCATGACACACACCGCTTCGCGGGTCATACTGAAAGTGTCGTCTTCCCCGTCGACCGGGGGTCCGAGGGAGACACAGCCCACGCCACGAGCCCATGGGGAGATCCCGAGGCTCGTGGCGTGGAGCGCGAGCGCGCCATTCGGCTGCGCCTGGATACGAAACACCACGAATCGACACGCACGTACGACGAGCAGCAGCGGTCGGCTTCCCACCTCGGGATCAACACGTTGCTCTGCAAGTGGGCTCAGCTCTTAGGGCCCGCTGCGAGTCACCCTAAACTCTCCAGGGCCCCGCGGCGGGCTCTGTTGTATTCAGCAAGGCGAATCGAGTAATCGGCAATCGGCCCAAAGCGTGCTTCTGCCATCCGGGTCGCCCGCGCCGACCAGGCCCACGTCACTTCGTCTTCAGAGCGCGCAGGTCGAGTTTGCCCGAAGCGTCCACCGGCGGACACCAGTAGTAAGCGCCATCCACGGGACGAGTGAACTGAAATAGCCCGTCGACGACACCATCTTCGGCGCCCACCATCCGCGACAACACCGCTTCGAAGGCATCGAAACTCGAGCCGTAAGCAATGAACAGCAGCCCCGCCGCGTCCGTGTCTGCCCAAGGCATGCTGCGGCGAACCATGAACGCCTCCGGTTCGAAGCTCTCCTGCGCGGCCCGCTTGACGTGAGCCGATTCGGGAGCCGAGTCGAACTCCTCGTTGTCGGCCGCTCGCCGCCCGAAGATGTCGTCGCGCTGCGCCGGGCTGCGTCGTTCGAACCCATCCAAGTCGTGCTGCCAACGCTGGACGGCAACGAAGGTGGAGCCGTCGAGCTGATCACTGACACCGGAAACGACGGCCGCGGCGACGGCATCGCCGTCCGTCGGGTTTTCCGTACCGTCGACGTAGCCGGTGAGATCTCGACCGTCAGCGTACATGAACGTCTCGAGTACTTCATCGACGTCGAGCGTGGGCGAAAGGCGAGCAACCCAGGCGCGACGTCGGTGCAGCAATTCTCCGCGATCGACCCCGCGCAACAGCAGCCACAGCGCGCCAGGCTTCGCGGGCAAGCCGACGCGAGCGTTTTCGACTTGCGGAAAGTCGCGCAGTCCCGGGGGCCCCGCACCCAGCGCACCGACGAGGGTGCGGCCGAGCCCCACGACGTCGTCGCCGACGGAGGTCTCTCGGAGCACGTCGAGCAGCGGGTGAGCGGAAACTCCTGGCCTGCAGACGAAACGAATCGCACAAGCCATCGCCGGAACCGGTGACAGCACACCAGGCTGAACTACGGACATGGCCGGATTTAGAGCAGATCCCGAGCTGGGCCGCAAGCCGCCAGCTCGACGCCGAGACGACCTCCGCGGGCCCGAATCAATGCGAAACGAAGCCACGCAAAGACGCGGCCTTCGCCGGTGGGTTCGCCTGCCGGCGCGCGCCTTCGAGACGAGCGGCAGTTGTTCGCAGCGCGGAGCTGAGATACACCTGCTGCAGTGTCATCACGGACGTCGTGCTGCTCCGCGCCGGCCCGGGTCGTTCGGCGGTTGGCGACGAGCGCCGCCGCGGTTCAGTCGTCGAGCGGACCGAAGTGACTCAGCCGCAAGATGGGCCGGTTGTGTTGCTGACTCGCCGCAAGATCGACTTCGAAGCGGGCGCCCCAATCGTAGTGCTCTTCGGGGTCGCTCAGGGTCTGTTGGAGTACCCAGTGCCGTGGCCCTTCGTCGATCGGGGCGCGACTGGCGCTGCGTGCGTCGGCGTCCAGCAAGATCGCTTCGTGCTCGGCCCAGTACGGCTCGAGCAGTTGACGAAGCCGCGGCGCAAACCACACTTCGCCACCCGTGTCCTTGGGTAGCCCATCGTCGGGCGGAAAAACGTCGACCAGTACTTCGACCGCGCGCTCGTAGTCCTGACGCGACACAGCCTGTACGAAACGCCAGCACGCGTTGCGTACCATCGCCGCGAACGCCCGTCGGTTGTGCGTGATGTCCTGAACCTGTTCTTTGGGAGACTCTTCTCGGGTCGACCGCGCGGCATCACCCTGCTGCAGGCGTTCCCACTCGTCGATCAGGCTCGCGTCGGCTGAACGCAGTTCGGCGCCGAGCCAGTCTTCCAGGTCGAACACTTCCTCGGTCTTGTGTTTCTCGGGCACGTTCTGACGCAGCGTGCGGTACACATCGGTCAAGTAGCGGAGCAGCACGCCCTCGGCGCGGGCCAAGCCGTACTCCTTGATGTAGTCGTTGAACGACGCGGCGAGTTCGTGCATGTCGCGAACGATGGACTTGGGCGCGATGTTGTGGGCCGACACCCAGGGGTGATGTTTGGCAAACAGGTTGAACGTCTCGTAGATGAACTCGGCCTCTGGCTTGGGCGTCTCCACCTTCTCGAGTTCCGCCATCCGCTCGTCGTACTCGACGCCCTGAGCTTTCAGTTCGGCGACCTTGCGTGCTTTGAGCGTCGCCAGTTGCCGCGCCAAGATGGCTGAAGGGTTTTCCACAATCGCTTCGACGATGCTCAGAACCGCCAAGGCGTAGGTCGGCGCTTCGGGGTCGAGCGCGTCGAAGGCTTCGACCGCGTACAACGACAGGGCTTGGTTCAAAGAGAAGTCGTCCTGCAGGTCGGCATGAACGGCTATCCCGTCTTTGCCCTGCTCGATGATGTTGGAATCGACGAGGCCCTTGAACAGCTCGAGGCCCTCGCGCCGCAAGCGGCGCTTGCTCGCGGCAGATTCGTGGCTGCGCTCGAGGATCCGCAGTGCGGGCCTGCAGCCCCCCTGCCCCAGCAGCGCATTGAGCAGCAAACCGTGACTGATTTTGAACGAAGACTGCAACGACTCGGGCTTGGCCGCCTGCAACTGCGTCAACGTCGCCGCATTCCACGGCACGTAGCCCCACTCGGGCGGCTTGCGCAGGTGCAGCTTGCGCAACTTCTTTGGATTGTCGGCGGCCTTGTCCTTGAGGATTCGGTTTTCGATCTCGTGCTCGGGCGCTTGCACGACGACGCTGCCCTGAGTGTCGAACCCCTTTCGCCCGGCGCGCCCGGCGATCTGCTGAAAATCGCGAGCGGACAGGATGACCGTCTTCTCTCCGTCAAACTTGCACAACTGAGTGAACAGCACCGTACGGATCGGCACGTTCACACCCACACCCAACGTGTCGGTCCCGCAGATGATGCGCAGCAGTCCGCGCTGAGCCAGTTGCTCCACCAGACGTCGATACTTCGGCAACATGCCCGCGTGGTGCACGCCGATGCCGTGTGGCACGAAACGGGCCAGCTCTTTGCCGAACGGCGTGTCGAAGCGAAAGCCCGTGAGCACGGACTTGAGCGCCGCTTTCTCCGACTTGTCGAGAAAGTTCAGGCTCATCAAGCTCTGAGCCTGTTCGGAGGCGGCGCGCTGAGAAAAGTGAACGATGTAGATCGGCACCTTGCCGCCTTCGACCAACGACAGCACCGTCTCTTGCAAGGGGTGCTCGCTGTAGGTGAAGTCCAGCGGCACCGGGCGCTCGAACGATTGCACCAACACGGCGCGAGCCGAGGTGCTCTGCTCGAGCTGTTTGACGAAGAAATCGGGGTTGCCCATGGTCGCGCTCATCAGCAGAAAGCGCGCCTGGGGCAGGGTGAGCAGGGGCAATTGCCAAGCCACGCCGCGATCGCGATCGGCGTAGTAGTGAAACTCGTCCATCACGACCCAGTCGGCCTCTGCTTTGGCGCCTTCGCGCAACGCCAGGTTCGCGAGAATTTCGGCCGTACAACACAAGATCGGCGCGTCGCGATTGACGGTGGCATCGCCGGTCATCATCCCCACGTTGCGCCGACCGAGCTTCTCACACAGCTCGAAGAACTTCTCGGTGACCAACGCTTTGATGGGCGCGGTGTAGAACGCGAACTGGCCGTCGCACAGCGCCTTGAACCCGACTGCCAACGCCACCATCGACTTACCGGACCCGGTCGGCGTGTTGAGCACGACGTGGTTACCGGAAAACACCTCGAGGATCGCCTCTTCTTGGGCGGGGTAGAGTGAAATGCCCGCGTCGGCCAGATACGACAAGAACCGATCGAGCAGTTCGTCAGCGTTCAACCGCTGACTCGCCGGCGGCAAGTAGCGTTCGAGCGCCCCCTGGGGCTGTTTCGACGGCTCAGTGTTGGGATCGGTCACTGCGACGACAGTAGTGTCCCGCGCCCGAGGTTCGTAGCAGAATCTGTGCGGGACGAATCACTCGGGGCATTTACGAGCCGAGGACAGCTGGCAGCTGCCGAGCCAGCGCTTCGTACTGATCGCGAGTGTTGTACAGCTGTGCACTGACGCGCAACACGAGGTCGTTCTCGCTTTGCCAAGGCATGACCAAGGTCTCGAAGCCCATCGCCCGCAGCTCCCGGTAGGTGTCTTCGGCCGGAGCCTTGGCCGTGGAGTTCACACGGGGCAACGGCACGGACGCCAGGGAGCCGAGCATGTTATCGGGCGCCGGCGGCTCGATCCCGAGCGCCGCGCACAGCGTGTCTCGCGCAAACACCGCCAGCTCGTGATTCTGCTTACGTATCGCTCGCCAACCGCCGGGGACCATTTCGGCCATGGTCTGCAGCGCCTCGAAGACACACAAATACGGCGTGGGGTCGTCGGTCCCCGTCCAGTCGAACATGGCCCTGAAACGCTCGTTCATCGGGTGAGCGAAACCGTGGCTGATGACCGGTGGTGCGACCCGCTCCTGCAAGTCGCGGCGCACCCACAACATCCCGGCGCCTTTCGGCGCGCACATCCACTTGTGAAAATTGGCGGCGTAGTAGCCCGCGCCAATGCCTTCGATGTCGAGTTCGAGCATGCCTGGCGCGTGAGCACCGTCCACGAGCGTTTCCACGCCGCGCTCGCGCAGCGCACGCACGATGCTGCTGATCGGCAAGACGAGACCCGTGATGCTCGTGACGTGATCGATCAGCGCCAAGCGGGTTCGGTCGGTAACCCCACGCAGCACGGCATCGACGACTTGGTTCGGGGACTGAATCGGGAACGGAACTTTGACCGCCACGACCTTCGCGCCGGCTTGCTCGGCGACGAAACGCAGCGCGTTCGCGCAAGCGCCGTAGGTGTGATTGGTCGTCAACAGCTCGTCCCCCGCGACGAACGGAGCCGAACGCAAAACGGCGTTGACGCCTTCGGTGGCGTTGCGCACGAACACCATGTCGTTCGGGCTCACGCCGAGGAACGGGGCCAGTTGGCTCCGTACCGCGTTCAGGCGCGGCAACAGGCCACGCATGAATTCGACGGGGTTCTTCTCCAGTTCGCGCCGAAGTCGTGTCTGCACTTCGAGCACCGCTTTGGGGCACGCGCCGAACGAGCCGTGATTCAGGAAAGCGACGCCCGGATCGAGATGCCAGTGCTCCAGCATGGCTGCATCTATGCACCAGCGCGCCACACAGCACAAGCGACGTGTACTCGGCGGGCCGCACGTCGGAGGGTCGCGCCGCGGCAGACCGCGTGAGGCGTGACTGATGGCGAAAATAGACTCTACCCGAAAAAAGAAACCGGGACCCGCGGGGCCCCGGTTCGCAAGCGTGCGTTCCAGTGCGTTCTTCTCGAACGCGCGGGCCCGTGAGCCCGACGCGCGCGAGGCTCCGCTACTTCGCCGCGGGCTTGAAGAACACCCCGCGCAGATCTTCGGTCGTCGAGATGGGAGCGGCGTCCCCCTTGCCGGGCTGCCGCCACGAGGAAACGCGGAACTGGTAGTACATGCCGGCATCGAGGGGGCCGCCGTAGTCCACGGTGACCTCGTCTTGCCCGCTGACGCCGGGCAATTGGAGCGAGTTCCACACTTCGTTGCCGAAAGCATCGAAGACGCGCACGTCGTACCAGTCTTCGCTGCTGTCGTCGGCCCAACGCAGCGTGGGCGGCGCTGACACGGCTTCTGGTTCGTCGGTACCCGGTGCAATGACCGCCAGGGCTTCGGTGACCTTGAACGAGTCACTGATCGACAGAGTCGTTCCGTCCTTGGCCGCGACCTGAATGTGAACGAAGTCGGTGCCGGCGATGTTGGTGTCGGGATCACGAACGAGGTCGTCGTTTTCGTAAGCCGCCAGCACGACGTAGTCTCCATCAGGGACGCCTTCGATGGTGAAATCGCCGTCGATGTTGGGCTTGCCGGTGCGCGGCGCGCGCAGACCGCGAGGCACCTCGCCGCGCGCGGCGTCCATGTCGAAAGTGTCTTCGACCACCAGGATCACACTGGTGAGCGATCCGCCGCTGGCGTTGACGATCTGGATGTTGCCGCTGACCGTCACCGTGTCGTCGTCGCGTTCATCGAGGACCACGCCGCTGACGTCCTTGCCGCTGACTTTCGCCGACCCTGGATCGATCTGCAGCTCGGCACCATAGCCCGCCACTTCGTAGTCGCCGTTGGGAACGTTGAAAATCGTGAACGTGCCGTCCTTGTCCGTCGTTGCGCTGAACGCGCCGTCTGCACCACTGGCCACGATCAACACACCGGTGAGGTTCGACTCCTTCGAGACGCCAGCCAGCGAACCCGAAACGCGGTAGCGTTCACCTTCGGGCAGCGGGATGAGGCCGACCTGCGTCAGCGCATTGTCGACGACCCACCCCGAGCCGTCGGCGTCGGCATCTTCGACGGTGATCGGCAGTGCCACGCGCACGCCAAACGGGAAGTTCTGGTAGTCTTGCGCCGCGGCGCGCAGCGTGAAGCTCTCGTCGGTGGGGCTGCCGTCGTCGTTGCGCGGCACGGGTACGGTCAGCGAGTACGAGCCGTCCGCACCGGAAACCGCAACACTCGTGGCGGCCGAACCTTCGTCGTCGATGCCGATCACGTGAGCGCCAGCAACCGGCTTCGCCGTCGACGTGTCGGTCACCTTGCCCACGAGAACGACGGGACCAAAACAGCGGTGTCCGCCTGAGGCAATCTCGGCGCACAACAGGCCGTCGGCGCAGTAATCCTCGTCGGGTTCACACTCTTCGCCTTCGAGAATGCGGCAGGTCGGTCGCGCGTCGGCGCCCGCGTCGCCTTCGGCCGCGGGTTCTTCACACACCGCAGTCAGTGCACAACCGCCGTTGTCGAGGTCGTCGTCGTCCGGCATACACTCGGCACCGGGTGGCAACGTGCACACGCCTTCACCGTCTTTGTCTTCGGTACACAGCAGGTCTTCGTTGCAGGAGTCCTTCTCGAGTTCACACGTGGAACTCAACTCGCCTTGCTCGACGGCAGTGTCGTCCTTCTCTTCGCCGCATGCAGGCAGGTAACAAATGGTGAGCAATGCGGCCGCAGCGCACATGCCTTTCGAAATAGTCGAAGTGGTCATTTCAGATTCTCCGCCCCTATAGTGGGCCCCGAGTCCCGGTTTTCTGACGTCGCTTGCCCGCGAGCCGGACCCGGATTGGTTGCAATCCCCGCGCAATCCAGTCTGGCGACGACTCGGGTGGGAATGGTCAGCACAGAGTCTGTTGTGCAGTCCCTCAGAGACGCGCGCGGCGATGTGCCTGCGCAGAGGTCGCGGCCGTCGCTGACACCGAACCCGGCGGCCTCGGCGTCAGCCGAGCGCGACGAGCGCCGGTCCTGAATAGGACTCGACCGCTTCTTTGAGGCGTCGCCGCGCCGCGCTCATCCGTGTTCGTGACGAATCGACGACGACGTAGATCATCGTCGTATCCGAGCCCGGCAACGCATGGACGAGGTGGTAGTGGCGATTGGTCGTGAGCGCGGTGTCGACGACCTGCTCGTCGCGCGAGACGATACTCAGACTTTGAATGTGCGCCCAGGCAATGTCGGGATCGAGCGCAGTGCCGAGGACCCCACTGCAGGTGCCCGTCAAACGGTCGATCAGCGCGGCTCCCAACACGCCGACGTTCTGCATGCAACGCTCGAGCAGATCTTGGGCGGCCTGCGAGTTACCTTCAGGGGTAACGAACGCGTCCGTCCAGGCACGTTGCGGGGTCATCTTCGGCATCAGTGGCGGCGGAGGAAAGGACGGTGTCAGGCCGCGCAACTCGGCCATGTCCATCAGTTCGCCCAAACTGAAGAGCAGGTCGCCGGCGTACTTGCGACGCTGAGGCAAGAACAGCGTCTGCGGGCGAGCGAACTGGCAGATCGCCTGCAGTTTGCGGCGCACCCAGAGCTGGACCCCGTCGCGCAATCGAGCGCGGTCCACCAAGCCCCAACGGACGAGCGTGTCGCTCAGCCCAGCACCGGTCGTGCGGCACTCCTCGAGCACGGCTTGTATCGTCTCTGGCTCGATTTGCGAGTCTGCCGCCAGCAAGTCGAAAAACGCGCCGCGCTCCTCGGACATGTGGGCCCAAGCGATGCGCCCCTCGTGAAAGAACACGCGAGCCGTCACGTCACCGTCGCGCACCACCAGCTCGCCGTTGCCTTCCGCTTGTGCATCGACCAGTGCCTGAACGACCACTTGCTTCGTAGGTACGCTCGGTGTGGGACGACGCGCGGCGACGCGCAAACGAGCCACGAGAAGATCTGGCGCAACCGGTTTGCACAGCAGGTCGTCGGCACCGACGCTCAAGCCCTCGATCACTTCCTGGCGCCGATTCTTGGCGGTGACGATGAGCACGTGCGGTTGAACGTGCAGGCTCGCCTCACGTACCCTCCGGCAGACCTCCGTGCCGGACAAGCCAGGCATGACCCAATCGAGGATCAGCACGTCGGGCGGCGTCGCCGAAAGCACACGCTCCAGGGCCGCCTCGCCGTCAGCGACGCAATCGACTTCGTGCTCGGTATGTTTGTGAATGATCTGCGTGAGGATTTTCGCGTAAACGGGGTCGTCTTCTGCAACGAGGATTCGCATCGATGGACCTCACGTTCATGCTGGGCGTCGCGCGCCTTCGTCCAACTGCCGCGCGTGCTCCATCAGAAGCGCGCTCAACGGCGTTTGGATCGAGTCTTCTTCGGTCACTTCTCCAGGAACGAATTCGAAACGACCGCTGGCCAAACCGAGCAGATCGTACAGCACATCTTGTTTGTCGACGGCAGAATCGCGATCCATCGTCTTGGCGCGAACAGGTCTGCCATTTTCGAGCATCACCAACGATCCCCTCGGCTCGAGATAGATCACACCCGATTTGCGCTCCATTTCCAGGAACGACAACAACGCCGGCAACCCGACTTGTTCGAGATCTCCGCGCAAGCCATCCGGCGCACGAGGGATCCAAGAGTTTGACGTCGTCGGCGCGGTGCGCTGAAGCAAACGCTCGACCCGCGCGAGGAGCACCTCCTGCGAATACGGCTTCTGCAGGTAGTCGTCGACCCCCAAGCGATACCCCTTGAGGCGGTCTTCCTCGCCACCGAGGGTGGTGAGGAAGATCACGGGTGTGCGAGCCAGCTGCTTTCGAGCGCGGATCATGCGCAACAACTGCCAGCCATCCGCCTTGGGCATTTGCACGTCCGACAAGATGATGTCGGGCACGTTCTTCAGCGCCATCGCCAAACCCACCAAGCCGTCCTCGGCTAAGAATACCTCGTCGCCGCGTTCCAAGAAGGGCTCCGAGGCGATCTTCGCCTGGGCCGGGCTGTCGTCGACAATCAGAATCTTCAGTTTCGGCGCGTTGGCGCGCAGGCTGGCTCGGATCTCACGCAACGCGGGATCGGTATCGACGATGAACTGCTCGATCTGCTTCACGGCGTCTTCGTCGAGGTCGACCCGCGTCGAGAAACGGCCGGGTTTGCCTTCGATCGGCGCGGACTCGACGACACTGGTGACCAATTCGAGGTTCAGCGCCTCGGTCGTCAGTTCGAGGCACAGCAGGACCTTGTCGCCCGCGCTCAACTGCCGAGCCGTGCGCAGCTGAGCAGCGCCGCGGGAGAGTGAGCTCTGGTAGGTCACGACGAGATCGTCGTGCTGAGCAAACCGAATGACTCCACTGACCTTCTTCGACAAACGCAGGACTCCGTTGACCGCACTACGGCGCGCACGGCACGGCGGTTAGTGGCCTCCGCCGCGCGCCGTTTTGGTTATCTTGGCACGCAAACGAAGATCCGCAGGAAGCACTCCACCGAACGATGGGTTCGAGCGGCGTGAGCGGAAAAACCCCGTACCGGGACGCTCCTCGAACCACGTTCGCGCACACGCTTGGGCAGAAGTCAGATGTCGCCCCGGGGAAGGCCCGGGGCTCGAGGGGTGGGAGCGCTGCGCCGTCGACCTACAATGGACCGAGGCCGGCTCCCGCACTTGAGGCTCACGTGGCGCGCGCGATAGGTTCGCGGCCATGTTCATCATCGAACTGACATACATTGCCGAACTCAACGCCATCGACGCCGCGATGCGCGCCCACATGACCTTTCTGCGCAAGCACTACGCGGCCAAGCGCTTCATTGCGTCCGGCAGGAAGATCCCTCGCGACGGCGGAATCATTCTCGCCGTCGGTGAGAGCCGGGAAGAAATCGAAGCCATCGCCCAAGACGATCCATTCGTGAAACGCGGGCTCGCACAGGCACGCGTGATCGAATTCCGACTGAGTCAACGTGCTGAGGACATCGCCGCCGCATTCGCCACACCGAGCGGGTGAACTCTCGCCAGCGCTTGGAACGGGACGCGACCCTGGGCGAAATTATTTGCGCCCGCGCGGCACGCATCCCGCTGGTATCTTCCTTTCGTTCATGAGCCGAGAAACCAACCTACGTCACCGGCGCCGAACAATGAGCACCTCGATATGGACATTCGACTGCTGACCGACACCATCGTGCGCCAGACCACCGTGTTGCTGGCGCAGATCGCCACGGCTTCAGGCGTTCGAGCCCCGCTGGCGCACGTCGCCAATCAGGTGTTTCTGGATCTGGCTCAGGAGCTCGAGGCGCAGGGCGTACGGCGCAAAGTCGTCGCTGACATGTTTGGCCTGGCCTTGCGCTCGTACCAAATGAAGGTGCGCCGGCTGATGGAGACCAACGAGGTGCAACACTCGACGTGGCGCAAGGTGTTCACCCGGCTCGAAGCCGGCACCGTGACGCGACGCGAGCTGTCCATCGCCCTGCCGACGCTCAGCTCTCGCGATCTGTCCGCGGTTCTCAACGACCTGGTCGACAGCGGCTTGGCTTACTCGACCGGCACCGGCCAAAACGCCGTTTATGGTGCAACATCGCAGGCCGACCGCACTCGGCTGGGCGAGAACGAAGCCCAGCAGTCCCTGGAGAATCGGCTGTGGCTGGTGTTGGCCACCGCAGCCACACCGTTGGCCCTGAAGGACTTGGAGCGCGAGGCCGGTCAGGCAGCCCCTGAAACGGTCGCCGTGGCACTCGACGCGTTGCTCGGCGAGGGCCGCGTCAAGCAACACGCTCAGCAAGGCGGGCCGGACGTGTTCGAAGCGCTGGATTTTCACATCCCCGTGGGATCTGAACAGGGCTGGGAGGCCGCCGTTTGTGACCATTTCGTCGCGGTCTCCACCGCCGTCGCGGCCAAGCTTTCGACGGCCCGTTCGCGCAATGACGACGTGATCGGTGGTGCGACCCTGCGATTTCGAGTCTACGAGGGTCACCCTCATCGAACGGAGGTGCGTACGCTCTTGCAGCGCACGCGGGAGGAAGTGGGTGAACTGTGGCAGCGCGTGTCGGCATACAATGACGCAAACGTGCCCCCAGAGGATTGCGAAACCATCACCTTCTATTACGGTCAGAACTCGAGTGGCTCCGCCGAGTCGTCGCTCGATTCCGCCCCGGATCCCTCCCCTCAGCCCAAGGACGAATGAGTTCGATGACAGGTCCATCACTCCGCGCACGAGCCCTGCTGCTGGCCGCGTCGGTCGTATTGACCAGCTGTGGGGGCACATCGGCGGCCGGCGACACGAACACGAACTGGCTCAGGGTGTGTGAGACGAACGAACAGTGCGGTCCGAGATACAGCTGCATGTGCGGGCTGTGCAACATCCCGTGCACCACCGATACCGATTGCGCGGGCCAGGATCCGAGCGCCGTCTGCAGTGCACCGCCGCAGACGTGCCAGTTGGAGACGTTCAGCTGTCAGTTGCCAGGATCGGTACCAGCGGCGCCCACGGATACGGCGCCGGTAAGTACCGAGCCAGCGCCAGCGATGCCTGAGATCAGCAGCTTCGGCGCATCCGTCACGTCGCTGCCCGGCGGAGGCGGCGACGTCGAACTGACGTGGGCGGTCACCGGGGCGACCGAGCTGACCCTGCAAACTGGCGCCGACACGGGCCAGTCGGTGACCGGTGACGGCACGACGGTTTCAGTCACCCAGACGACCACGTTCACACTCGTGGCAACCAACGCCGAAGGATCGAATTCGAGCATGGTTCGCGTCGAAGTGAGTGCCCAGGGTATCCAGGATTGGACGGCCCAACCCGACATGGGGACGAGCGAGGTCAGCAGCATCACGGTCAGTCCTGGCGGCGATGTGTTCGTCGCCGGTTGGGCGCTGGACGAGAACGGTAACGGTCCCGACGGGCGCGTCGCGCGCTACGACGGGTTCAGCAGACAACTGCTGTGGTCGGATCTGTTGAGCACGGACGGGCTGGACCGCGCGACGGGCTTGGCCTTGGACGCCGAGGGCAACATGTACGTGGGCGGCTTCACCGAGGGCGCGCTCAACGACGCTCCGGACGGCAACGGCAACGACGGCTTCGTAGTCAAGTACTCCCCACGCGGCGATCGGCTGTGGACGAAGTTGGTTAGCACGACCGACACCGACGAAGTCACCGCCGTGGGCGTCGACCCGAGCGGCAACGTATCGCTGAGCGGGGTGTTCGCCAGCGATCTCGAAACGACCGTTGCATTCGTCGCGAAGTACTCGACTGGAGGTGATCTCCTCTGGCTGCAGCAGTTCGGCGCGGCGGGCGTGACGCGAACCACCAGCGTGGACGCAACCAACGACGTCTTGGCCGTCGCGGGCAGCACCACCGGAAGTCTCGACGGTGCCAACTCGGGCGGTTCCGATGCCTTCATCGCCGTGTACTCGAACGACGGCAAGGTGCTGTGGACTCGACAGCTCGGAAGCCCCGCCAACGACGAAGCGTTGGGACTCGTCGCAGATGCTCAGGGTAACCTCTACGTCAGTGGTACTTCCGAAGGCGCCCTCGACGGCGTCAATGCCGGCGCGTCCGATGCGTTCATCGCCAAGTACTCGAGCGCCGGCGATCTGCAGTGGGTGCGCCAACAGGGCAGCGCAGCAGCCGACTCGGGCACCGGGATCTCCATCGATGCAGACGGCAACCTGTTCATCTCCGGGAGCACCGCGGGGACTCTCGGCGACGCGAGCTTCGGCAACAACGACGCGTTCGTGACCAAGTTGTCGCCAAGCGGCGACCTGCTCTGGACCAGGCAGCTGGGCAGCCCCGAAGAAGACTACGGCTTCGGCGTGGCAGCCGCGCCGGGCGGCTACGTATTCCTCGGCGGGTCGACGTTTGGCAATCTCAGCGCCGAGAACGACGGTTCGAGTCGCGGTTTCGTAACTCGCTACCAGTAATCGCCCCGCGCCGTCGGTAGCTGCGACGCGACCCCGACTTCATCCGTGTCGACGGCGACGCCCCAACGCCAAGCCCGACAGGGCGAACGCAAGGAAAAGGGCGTTCCATGGGGACTGGGCGGGTCGCTGCGCCATCGCACAACCTTCGTCATCAGGCTCCTCGTCGTCCGTCGTCATCGACGTGTTGGACGCGCCCGGCGCGGTGGGTGTCGTCACCTCGGCGACGCCCGCCGCTCCGCCACTCCCCCCCTTTCCAGCGTTTGCTGTTCCACCCGTGCCGGTCGGTCCACCACCAGCGCTCGGCAAGTCACCGACACCGTTCGACGCCGTGGGTCCGGCGGGCGACCCGCCGCTCGCCGCAGGCCATCCGCCGGCACCGCCCGCCCCCGCGGTCGCTCCGCCCTGCCCCGTCGCGGACGGTGACGACGCCGGCATGTCGGGGATCAGATGCATGCCTACTTCCATGCGATCGTCGGCGGGAGTTCCGCCGTCGCCCATCGCTTCTTCCTCCGTGACGATGCGGATCGGTTGCCGCGACGAGTAGTCAGAGCCCTCGTTGTCCTGGATGACGACGAGCCAGCAGTCATCGCACGGGTCCATTGGTACCTGCCATTCGTAGCTGTGTTGTGAAGGCGGGAGATCGTTCACGATTTCCTCGACCACGTCGCCGTCGACGAACTGCAAGTGATAACCCGTCGTATTGTGCGGAATGGTATCCACCCACTGCAACTCGGTGAGCGACCCTGCGATGAACACCGCGCCGGACTCGACGTTCTCGAACGCGACGTGCCCCCAGGCGGCGGTACTGATCAGCCAGGTCACCATTGCCCCGGGAAGCGCGGCGCAGGCGCCCCTGCGCCGGCGGAACCGCAACGGAGAGACACTGCCCCTCGCGGCTGCTCGACGCGGCATCGCCTTGCCACGTGCCGCGGTTCGGGTCGAAATCAGCGGGTAATTCGTCGGATCAACAGTCACGCCAGGCAGTGTAGCAGCCGCTTTCGACCCGTCTGGATGCAAATATTTTCGCCCGATGCACGCCGCTCCGCCGCCTCCAGGCGATGTCGCAGCCTGACACCCACTCGAAGCGAGCACTGAGGACACGCAGAAGGTCGATTGGGGTCCCTGCCCCGATTCGATTCGCGGGATCGGCAAACCGCCAAGCCAGGCAAGCGCGTACAAGAACCCCGGGTCTCGTATTCGCAAACTGCCACACCATGCGGACGCTCATTGGTCGTGCGCGCTGCCGCGAGCGCACGGCGCGTCGCCCCGTGCGACGATCCGCCGTGGGCGCCCTGAGCAAGCGCACGGCCCTGCTGATGGCCGTGGTCACTGGAGCCTGTGACGGTGACGTGAAGGCCTTCGAATTCGCCGACGGAGGGACTCGGACCACGCCCTCTCCCGATCGCCCACCGCCGGCCCAATACGGCAACCGGCATCCACCGGCGTCGACCGAGCCGCGACCGCCCCTGACGACTGTCGGGGCCCGAGCGACTGGGAAGCCCGAGAGCAGAACCGAGCCAATCGCACCGAAACCCGGAAGCGGTGGCTCGCCAGGTGACGTCCCCGCGCCCCCGCCGCCCGACCCAGTCGCCGACGAGCCATCGCCACCGGTCTGCGGAGACGGCTTGGTCGAACCACCTGAGACGTGCGAAGACGGCAACACCCAATCCGGCGACGGATGCAGTGCGCAATGCTCGCTCGAAGGACAATGTCCGGACGAGAATTGTCATTTCGACTGCGTTGGGCAGCTCGATGGCCCTGCCACCCTCGACAACTGCGGACGCTGCGACACCGATCCCGACAACGACTGCACGCAAGACTGCAACGGGCAATGGGGCGGGCGGGCAACCGTCGACCCGTGCGGCACGTGTAACGACGACCCACTCGACGACTGTGTGCAGGATTGCAATGGGCAATGGGGCGGAAGCGCCGTCGAGGACAACTGTGGCACCTGCGACGACAACCCCGACAACGACTGCCCTCTGGACTGCAATGGAGTGGCGGGCGGGCCAGCGCAACGGGACGAGTGCGGGAACTGCGACGCCGATCCCGACAACGACTGCACCCAGGACTGCGCAGGCACTTGGGGTGGCGACGCGCAGACGGACCAGTGCGGCACGTGCGATGCGAACCCCGACAACGATTGCACCCAGGACTGCGCGGGAACGTGGGGTGGCAGCGCGCAGACGGACCAGTGCGGCGCGTGTGATGCAAACCCGGGCAACGATTGCACTCAGGACTGCAACGGCACCTGGGGTGGTAACGCAAAACAGGACCGGTGCGGTACTTGTGATGCCAATCCCGACAACGACTGCCAGCAGGATTGCACCGGCAAGTGGGGCGGCGATGCCGTCAAAGACCAATGCGGCACCTGCGACAGCAACCCGGCCAACGACTGCCAGCAAGATTGCACCGGCAAGTGGGGCGGCAAGGCCGTCGAGGACCAGTGTGGAACCTGCGACGACAACCCGGCCAACGACTGCCAGCAAGATTGCAACGACGAGTGGGGTGGCGACGCCGTGGAAGACAGCTGCGGTGTTTGCGATTCGGATCCGAGCAACGACTGTTTCGACGGAGTCAGTGGCAGCCACACCGTGGCCAGCGGCGGTGACATAGAAACGGGGGCCGGCCCCATCCACTACACGGCACTGGGAACGGACACGGGTTACCTCTACAGCGTCCTACCAGACCACCCGTCGGTTTCCTACAGTTTCGCGACCGGAACCTCGCCCTGCGATTCACCGGCGGACCACGCCGGGTACGAATCGCCAGCGCTCCACTCGGTCACCGACGCCAGCGCGTTATCCTACGAGCAGCCGCCCACGGTGATGTTCGGCACGCTGACCAGCGACTGCAACACGGGGCCCTTGTTCTTCCGTCAGAACGGGCAGTACGGTGCATTGGAATTCGTCAGCATGAACGACGGCGCACTACTGGTCCGTTACTGGCTCCTCAACGCGGGCGGCACCGATTTCTCGAACGCCCCCGACGTTCCCTGAAAACGCCATCTGCAATCGAGTCGCGTCCAACCCCGACGCCCGTCGAGCCGCAGCCGAAGCCCGCAAGCGTACCCCGGCGATGTAGCATCTCCCTGCTCGCGCATCCGGTGTTCGCCTGTTTGCCGCAGGACCCAAACGCGCTATGACAGCAAGGCTCATGGCCTCAATCCGGGTGGACGCGGGCGCCTGGCCCATCCTGGTGGTGACGCTGCCTTCGGCCGTCACCGACGACGAGTTGCGCAGCTACCTCGAGCAGCTGGGCGCCCATCGCGGCAGGGGGCAAGATTACGCGATCATCGTCGACGCCAACCTGTCTCGCGGGTTCTCCGCCAAGCAACGCCAGATGCAAGCCGACTACATCGCGGCCGGACTGGAACTCACCAAACGCCATCTCAAAGCGTTTGCGTTCGTCGCTCGCTCACCGATGCAACGCGGCATGCTGACCGCGGTGTTCTGGCTCGGCCCACCCGCGTGGCCACACCGTGTGTTCTCGACGTTGGACGAAGCCAAACACTGGTGTTCGACGATGCTGGCACAAGCGAACAGTTGACGGCGCCAAGCAGCGCTTGACCGGGCTGCTGAGGAGCCGGGTCGACACAACCCCATTTTGACCAGCTATCTAAGATCGGTCGACGATGTTCGCCTGCGGCGCGACGTCTTTGACGGCCTTGATGCCTTGGTCGCGCGCTTGGCTGGACGAGTACAACTCGCTGGTGCCGACGACCTCGTGATTGGCGGCGCGCAAGACGAAGAACGGCGATCCGTTCGTGGCCAACCGGCGCTCGAACCGCGTCTCTTCACCGGCGTTGACACGCACCGATTCGATCCCGGTCTGCGCTTTGGCCTTGGTCGTGTAGCGCTCACTGGTCAGGATGATCTCGCCGTTGGCGGCAATCAGATTGAACATGAACTGATCGTCCAGGCTTCGCTTCAGCTCGAAGTGCGGAATGGGCATGAGTCCCTCCTTGGTGCACCCCGAAAGGTGCCGCTGAAGCGCCCGGAGGTCAAGCGCAGAGGTCGAGAGCGAAGAGCAAGCACGCAAGTCGACCGCACGGGCCCACCGCGCAGAAAAATCGCGCGGGATCCGTCAGAGACGCGACGGTCGAGCAGCCCGTGGTGAAAGTCGGACCGAGCTCAGCGCGCAGCGTCGTGCCCCATCGAGGAGGACGGCCGAGCAAGGTCCACCAAGAGAAACTCCCACGCCGTGACCAAAGAAGCGCGATCGAGGTCCATGGGGTGTCCTTGGACCGCATTCAGCTGACGCGCTCGCCGCCTTCGGTGAACGCAGCGCGGGCAACACGTGACGCATGCGGCTGCGAGTGATGGGCGTGCCCCGACAAGTGATGGGCGTGCTCCGTACTGTGATGGATTGGTGTCGAGACGCGCCGCGACCCGGTTCACCGCGTCTCGACCCCTCACCAACAAACAACGGCTACTCGAGCGCCAGTACTTCGTACGGGCACCTTCGACGATTGGGCACCTTCGACGATTGGGCACCTTCGACGATTGGGCACCTTCGACGGTTGGACGTTTCGATACGCCCATTGGCGGCATTCGCCGGCATTTCGGCGCTGACCGCAGGTCGATGGGCGCAGTGTCGCGAAGCGTCGTGAAGTGGGAACGCCCGCACGGCGCGTGATAGCTTCGACGAATGTCACTTTCGAAACTGCTCGGCGGGATCGCGTTGGGATTCACGCTGACAGCCTGCGAATCGAGTTCCGACGAGACGTCGTCCAGCCCGGCCGAGCCGCACGAACCGGCAGCTCGAGGTAGCGACGCGAGCGCCTCCGCCGAGCGGGTCGACGCGGCCACATCGCCGTCACCCGAACCAGCATCGCCCGACCCCATCGCGTCCGAACCCACGACGCCCAGTAGCTCGGAAGCCCCCACGACACCGGCCCCCCCCGCGACGGCCAGCGATGCCGGAGCCGACGCGGGTGCCGAGCCGTGCCCGCCGTCCTTCCTGCGCTTGAACGGCGAAGTCGACGGGAGGGTCGTCTCGGTCGATACGCTCGCCCTCAACTACGGCGGCAACAGCGCCCTCGACGGGTTCGAGTGGGAGCTGCGCATCCGCCCGCTCGGCGACGATCTGAACGGCACGTTGCTACTGTGGGGCGACGATTCGTTCGACCCCGAGCTCGCGCCGGACGAAGCCGTGCAAGAAGAGGGTCAAACCGTCACGTTCGGCAGTGGTGTGCTGCTGCCGCCGGGGGGTTACGATCAGACCGTCTACTGCATCGGCAATGGCTCGACAGCAACACGCGTCGGCGACCAACTCGAGCTCGACTTTCGAGGAGTCGCGGCGCTGGGTTCATGCCCCGGCACACCAGTCAGCGGCGAGTTCTACGGCTGCAGCGGCACGCGCTCGTATCAATGCCCCAGCATCGACACGACCGGCTCGTACCTGAGCGGCGAGGTCGAGGGCCTGCAGTTCCCCGACGACACCCTGTTCGCCGCCAGCACGGTCGTGAGCGACACGCACCTCTTCGCGACGTTCAACTACGGATCCATCCAGTGGTTGCAAGATCCCGAAACGGGCGCGATCAGCAGTGGCCTCGTGATCACCGCGCCGGGCACCGACTTCGGCGGCGCGGTCTACTGCATCGGCGAGGGCTCCCAGTTCGTCGCCGAAGGCGCGAACGCCACGGCGTACACCTTCACCAATCTGACGCGCCTCGGGTCGTGCGCGGAAGTCATGGGGTCCGGTTCACTCAGCGGTTGTAACCGCTGAGTGGAGCGGTGCACACGAGGGAGCTCAATGGGGCCGCGGTTGTTCACCGCGGAAGACTGGTTCTGGCTGCACAGCAGCAAGGGACCGCAGAGGCTTCAATGGGGCCGCGGTTCTTCGCCGCGGAAGACTTGGAATTGGTGTGCTCGTGCAAAGCCTTCTGCCCGGCTTCAATGGGGCCGCGGTT
>QJWJ01000325.1 GCA_003235365.1 Deltaproteobacteria bacterium
CACTGGAGTTCGCAAAATGACCATACCGATCTGGACCGCCTCCCAAGTCGCTGCAGCCCGCGCGATCAACCGCATGGCGCTGCACAACGGCATTGCCGTGACGCTGGAGCTTGTTGGCGGTGAGGTCGAAGTGCAGGCCGCGCAAGAGTTACGACTTGAGCACGTGCGCGAGGAGCTCAACGACGCGGAGTCGATGCTTGAAGTCATGCACACGCTAGGCAACATGGTGCGCGAAGATGGGTTGCAACCGATGGCCGTTCACATGATGATGCGCGAGCAAGAGGAGAGGTTACTGACATGAAAAACAAGATCGCTTCAAGCACCGTGTGGCTGGCATTTTTCGCTGTGGTGTTCGCTATAGTCGCGAGGCCTTTCGTCATGATGAATCTGTGGGAGTGGTTCGTTTGCCCACTTGGCCTGCCGCAGATCGGATACTGGCACGCGTTTGGTCTGTTGCTAATTCTGACCAGGACGGACACGGGTAAGAAAAGCAGCGACTACTCCGACAGCGAAGTCGTTGATCTGTGCGTCAAGGCCATCGTTGCACCGATTGCGTTTTGGTGTTTTGGCGCAGCGGCGCACGCTTTCATGAACTAGTTCTTACTTTGAAAGGAAACCATGACGCTTGAACTACTCAAAACCATCATCGCGGCGTTCGCACTGTCGCTCCCTCCAGTCTGGTACCCCACTGGCGCCGGTCCCGAGACTGTCGCGCAGCGTGACGCGCGGGTTGAGATGGCATCGCACGAAAACGCGGAGCAAGCGCACTCAGGCGAAACGCGACTTCCGCCAGACCAACTCGCTGCGATGACTGAATCCATCTGGTTCAACGAGTCGCGCTTCGACTGGCACGTCCACGCCGGCAAAGTCTCGCCGATTGGCAACCAAGACGTCGGCAATGCGCGCTGTCTCGGTCAGGTGCAGACGTGGCGAGGCAACACGCTGCTGACCCGTGCAGAATGGCTCGCACTCACTGGCCTTGACCGCGCCGCTACTCGCCGCTGCGCTGCTGCAACTCAGTCTTACCTGTGGTATCATGCGCAGCGATGCATCCGTCGTGACGTGCCTGCTGCGCGCCGATGGGACAAGCGCCTGACCGATCACGAGGCTGGGCTGCTGTTCGCTGCCTACGGCGCCGGCAAGTGCGCACCGATCAAGAAAAGCACAGGTCTGCGCATCGCGACCTATCGACAACTCATGGCGGCAATTCGCCGCGGAGCAACAAGAAAACAGGAGAAGTAATGGGAATCAATTTCGAAGCACTGGCCAAGGCCACCAAGGACATCAACGCGGCGATCAAGCGGGTCACCAAGGGCCTGACCGCTGACGAACTGGCGCTGCTGCAACAACACATGCCTGGAGTCACCGCTGCTGCGCCGAAGGTCGTGAAGGCCGTGAAGTCCGGCAAGGGCGCCGCCAAGAAGATCGCGAAGGCCGTCAAGAAGGCGGCGCCGAAAGTCGTGAAGCGCGCCAAGCAAGGTGAAGGCCCAAAGGCAGTCATTGCCAAGTGGCTCGCTGATGGCGGGCAGCACAGCCTGAAGGAGCTGGACGCCAGCGTGCTGACTTCGTCGCTTCGTCAATCGCTGTCGGCGATGAAGAAGGCCGGCAAGCTCATCAACGAGTCACAAGGCATCTGGCAAAAGGGCCCGAACTGGTGACAACCCAGACGCTACCAACGCACGATGTGGTCGACACGCGACGACTCAAGGTGAACGACCACATGCAGACTCAGTACCTGCTCAGGTGCAAGTGCTGCAGGCGCGAGAAGTGGCGACGGGAATCAGACGTGAGGCGGGCGGCTGACACGGGGCGCGGAATACTCTGCAAATCGTGTCAGCAGCTCGCCACGCGCGACAAGCCATCGCCGAAGTTCCCCGAGTGCTGCGGCGGAATGCCGTGGCGAGTCGTGGGCCCGAAGTGCCGAGGATGCGGGCTGAAGTACGGCAAAGAGCCACAGGCTAGTCAGTTGACAGGATGGGAACGCAACAGCTCTGGAGAGGTTTGGTGGGTGTGAACATCAAAGAGAACCAGAACCTGCGCGCGAAGGTGCGGCGACTTGAAGTCGCCGCGTATGCGCCGGAAGTGAAGTCGTGACCTTCCTCGTCAACATCATCGCCGACGTCTTGAACTTCGACGTGCTGTTCCGCTGGTTCATGCTACTGGCGCTCGCTGGAGTTGGCATCATGGCAAACGCCGACAGAGCGCGCGATGCGGTCAGGAGGATGTGGTGAAAGAGGGGTGGTTCGTCATCTATCTAGCTGCTTTTGCATCGGCGTTTGAACTCATTGTAGCGATGTTGTTTGCCGCGGAAGGAGACCTGTTTTATTGCTTCTGTCTTCTGGTTTATGCGCATATTCTTGCTTGTCTGTGCGCTTCAACATGGCACACCGCGCGAATGTTTGAAGCCAAGTATCGAAGTCGGAGGGTTGAGCTTGTGGAGGACGAGAGTGGCGCGCTGGTGAAAGGTGAGGAGGTTTCGCGGTGAAACGCCCACGCCCACTCTTCACGCCGGTCAAACGCGCCGAACTGCTCGCGATCGCCGACGCAACCCTGGCGGCTCCGCATTGCAAGCCAGATGCCGAGTGCGAGCGGGTCGCCGGCATTGGTTCGCTCGTCTGGCGCTGCGTCGTGCCGCTGCACCTGTGCAAGCGCTACAACGCGACCGACAAGGAGACGCCGTGGGCGGTGGCGCGGCGTAAGCGTAGGCTCTACTCGCTCATGCTCACCCAGCATGGCCGACCTCGCAAAGAGCCGCTTCCAGGTCGACCACAGGTCCGCTGCGTGCGTTTCTCCAGCGCCGAGCCAGACGAGAACGCCGGCTGGGAAAAGGCCGTTGTCGACGCGCTGACGATGCCGTGGCGCACAGCCAAGCGAAGACACCGCGGCCTCGGCTTCCTGCGCGACGACAAGCGCGAGTTCGTGCGCCGGTCGATCTGGTGGGAGTACGCGCGGCCAGGTGAGGGGTTCGTGCTGTGCGAGGTTTGGACGGGTTCGTAGATTATCGATTGACAAGCGGCACAGCAGTGTGCCAGCTTCCTAACAAGCATCACCATCCAACACTCTGCCACGCCCACCGGCTATGGTGATGCGTCGCCGGTGGGCGGAGGCGTTTTCATGATAGACTACGAATCGTTTCTGAAGAGCAAACGGCTGTCGGCGAAGCCAGTCGGCATTGACTCAAAACCAGACCTGCATCCTTCGCTGTTTGGGTTCCAGCGCGACATCGTGCATTGGGCATTGCGACGCGGCAGGGCTGCGCTGTTTGAAGAGTGTGGACTAGGGAAGTCTCGCCAAGCAATCGAATGGGCCCGCTGTGTCAACGACCACACTGGCGGTCGCGTCATCATCCTGACGCCGCTTGCAGTGGCCGAACAGTTCGTTCGCGAGGGTAAGCAGATCGGCGTGAGCGTCACGCACGCGAAGAGCGACGCAGACGTGAGCGACGGCATCAGCGTCACGAACTACGAGCGAATGCACCGGTTCGACATGAGCCAGTTCGCTGGTGTCGTACTGGACGAGTCCAGTATTCTGAAGTCCAAAGACGCCAAGACTCGCACGGCGCTGATTGAAGCGTTTCGTGATACGCCGTTTCGGTTGGCGTGCACGGCCACGCCAGCGCCAAACGATCACGTCGAACTTGGCAATCACTCGGAGTTTCTGGGTGTGATGTCGCAGTCCGAGATGTTGAGCATGTTCTTCACGCATGATGGCGGGTCGACACAGAACTGGCGACTCAAGGGGCATGCGCGCGCGGACTTTTGGAAGTGGGTTTGCTCGTGGGCCGTGTGCCTCACGAAGCCATCTGATCTTGGCTACGACAACGAAGGATACGACCTGCCAGATCTCCGTGTTGTCGACCACGTTGTTGACTGCGACGACGCAATGGCGAACCGAGCTGGCATGCTGTTCGCGTTTGAGGCCAAGACACTTACCGAGCATCGGGCCGCACGCAAAGCATCACTGCCAGAACGAGTGCGTGTGTGCTCCGACTTGGCGAACGGAGACTCTGACCAGTGGCTCGTTTGGTGCGACCTCAACGACGAAAGCAAGGCGCTGAAAGCCGCGATTGACGGAGCCGTTGAAGTCACCGGGTCAGATCCGGACGACCACAAAGAGCGCGCCATCATGGATTTCATCGACGGCAAGATTCGCGTTCTCGTAACCAAGCCGAGCATCGCCGGTTTCGGCGTGAACCTACAGAACTGCCACAAGTCAGCGTTCGTTGGACTGTCTCAATCGTTTGAGCAGTGGTACCAAGCAACGCGTCGGATCTGGCGATTTGGTCAGGATAAGCCTGTCGAATCGCACATCATCACGTCAAGCGCGGAGGGGAACGTACTCAAAACAATCGACCGCAAGCGCCGCGACTTCGATGCCATGGTCGCAGGAATGACCGACAACATGGCAGCGATCACCAGGAGCGAGATCGCGTCAGCGAGTCACGAGTTAACGGCATATTGCCCGAACGTCAACATGACAGTACCCGCATGGGTTGGAGAGGATAAAAACGCATGAAAGTTCTGAACCAAAAAGAGGGAGCCGATTGGGTCGCGTACCATGGCGACTGCGTCGAAGTGGTCGGTGGTCTGCCGGATGAAAGCATTCATTACACGATCTACAGCCCGCCGTTCGCTAGCCTCTACACCTACAGCTCCAGTGAGCGCGACATGGGCAACTGTCGCACTCATGGCGAGTTCCACGAGCATTACCGGTTTCTGCTTGGTGACCTGTTGCGCGTGACAAAGCCGGGGCGGCTCATGTCTGTGCACTGCATGATGCTTCCGACGTCGAAGTCTCGCGACGGAGTGATTGGGCTTTCCGACTTCCCTGGCGAGATCATGCGTGCCGCTTCTGCTGCCGGTTGGATCATTCACTCCAAAGTGACGATCTGGAAGGACCCCGTCACCGCGATGCAGCGCACCAAAGCGATCGGTCTGCTGCACAAGCAGCTCAAAAAGGACTCGTGCATGAGCCGCCAAGGGATCCCGGACGAACTCATCACGTTTCGCAAGCCTGGCGACAACCCGGAGCGCGTGTTCCACACGGACGAGACGTTCCCCGTTGAGCTCTGGCAGAAGTGGGCGTCTCCAGTTTGGATGGACATCAATCCGAGCGACACTCTGCAGTACAGGAGCGCGCGCGAAGAAGAGGACGAGCGTCATATATGTCCGCTCCAGCTCGAAGTGATTGAACGCGGCATCCGGCTCTGGAGCAACCCTGGTGACACGGTTCTGTCGCCTTTCATGGGCATCGGTTCAGAGGGACACGTTGCGCTGAAGAACTCGCGCAAGTTCGTCGGTGCAGAACTGAAGGAAAGCTACTTCAAGCAAGCGGTAGCGAACCTGGAAAACAGCACGGTTCAAGGCAATCTGTTCGGAGGGCTAGTTTGATGAAGATCACGATCCAAAAGCAAGAAGCCGCGCGCGCTCTTGCTGCATGCTTGTCGGCTTCGCAGCGCAGCTCAACGCTACCGATTCTGACCTGTTCGCTCATCGTCGCCGACGGCGCTTCCGTTCGATTCGCAGCAACCGACCTGATGCTTTCTGTCGCGACTACGGTGGAAGCCAACGTTGGTGAATCCGGTTCTGTGGCGGTAAACACGAGGGCGCTGCTGGAACGTGTCAAGGCGATGAACTGCGACGAGTTCACGATCTCGTCAGACTCCAGCAACCACGTGACCATCAAAGGCAAGGGCGCACGAAAGTACACGCTTCACGGAATCGACGGCGAGGAGTTTCCGAGCATCGACACACCACCAGACGACGGCATTGTTGCGCCATCATCGCTCATCTCATCGGCCATCGCTGACGTCGCGTATGCCGCTTCCGACGACGACACTCGCGCGAACCTGAACGGAGCCTTGGTTGAGATCGCAAACGGAAAGATCGTGAGCGCCGCTACCGACGGGCACAGGCTTTCGCGGTCGTCGCGCGACATCGACACCGACGCGAAACTGTCGATGCTTCTTCCGTTACGAGGTTTGAACGAGCTGCGCAAAGCATGCGACGCGGCCGGCGGCGACGTTACGCTTGCGGTAGTCATGAACACGTTGTTTGCTTCGTTCGGCGGAACCGCAATGTCGCTCAAGTTGGTTGATGCGCAATTCCCGCCAATCGACCAAGTGATCCCTAGTCGTTCAGACACTCCGTTCAGCGTCGTTCGCGAAGACCTGATTGACGCGATCCGTGCGGTTGGAATCTCGGCGGCTCAGTCGAAGGTGTCGGCTGGCATGCGGCTGGAAGTCGACAAGTCGAAGGTCAAGTTGTCGGGCGAGTCTGCCGAGACTGGCGCCGGATACGACGAGGTCAAGATCGAAGACGGTGGCAAGTCGCGGTCCGTCGGCATCAACCCGAAGTTCATGATCGACGCCATGACAGCCATCGCATCAACTCGCGTTATCATCGACGTGCCTGGCGAACTTGAACCGATCGTCATCAGACCAGACGACGAAACCAGCTTCGTTGCCGTCATCATGCCGATGAGGATCTGACCATGACGAGTTCAATCCACAACCCAATCGGCACGGGTCGCAAGTGCGAGGACACGACACAGCAAGGCCTACGCTGCGCAAAAGTAGCCTCACTACGCGTCGGCCGCAAGTGGTACTGCAGACAGCACGCAGTGATGCATGGAGTCGACATCCAGCCACCGCGTGCAGGCGTCAAGCAGTGGCGCACGCGTGACGAGGTTCGCGAGGATCGATGGGCGGGCGATTGAGCGGAGCGTGGCGGTGGTGACTTGACAATCGCGAACTAGCTGAGCATGCTCTCGACATGCTCTGGCAGGCATCACAGACTTGGAACCCCGCGTGCAAACTCCTGCCAGAGCTGTGCGCGGGGTTGCCTTTTTCTGGGTGTGACTAGTGCTCACGATAGGTTCGCTATTTTCCGGCATCGGCGCGACGCCGGTAATCCCTGAGACGAGCGTCCTGGGGCCGCGCATGGGCCGTGGCAAAGAGATCGCCGCGTGGCTGCATCTCGTCCCGGTCGACACGTTCGCGATCGTCGACGACGACTCGGACATGGGTAACCACATCGACCGGCTCGTGCAGACGACGCATGAGCACGGGTTGCTGGACAGCCCACGTGGAGCGGTTGGCGGAGATGTTGGGCGTGTCCGCTTGACTCTTGGTACACTGTTGTGCTAATTCAGCCTAGCAATGAGCAAGAGCTATGGCGAGCAAGTGAGGGAGGCCAGGC
>QJWJ01000356.1 GCA_003235365.1 Deltaproteobacteria bacterium
CGACCTCAAGAGGTCGGAACGGGCTTGACGATCGAGAACGGCACGCCGCCCGCGTCTTTGAGCACCGCCATGCGTCCGAACGGCGTATCGAAGGGGCCGTGGGCAACCTCGCCGCCGAGTGCCTTGGCCTTCTGCGCCGAAGCGTCCGTGTCCTCGACGGCAAAGTAGACCATCCAGTGCGGAGGCATGTCTCCCCACTCCTCGGTCATCTGCAAGATCCCGCAGCGTGGTCGGCCGTCACCGAGCGTGTAGTAGTGCATGCCAGGCGCGTCCATGCGCTCGCCCTTCAAGCCGAGCACGGCTTCGTAGAAGTCTTTGACTGCGCTTGCGTCACGCGTGTTCACTTCACACCACGCCATGCTCCCCGGCGTGCCGATACTGCCAAACCCGCGGTGCATTTGCGGTTGCCACAATCCAAACGCGGCGCCGCCCGCGTCTCTGCAAATCGCCATGTCACCGGCTGGCTCGACGTGCAGTGGCGGCAACAATACGCCGCCGCCAGCGGCGGTCACCTTCTCGATGCTTCGTGCGATGTCGGTCGTCGCGAAGTAAACGGCCCAACTCGCCGGGGCCACGGCGTCCTTTGGGCGTTGCAGAATGCCAGCGGTCTCGACATCACCCAGGCTTGCGGTCGAGTAGTGGTTGAACTCTCTGGATGAGGGTGAAAACTCCCACCCAAACAGACCGGAGTAGAAGCGCTTGGCCTGTTCGTGGTCGTCCGATGCCAAGTCGAACCAGCACGGCGTTCCTGCGGGATGGTCCATCACCTTCATAGTCGCGGTGTACGGCAGCCAAGGACCCCCAGTCAAACAAACTTGGCATTGGGGCGGTGCACGAGTTGCTTTGACTGGGGTCCTCAGCGGCCGCGTCCACTCAGGCGCGGTCCTTCGGGGGCAATGCCCGCGACTTGGTCACTGGATCGTCACCAGCAATGAAACCACTGCCATTCGGACGTGCAGTTTCCGATCTTGTTCTTGAGCCATTGCGCCTGGCGGTAGGGCTGCGCCCAAAACGCCTCGTTGTGCCCGCAGTCGTCTTCATCACCGCCGGTCGTGTAGGATGCGACGCCAACGACGAACGAATCAGTGAAGAACGGCATCTTCAGTGGCCCACCAGAGTCGCCGGGGCACATCTGAGCCGTACTCCCCGTCACCTGCAAACGGTACATATCGCTGTTGACCTGCACGTTGACTCGCGCCCCCCGAAGCTTGAGGTCGAAGTTTTCCTCGCCGTCATCGTACTGCCCGTGACCGAGCGCCCATACGTTGCTGAGGTTTCCGGTCGCCACCTGAAAGACGTACGCGGAGTCGTCCTCTTGGACTTCGTTCCACTGAGTGGACGACTTGACTACGGCGATGTCGTAGCGACTGTCCCAGGCGTTTCCGACGAGATAGTTGGGACTGACGTAAATCGTCGGATACGCCCAACCCGAAGTCAAATAGTCCCACGTCCCGTCGGGGCGATGGATGTACGCCTTGATGGGCCAGTCACCAGATCCAGACCAGCCATCGTCGTCGTAGCCCGTCAGCGTAAAGCAGTGGGCGGCGGTCATCACCGTCTTCCTCGACGTCACTTGCCCCGAACACCAGCTCGACTTGTTCGTGTTGGTGTTCCAGATCTGCAGCAGTACGACGCCATCGAGCGGCGCCCCATTCGGAAGCACGACTCCACCCTTGAGCGCCGCACCGATCGAGTCGAGTTCGGCGTCGCTCAGGTAGTCATCCGAACCACCGGGGCCGTCTGCCTGGGCGCCGCACGCAGACACGGACGTGGCAGCGACGATCAGAGCCGCACCGACCACGAGATTGTTGACGTTCACCATATGACAGAATCCTTCCTATCGAGCGCCGTTCGTGGCTCTCATCACCAGCAGTAGACGAAGTTGAAGTTCTCAGAGCAGTTGCTCACGTTGTCCTTGATGAACTGCCAGTTCATGCCAGTCGGCGCCCAGTACCCGTTGCGCCCGCACTCGTTGGAGCCCCCGCCATTGGAGGAGATCGCTACCCCATGGACGACCGTCGACGAGAAGAAGAACGTCTTGATCGGACCCCCCGAATCGCCGTGACACAGCTGTGGGCTGGTCGAGCTTCCCGAAGACTGCAACTCTTCGCGGCTCGTGTTGTAGGTGATCGCGAGCTGCCCGCCTCGGAGTTTGTTGTCGCCCTGTGTTGGATTGTAGTCGCCATAGCCGAACGCCCACCCCGAGAAGCTCGTCCACACCTGCTTGGCAATGGCCGCCGCGTCGCTCGAGACGACGTTCGTGAAGTTGCTCGGCGCGCGAACCACCGCGATGTCGTGAGTGTGGTCGTATTGGCCTCGGTGCAAGAAGTCCGGGTGCAGCTGGATACTCGCCTGAACACCGGAGCTGCTCGTCAACCACTTCCACTGACTCGAGCTCGCGTGGCGTACGATGGCCACGGTCCAATCCCCAGACTCGCCGGACATGCCGGCCTCGTCGAAGCAGTGAGCCGCCGTGAGAATCGTATTGCGGGAGATCACTTGGCCGCTGCATTTGGCCCACCGGTTCTCCACGGCGTGCCAAAGCCACATCAGCACCGCACCGTCGTCGGGCGCGCCATTGGGCAGCACGATCCCGT
This sequence comes from Deltaproteobacteria bacterium, assembly GCA_003235365.1. GTDB lineage: Bacteria > Myxococcota_A > Polyangia > Polyangiales > Polyangiaceae > SZUA-265. The sequence continues at coordinate 2,598 of QJWJ01000356.1, forward strand.
TTTGAAGCGGCTCAGACACGGTTCCAATCGCGTCGCCTCCGATGCCATCCGCTTCGCCCTGCTCCCAGTCGCCATCGCTTGCCGCCCCACAAGAAAGCGTCGCAAGCCCGACGAGCCCTGCAAACAGACATTTGGTGACCGCAACGTGTTCAGTTGCTCGGCACACTGCTTTGGTCATTTCGTATCTCATGGCGCTTGTCCTCCTGTATGAAATGCACCCGCGTCTCGAGACGTGGACAGACGACCCGAGGCTCAGGCAGAACGGTGAATGAGCCGACGTAGCGGCGTTCACGCATACGCCGACACGACACTGCGGCGTTGCCGACACGATTCTAGGCAGCACGCAGCAACGGGCAAGCGCACTGCAGGAAGAACAAAGTTACCGCGGGTTAACCATTCCGGCTCCGTTAACGATGCTGCTGCCCACGCAACAGTCGAATGCCGCAAGAAGAAGCTGACCATCCCGCACGCAACCAGGGCGACGACCTTCGACGCGAGTTAACCTTGTCAAATCAGCGCCCACGTCCTGGCGCCCGACCTCGGACCTGACTCTGCCCGTGCCGCGCTTCACGCCCAACTCGGTCCGACATTCATTCGGGGGCTGCTGGCGCACCAGGCGGACAAATGTCGTGTGAGGGCGTATCCGACGTCACCCGAATGCAAGGGTGAGAAGCACCGCCTCTGCGACGCTCAGCGAATCGACCACTCCATCGAAGACGGCGAGGTGTCTGTTCGTTCACCCACTCATCAAAGCAGGAACGATTGCGGTCGCGCTCGCGTGTCTTCGCGGGCCATCTTGAGCCGATCGCGAAGCTCCGACGACAGCGCATCGAACAACACGGCAACGAAGGCCGCCGCGTCGCCGTCCGTCAGACTGACGGGCATCCCCTGTTCGGTCGCATCCAGGAAAACCTCGTTGCGCGGCAACGTCGTCTCGAACAACCACTTTTCCGGCAACTCTTGACTGGCGTCGACCAACACCGAAACGGACGCCGAGTGCGTGCGTTGGAACATGTTGAGGATCACGCCGATGATGTCGGGGCGCGAGGGCAACGCGTCCAGGCCTCGTTGAAACATCTCGAATGAGCGTCGCGAGATGACCTCGGCCTGCAAAACGCCCAAGATGTGACTGCAGGCGCTGATCACCTCGGCACTGACGCCGAACATGCCCGCGGGCACGTCGACCAAAACGAGATCGGCATCCTTGCTCAACGAATCGAGCAAACCGCGCCACAGACCGGCGTCGGGCGCGCCGCCGCGCAACGAAGCAGGCACGTTCTGGCCCATCGCCGGGACCACGCGCAGGCCGGGGATCGCCGTATCCATCAGCGCACTCGACGCGTCAGCGTCGTCGCTCAACGCGTCGAACACTCCGACCTTCGCACGCGTGCGGGCACCGATGGCGGAGAGGATGTCACCGTTCGGATCCGCGTCGACCAGAACGACGCGCAACCCGCCGCGCGCAAGACTGACGGCCAGGTTGAGCGAGATGGTCGTCTTGCCACAGCCCCCCTTGGGGCTGGCGATGGCGATGGTGGAAGTCTTGGCGGTCATGGCAGAACGGTCAGGAGGGGGCACCGACGCAATCTTCGCGACGCGCGGCGGATTCGGAACGGCAGACAAGTGAGCCTGACGCAGTTCACTCGCCGATCGGGACACCGACGTATCGGCGCGCGACACGGTTCGGCTGCGCGTGCCGTCACTGCGACGCGTGTCGTTCGCGGGCGCGCCGTCTACGTCGTCCGACGACTGGGAAAACAGTCGCGAAGAGAGGCGGCCGATAGGAACGGGGTAGTCGCCCTCCACAGGCAAGCGCTCTACTTGAAAGGAGTGCAAGGGCATGCCCAGTAGCTCGCGCAACGCGCTCAGCCCGCGAAGCGAACTCCCCGCGACGGAAGCGTCCAGGACCATGCCCGCTTTGAGCACGACGCGCCCGGCGGGCTTGCCGTCTTCTGTGTACAGTTCGACCGACGTGTGTTGTCGGCTCAAAGAAAGGGCCTGAAGGACGTCGACCGTAGCGAAGTCCTTCAAAGAACCCTTGGTGATGACACGACCTTGCTGTGCTGCAGCTGACTGTTCCATTGGCATCCGTCTCAATCCACCTTCACCGGGGTTCCAAGGTCCGTTGCTCCCTGTCCCAACTTCATGGTCATGGCAACGAGGTCGTAGATGCGCTCCCAAGCACGCCGCGTCTCCACGGTGAAGGCCTGACCCAGGCCGTAGTCCAACGTCCACATCAAAGCGTCGCGAACCGTTGCATACGCTTCATCGGGCACCTTGTAGAGTTCTCGATGTCGCCGCCCGAGGGCGAGCACGACCAAGAACAGGTCCTCTCGAGAGTCGACCTCTTGCTGCCACGCCGTATGCGACCAAGCGAGGGACTTGACGACAAAAGCTAACATCGCCATGAGCTTGCGCTTCTGGGCTTCGATGTCGGACTTGAACAAGGACCGATACTGTGGCGCCAACTCGAAGAGCCGGCGGTAAAACAGATCGGCGACCGTGTCTTGAATCGGAACTATCAACTTCCAGCTCGAAGCAATGAGTTCCTTGTCGTCTTCGGTGAGTGTCTCGGTCTGGGCCTTTTGAGCAGCGGCAACCACGAAGGGGATTGTTACGCGACCTCAGCTACGGTGCAAACATCAATCCGACAAGCAGCGAAACTGAATCCGAGGTGTGCGCATCAGCGCACAGGACGAGCAAAGACAACCACCCGAGCGACTTCGGCAGGCGAATGTGGACTCAACGCAGTCATGCCCGCGCCATCCTGGGTCTTTTGTGTGAAACCTGGACGGCCCTGCTGCCTCCGCGACGCTTGGCGCACATCATACACCAAGTCGGACACGCGAGCTCACCGACACTGTTGTGTAACAGTGAGCGAGACCTATCACGAATCGCCGAGCTCAGGTACGCAATCCGTTGGATGTTGCCGAACTTCAATAGGGATTGGTGGTTTCGCGCCCAGTGATCACCCGCGAGCGTTCACCCGCAAAGCAATTTGCCGTCACATGAGAACTAGTCAGCTCGACAAGCCAGGTACGACACGAACCTGGATCACCCATCACACACACCGCAGAACCCCGAGTGGGAAGTGGCCAGCTCCGTCGCGGCTGGGGTTCGACGGGCGACGCATCGCTTCAAACACGACGTTCCCTCTACTGTCGGCCCAAGGCATTGCTGAAAGCCCGTGCAGGGTGAACGCGGGGGAGATCCAACCAGGTCGGAGAAAACTGAGCTGAACCTGAGGAATGACGCAGCGCAGCCAAGGGCGGATCGCAGCCGCTGGCGTCCAGCAACGACCGAAAACCGCGTCCGTGCCTCGTCCGTGACTCCCGCTCGTCGAGGGTTCGACGCGGTGCTTCAACCTGTTTCACAGGCAACGCGCGCGACGCGCCACGCGGTCGCCTCAATACGCGTTCTTGCGAGTCGTTCGACCGAACACCGTACGCAAGACGATCAGGACGTCGAGCCACAGACTCTGGCGGCGAATGTACTCGAGGTCGTAAGCCACGCGCTGCACCATCTTGTCCAGGGTGTCGGTCTCGCCGCGCCACCCATTAACCTGCGCCAAACCGGTAATCCCCGGCTTCACCTTGTGCCGAAGCATGTACTCGAGGATCTGCGTGCGATAGAATTGATTGTGGGCGACCGCGTGCGGGCGGGGGCCAACCACGCTCATCTCCCCACGCAACACGTTGACGAATTGGGGTAGCTCGTCCAGCGAGGTACGGCGCAAGAAGCTGCCGAGCCGCGTGATGCGCTCGTCGCCCACGGTCGCCTGTCGTACGACTGCCCCATCCTCCGCGGTTCTCATCGAGCGAAACTTGTACACTCGGATCTCCGCGCCGCCTCTGCCGTAGCGCCGTTGCGCGAAGAGCACCGGGCCGTTCGACGAAATTCTGATGGCCAGAGCAATCACCAACAAGGCGGGCCAAGCCAAGAGCAAGAAGGTGCCGGCGAACGCGACGTCGAAAGCCCGCTTGGCGAAGCCATCCAGTCCTGGCGACGGTCGGAGGAGCAGGTCGGAATGGTCGTCGTCGGTGCACTCCAATGCCAACACCAGCGCAGACAAGAAGCGTTCTTCCTCCAGGTCGAAGGCGTTGTTGGCATCACAGACGCGGCGCACCACTTCGAGCACGTAGCGCTTCTGGGGTGTGGGCAGTCCGCGCAGCGACGCGACCGTGCGCTGCATGTCGAAGGTCGCCACGTCGAAGTCGTCGATACGACGCCGGACCCAACCGGGCAACTCGTCACATTCGAGCAACTGCTGCGTCACCCGGCGAACGGTGTGCTGCTCCCGGCGGCACAGTTCTCCGTCGGAGTGCGCGGCAGCCATGAGCAAATCCGTGATGGCGGTGACGACTTGCTCGACGGGCGCTGGCGGGATTGAGCTCGGACGAAAGGGGGCGACGCGCACCGCCCGAGGCCAAAGCGCCGAGTTCGGACCGACGGACGCTGGCGGCTGTTCTGGTTTGGGGCCGTTACCCATGCCGAGCCAGGGTACATCGAGGTTCGTTTCGAACGCCATAGTCCTTCCGCGAGGGATGCCGCGCGGTCACTCGGTGCTCGGCGTGGCGTGCGGTGGTCGAGTTGCGAGAAACGCGGCTACCCGCAAAGTCCCGACCAAGCGAACGCTCGGCACACGCTACTTTTCTGGACCGTTGTCGCTACATGGACGAGATGTCGCGGGGGTGCTGTTTCGCAGTGCCACGACATTCGCGACGCCGATTGTGGTTGGCGCGCGACTTACGCTTGACGCCCGGTGAATTTGGGCGCACAGATCGAGTGCTGGGTTTGGGTATACCTGGCACCGGTTCTGGGCCACGCGGCAGATGGCGTCGCGCGGGAGCCAGCACATTCATAGGCCTGCTCGTTTGCGCATCACCATTGGCGGCGCAAGAGCAGGATACACTGAGGTTCAGTCCTGACGTGAGCACTCACCGATGGCGCCGGTTCCGGAATCACAGTGCCCTGGAAGGAGCGACCGCATAGGGATTGGCTACTGAAACCAGATGGAAAGTCACCTGAGCCCCGTACGGTTCGGGAACTGCTCGCCCAAAGGGCGGCGCGCGGTGGGTTACCACTGCCTCTATTAGCAAGCGTTACTGCGACGAATCGCTCCCAGTAACGCTTGTTCGTTTTGTGGCACGTTACGGCAAGGAACCAGCGCCTTGTCCGCGCAAGTATAGTTGTTCGACCTTGCTGCGCGCCCAAGGAGTTCGGCGCAGAAACTTCAGGCTCGACTTCACACTGGGGTCGTGTGTGAAGCAGCGGATTGGGATGAGCCGGCCGAGCTGTTCGAAGCCATACCGCGCAACCAGCTCCTCGACGATGGTTTGCAGGGTGATGCCGTGCAACGGGTTGTTGGGTTGCTTCGATTCACTCATGAGATTGGCTGGTAGGTCTTCACACTCTGCATGCTCGCCCGGTCAGCGACCCTTGGGGGGCCGTTTCTTGGCAGTAGCGTCAGCGGCGCGAACCGCTTTGAGAAAGGCATGACCGCGAGGTGATATCTCGTAGCCCACCTCGAAGCTCTGAGTGAGGCCAAGCCGTTTGAGCTTGCGAACGTCGACCTTGAACGGGTCCCGCTCCCGACCGAGCTGCTTCGCAAGCAAACGCGCAGCAACCTGCGGCCGCTGCTCGATGAGCTGCAGCGTCTGCATCGTCCACGGCGTATCGGCGTCGAGGCGAGCGAGCTTCTTGCGCAACGTCTCGATGTCTTGCTCGGAGAGCTGCTCTTCCAGAGCAAGCGGGACGCGGTCGCCATCACCACCGTAGTGCAAGGCCACGCGGAACAACTCGGTGTCGTCGCTCAACGCCAATCCGGGTGCGCCCTTCAAGTAGTCGATCAGCTCCCCCCGCGATCCAAACCCAGAAGCCGTCGCATCGGCTTCGCTGATGTCCTGCACTTGCACGCGGCTGACGTCATCGACTTCGAGCACGCCGATGGGGTGGCAGCGATAGCGGCCTCCCGCCTTGACGCGAGCCGTATTCCAACGCCGAAAGGTCACACGGACGGCACCGCTCTTCAGCCCCTCGTGGAAGCGCTTTTGAAAGAGAAGCATCGGCGCCGAGCGTAAATGAGAGTCCGCGAATCGCGAACTCTCATTCGATGTAACGGAGAATGGAGTCGAGAAAGCGACCGCATCGGGGGGCGCTTTTTCGGCCCTTCACCCAACGGGGGTCGAAGAAACGCCCAACAATCGTGCTCGCCCATTCAGCGCGCCCGTGCACCGCAGTGCCAGCACGGGCGGCCCCCAACGAAAATCCGTCACCTTCGCTTGGGAGCGGATGCGCGTTGTCGGCTTGCCATTCGTGCGGTACGGACACCGTGCACTCAGTCAAGCAAGGCGACGATGGTGAAAGGCAACCCCCTGCTGCTGGTACTCGTCACGCTGTCGGGCTGTGCGGATGCACCTTGCGCCGCCGAAGCCGGTGACGACTGCAAGCTTTCGCTTTCCGTCGACGGACGAAACCGGGAGTACTTGCTCCACGTTCCGGACGGATACGACGGCTCCCCGGTGCCGCTGGTGGTTGACGTCCACGGCTACCTTTCTTCGCCCGAAAGTCAGCGCGACAGCTCCGGCATGTACGAGTTGAGCGACCGCGAGACGTTCGCGGTCGCCTATCCACGTGGAGGCAAGGGGTCGAATCCACCACTGTGGGAGCGGGGCTTCAACGGTTCCGACGACTGGGTCGACCCCGGCTGCTGTGCAACGGCATCGAAGGAGAACTGGGACGATGTCGCGCTGATGATCGCCGTGAAGAATGACGCGGCAACGCTGATCAACGTCGACAAATTCTACTTCACTGGTCTTTCCAACGGCTCGTACATGGGGCACCGCCTGCTGTGCGAGGCTGGCGACGAGTTCGATGCCTACGCCACGACCTCAGCCGCCCTGTCCGACTCGTGGGATGATTGCGATCCGAGAAGCCCCCGGCCCGTGCTGTACATGCATGGCAGGAACGATACCGTCCAAGCCATCGATGGGTCAGTGGTGGCTGGGGAGAGAATGCTCAGCACGACCGACACGATGGCGATCTACGCGTCTCGCAACGGCTGCAGTGGCTTCCCGGACTCGTACGATGAGACCTTTTCGTCGGGGACCAGTTGGTGCCACGAGTACGACGGTTGCGATGAGTCAGTTGCCTATTGCGAGCTAGAAGCGCCCCACGTCACCTACGATGCCTCGACGTTGAACGTCGCTGAGATCTTCTGGAACTTCTTCAGCCGGCACTGACGTCGCTCGGAAGAACCCTCACCAAACGAGGGCCCGAGAATCTGCCCGACAATCATACTCGCCCGTTTAGTCCGTCACCGTATCGCAGTAGGACCCCGAGTCATCCGACACACACTGCTCCTGCAAGAAGCACTCGACAACGACGACTCCGTCTTTGGGAGTGCAGTATTCGATGCCATCCAGCCCGCTCGAGGCGACGACACATCGACCGACTTCAGGGTAGCCCGTGCAATCGGTCAGCTCGACATCGCCTTTGAACCAACACGGCGGGCGGCTTCCGACCCCTTCTGTGCATGAGAACACAGCCGCTGCCTCTTCCACCTCCGGCGAGATGGTCAGTACCTGTTCGAAAGGCTCGATCAGGCCGGCGATGGTCGTGCCACTCAGCTTCTTCGGGCACAAGCTAGCTTGAAACATGGTATCGACGCGGCACTGCTTCGACCGGCCTTCGGTGGTCCGTTCCACGACACTGGGCTCTGGGGTATCGACGCGAAGCGACTCTTCGGGCGCATACCAGTACCCGAACGCTTCGGCGGTCGCGGCGCCTCGATAGCAGATGTTCTGCTCGGCCTCGGTCTCCCAGACCGCGTCACATGCGGACTTGACGAACTCGGAAACCGTGGTGCGGAAGCGCGCGTTCTTCTCGGTCTCATTCGCCCACAAGCGAGGCAGGCAGTCCTTGGAGGCGAAGTAGTCCGACTGAGCTTCCATCGAACTGACGGTACCGTAACTCCCATTCGCGAGGCCTTCGACCTGTCGGGTTTGCTTGGGTCCCTGCTTGAAGGGGAATCCACCGACGGCGTGCCCCACCTCATGACACAGCAAGAACGCGGCAACGTCTGCCGTGGTGCGGCCGGGGACCATCAGGTTGAGCCCGATTTCCACGCGCCACTCGCGGTCTTCCCGGATATCCATGGTGAGCGAGCCATCGATGAACGTCGATGCGGTGAGCCGCGCGTTAGCCGCTCTCGCGTGCTCCTCGAAGAGCGCCATGACATCGACGGCGATGTCGAACGCCTGTTGCGGAGTGAGATCGATCACTTCCGGCCCGCTCGGCCGCGCGCGATGCTCGTACAGACGGGTAGTCCACACCGTTGGGTAATCGAATGACCAGCCGGAGCCCCCCACGGGGCCGGTTCCCGCGACGAGGCACAGCACGGCGAGCCCCTCTTCATCGGGCATGGGCAGTGCGTCGAGTGCGAGATTGACCGTTTCGGCAGTCACCGGGTCGGAGTAGCCCTCCTCGTCGCGGCAATCCGTGTTCGCGGCATACCCCACCTTCATGCGAACCTCCGCGGACGCGTCGGTCGCGATCTCACCCCCCCAAACGTCCCCGTTCGTCGGGTCCACGATCAGCGCTGGCTTGTCGCGTACACTCACCAGACTCCCCTGCGCCGGCCGACAGTCGGGCAGCGCGCCATCGAAATACCCACCGGCGTCGAAGCAACCGTCGAGTTTCGACAACGGCGACGCGTAGGTATTGCCCACCTCGACCCGTTCGCTGCGACCGTCGCCGATCTCGCAAGGAGAGCCAGAGAAACACGGAGACGGCGGCACCGCCGCTCCGTACACGCCGTGATGGACGGCGACGACGGCGCCACCGTCGTCCAAAACCGGCGCCCCATCGACACTGCCGACCATGCCGGGGCAGCGACTCACGGTCTCGTCGAACCAGACGTAGTGATGCTCTGCGACGTCCGCGGTACGCAGGTGCTCGCAACGACTTTCACGGAGCACGCCCGCGACGTCGTAGGATCCAGTCAGGTCACCGTCGGGCGCGCCAACGAGCCGCAGCGGGTCACCCTCGCTCGTGGAGGACAACTCGAGCTTCAACGGTTCGAGCCCGCGCGCCGCCAGTTCGGCCCGTGTTCGATCGAGGGCGAGCAACGCCAGATTCGTACCCTCGAGCGTCGCGAACACGACGCGCGTGGCAGAGATATCGGACATGACATCCAGCTCGCCGTCGTGGAAGCGATCGAAACTTACCGTGGTCGGCAAATCGAGCTCTCGACGGTTGGCGAGCGTCGGGTCGAGCGCGCACGAACCTGAAGTCAGAAGGTACACCGGCGCATCGGCGTCATCGCTCGCTCGGACGAGCACACCGTTACAGATCTTGTCGGGTACGAGCGCGACTTCCATCCTCCCGATGGCGCGCAACACGGAATTGCTGGGCTCGACCCCAGACACGAGCCTGGCCAGAGCGCCTGCGGTCACCGGCGGCTCGAGGTCGTCGATCCTGACGGGTTGGGTACCGGCATCACTTTGCGGCGCTGGTTTTGCCTCGTCCGACCCCGCTCCGCCGGCGTCGGCTTCTCGCATGTCGAGCGTGCCGCCCGCGTCGATACGGGTGGAGCTTCCTGGTTCGTCGCCCGCCCCCAACCGGGCATCATCGCTCGCCACATCAGTGGCAGCGACTGGCGTGCCGCCATCCGATCGCAACGGGTGTACCAAGCCAGAAGCGTCGCTCAGTTCAGCGTCGGTACCCGACGAGTTGCCGCAGCCGACGAGAACCAAGAAGGCCGCGCAGGTGCACAACCCGCGGATACCCATAACAAATTTCATGCCTAGTCGCGCGTGGGACATCAATATCTCCTCGTTGCGGCTACACCCCCGTGGTGTAACTCGTAGGCTCAAGTTCTGCGCCTGAGCTGCCGAATGTTTCTTTCGGGAAAGAAATAAACCCACACCTCCACCTCCGTCAAGCCCCTCGAGCCAAGTCCATGGGAAGACCCAAAGAAGTCACCGACGAACAGATCATCGCTGCAGCGCGTCGCTGCTTTCTCGAGCGCGGAGCGGGCGTATCCGCCACCGAAATCGCGCGGGAACTCGGTGTCAGCCATACCACCCTGTTCAACCGTTTCGGCTCAAAGGAAACACTGATGTTGGCCGCGCTCGGGGCGCCCAAGGAGGTCGCGTGGGCTGCCGCGCTCCGCGCCGGGCCTGATGAACGCCCCATCAAAGAGCAGCTCGTCGAACACACGGCGAAGATCGCCGCATACTTCGACGAGTTGCAGGCGGGGCTCGCCGTGCTTCAAGCTGCCGGCATCGACATCCGCAAGGCCTACCACAACCCCAAAGGCGAGTCCGCGCCCCAGCAGGCATTCGGCGCACTGGGTCGGTGGATCGAAGCCGCCCAGAGCCAGCAGCGCCTCGCCAAGTGCGACGTCGAAACCTTTTCGGCGCTGATCCTCGGGGCCCTACAAACCAGGGCGTTCGCCAAGCGCGTGTTTGGCAAACCGAGGCCCCCCGTGTCGACGCAGCGTCACGTCGAAATGCTCATCGAGCTGCTGTGGCATGGCATCAAGCCCGACGGGGCTGGCTAGACGAGACACCTGTGCACTTGGGGCGCAGCCTGCTGATACGCTTGGCCAACCGCGATTCGCCGCGAATGGCAACGTATGGCGCGGGTGCCCGCCCTAGCAGGAGCGGACACCACGTGGCTTTCCCTCTGCTCAGCCGCCCACTGCCCAACCGAAGTGCGCCACAGTCCAATAGGGTGAGTTCGCGTAGTCCACGCGATGCGCCCGCTTGGTGCCAGTCACCGGACCGTAGATTTGCGTCTTTTGGTTTACCCCCAGCGAGCCCCAGCCTGTGAATGCCCAACTGTCCCACCCCTGATACGTCCAACCGAAACGGAACGGCACCACGTGTGAGTTGGGATTGCACATAGTCAGCGCCTCGCCCTTCAAGGTCCATGGGGTGAGGGCAAAATACGAAGGTCCCGTGTTGGACCAGGAGGTCCAGGTGTCGACAGGGTACCCCATTCTGTTCACCAGCCCTAGAGCAAGACTCTCGCAGTCGGCTTTACTTACGGTCTTCTCCCTCACCGGCGCCGAGTACGCGACTTGTCGTATCGAGTGGTCGTCCCGTCCAAGCACTTCCGACTGAACCTGGTGGTAGTCGACGAGAGCCTGCGACGGCTCTTGGTCCGGTGCCAGCGCCAGAAAGATCTCCAACAACGTCAGTTGGCCGTTCTCTTCGAGCAGCGTTTGATGTGGCATCACCACGTCCGCGTTCGCGGTGCCGATCAAGGAAAGGTCGCCCGTCGGCCCTTGAACGATCTGGTATTCGGTCTCACCGGCAGCGAATCGGTCGGTACTAGGCACCGCTGGCGCGTCGGCATCAATTGGAGAGTGTTCTCTACTGACTGTCAATGTTGCCCCATCGTCAGCCACCGCGAGTGGGTCACCTGAACCGACTTCTCGCATCCCGGCTAGGTCGGCATCCTCACCTCCACAGGCGACCGAAATCAGTGACAGGCCAAGTAGTGCGCTCTTAGCAATGCTTCTCATGTTCTTGCCTTTCTCGACACGCGGTTTGATTGCTACTTCGAACGTGTCGTCAGCGGCTCGACGATGCACGTCGTGTGCCTCGCTACGTGTTGGTTCACCTGGCTCTTTGAACCGGACGGCGAAACACTGAGCGTCTCGTCGCACCCTGGCCACGCCGGCCCAGTTTGTCGCCTTTTGTGACAATGATCGCCCTGGCATGAGTTGGTCACAACCGTTGCTGGGATCGGCGAAGGAACGTCCAAGCAACGACGAGCAGCGTCCGGTATCGTCCGCTCTTGATCGCTATCGATCGCCTCGATCCCGCAACCGATCACTAGCGACGAACAGACATCGCGCCGTCGCCTTCAGTAGCGACGCGGGGCCGTGACGAGCACGATGGCCCGGACCAATGCCTTCACGGCTATCCGTTCGCACCAGTCGAGGCGCCCTCATCGCCCTGCTGCCAAGCCGAGGTCCGCGCCCCTCGTGACGGACGCGCGACCGCATGGTTCCATCCCAAACTTTGCGGCGGCAGGCCCGGGCACGGTCCTTTCTGCTTGGCAAGCCGCGAGGCTGCTGCCATGCAGAGCCAATGAGTGACGAGCCCAGCAACGTGTCGCTGGACGAACCGGGTGACCCGGAACGTCGTCGGCGGCGTTTCACGTTGCTGCGGTCGTTCACGCTGGCAGACTTCATCACGTTGGGCAACGCCGGTTGCGGCATGAGCGCTGCGCTGCTGTGCGTGCGCTATTCGGAAACGCGCGAGCCAGCAACCATGTGGTTGGCGTTGGGCTTGTTGCCCGTCGCGCTGGTGCTGGACGTGCTCGACGGCTATGTCGCTCGAATCCGCAAGCGGTCGTCACCCTACGGTGCCGATCTCGATTCGCTCGCGGACATCGTTTCCTTCGGCGTGGCACCGGCACTCGTCGGCTACACCCTCGGCCTGCGCGGAGGCTGGGACGTCGCCATCCTGGTCTACTTCGTTTGCTGCGGCATCGGGCGCCTCGCACGCTTCAACGTCACCGCCGCATCGTTGGCCACCGCGAGCGGCAAGGTCAGCCACTTCGAAGGAACGCCCATCCCCACCAGCTTGGCAGTCGTCTGCGTGCTCGCCCTGGCATTCGCTACCGGCGCGTCCCACGACTCGCTCTGGTTCGGCCGCGTACGGTTCATCTGGGACTTCCACCCGCTGGCCCTGCTCTACGCACTGAGCGGGACGCTGATGGTGACGGCAACGCTGCGCATCCCCAAACCCTGAATGGGCGAGCAGTCGGCGAGCGCAGGTTGCGAGCGGTGACGCATCGTATCACTGACGCCGAGATGGACTCCGGTTGCCGAAGAGTGATCGGCCACTGATCGTTCATGATCGATCACTAATTCGGCGCGAGCGCAACTTTCGCAGCGCGGGAGAGACCACCAACGGGTGGGCTGCAACCGTTCCGCTCACGGAATCGAGAGAAACGAGCTTGCTGCGCGCACCCTCGAAGCGATCGGCGTGGCTTCCGATCAAGCGGGGGTGACTGGCACGCCCGTTGCTCAACGGCCAGTGCAGGCCGATTCGCCCAACGAACCTGACGCGGGCGAGTCGTGACGACGAAAGGAACAGAAGGATGCGCGCGAAACGACTCCACCTCTGGTATCTGACACTCATCGGGCTTTGTTTGGGGGCCGCGCTGGGCTGCGGTGCAGAGCCGCAAGAGGTGTCCGTGGTCCAACGGCACGACGCCCTCGAACTGCCATCTGCCTGGGAGGGTTCCGACGTAGGGTCGCCAGCCAGCGCAGGGAGCAGCTCGTACTCCAGCGCGGGGGGGTTCACGATTTCTGGTGCGGGCACGGGCGTCACCAATTGGTATCGCGGCAACCCGAACATCTATTGGGACGACCAGTTTCACTTCGTCAAACGGGACTGGGAACACGACGTCGAGATCGTGGCTCGCATCGACTCGGTCAGCATGCCGTTGGCGCAGGCGGGCCTGGCGCTGCGAGAGAGTGCGAGCCCCTCCGCTCGCAACGTGAGCATCTTCTTTTCGCCGCAATCCTCGTCTCCCCTGCAGATTCCAACCATTCCCGAAGGAGAGGACGTCGTGCAGAGCACGGCGCGCACCGTGGACGGCGTGCAGCCGATGTTCTCTCTGGCGCGCGTCGTCCACCACCGACCCAAACCCGCCGCCATGCCCATTTGGCTGAAGCTGGTCCGCGTCGGCCAGGACGTCGGCGCCTACTGGTCGCGAGATGGCGAAGTGTGGATCCCGTCTCCCAGTGGAGGAGTCATCGTCGCCGAAGGGGCAATCCAGGTGGGCATGTACGTCTCTTCGAGTGACCCGTCGGCGCTGGCAACCGCGCAGTTCAGCGAGGTGTACGTCGGCCCGCCCCGGTTGACGCACCGTACGAGTTGGGTCGGCAACACCTTCAACCAACCGAGCAAGGGCAACATCGACAGCTACCTGGCTGATGGCTACGTCACATCCACGACGGAAGCGCTCTGGGTCAACCCCGACGGCACCGCGTGGACCAACAATTACTGGGACGAGAGTGGCCAGTCGTCGAAGATCTACGCGGAGGACGCCAATGGAAACCCCAAGGTCGTTCGTACGTTGTCTGACTCTCAGTACTTTGGGAATCACACTTCGCGGGAAGGCTCGATCACGGGTGACGGCACGTTTGTGTATGTGTACCTGAATCACGCAGCCGTGGGTGGGCACTACATCCGGCGAGCCGACGCCAACGGCGACTTCGACGCGGAGATGTCCCTCGTCACGCCCGTGGCCAGCATCTCGGGAATGGCGGCGAGTGGAACGAACCACGAACTGTACCTGGCCGATGCCATCAACGATCAGATCCTCGTGGTCGACACCAACACCAACGCCGAGATCCCCGAGCGACGGTTCACCTTCAGCCAAGGGCGGCCGGGCCCCATGGCGCTCGACCACGCCGGCAACCTGTGGATCATCCAGGAGGGCACCGACTATCCGATGAGCACGGCCCGGGCTGCCACACATCCGACCGGCGTCTTCCAATACACGAAGGATGGAGTCTTCACGGGCAAGAGCATCACCGACGTGGCCTTCCCCACGGCGCTGGCAGTGCGTCCTCAATTTCCGATACTGCTGGTGGCGGACAATGGCCCGAACCAGAACATCCGTCGCTACAGCCTGCTCGGCCAGCAGCCGACGTTCTTGGGCACGTTCGGAGTCACTGGTGGTGTGCACGCGGGGCCCACCCCGGGCTTGCTCGAGCAAACCAACCCAATTGCGCAGGCTCGTTTTCAAGCGCTGAGCGGCCTCGGCTTCGACGCTGCGGGCAACTTGTACGTCGCGGGCAACGGCAACGGTACGGATCTGCGCAAGTTCGACCGGTTTGGTCGGTTCAAGTGGGCACTGAACGCGAGCCTGGATGCATTTGGTTCGGGGGACTTCGACCCTGCGACGGATGGCCAGGACCTGTTCACTCGCTCGATGCACTACGAGTTGGATTACTCGCAGACGCAACCCGGTGCCGAATCCACGTTGAAGGGGATCACCTACGATCCCCTGAGCTACCCCAACGACCAGCGACGTCTCGGCGCCTCGGTCACCTACGTTCGCCGCATCGAGGGCCGGCGCTTCCTGTTCGTCGCCCAGCCCCACAGCGTCGACCTGATCGGGATCTACCGTTTCGACGGCCCGGAGGGCAATGGCGAAACGGCAATCCCGTGTGGCGAGCTCTCCAGCATTCCGTGGGTGGCGCCGAGCAACTTCGGAACCACGAGCCTGTGGATCGATGCCAATGGTGACGGCGAACGTCAGCCGCAAGAGGTGACCACCGTTCCCTCCCCGAACTACTCAAATGGGGCCGTCATCGGACCCCGCTTCGACGTCGACTCGGAGGGTACGATCTGGTGGCCCAATCGAGCCATCGTGCGACTGACCCCACAGGGGATCAACTCGATTGGCGCGCCGATCTACTCGTTGACTGGTCCCGGCTATGCAGAGATCCCCTATCCCGCCCCGTTCACCCCCCATCCCCAGAACCATGCGGCGATTGAAGGCATCACCTACGACCGCGAGCAGGACGCGATGTACCTGTCCGGAAACACGGCCACTCACGAGTCACTCAGTGTCGGCATCGGCGCAGTACTCGCCCGCTACGACGACTGGAGTGTCGACCAAGGCAACGCCCCGCCCCGCTACGTCCTGCGACTGCCTTCTCCGGAGACCGACTTCGACTTCTACTACCAGCCACCCTGGGGTGCCTTCACGCCGTTCATCAAGTCCTTCGACGTGGCTGGAGACTACGTATTCACGTGGGATCTGTTCACTCAGGTGCGTGTGTACGACGCACGTCTGGGCAACCCGGTAGTCAGCCTGGCTCCTGGACCCGAGGTGGGCGGGGTGATCGCCTGGACCGACCCCGTCAAAGCGCACGCGTTCCAGCGATCGACGGGCGAGTACCTACTGACCATGGAGGACTCCGGGTGGAACGCGCGCAACCTATTGTACCGCTGGACGCCCGCGGACGCTGAGCACTTGCCGGCCGCGCCCGTCAACCTGGAGGCGTTGGGCGACAACGATGGCGTCCATCTCTCGTGGCAGGGCCCCCGCGGCCAATTGCTAGGTTACAACGTCTACCGAACGCCGGCCGCGGGTGGCGAGCCCACGCTGATCGCCGCAGGCGTCGAGGCGCCGACGTACCACGACGCGACGACGAGCGTCGGTCAAGCTTACGACTACGGCGTCAGTGCGCTGACCGCGGTAGGGGAAGGACCGCAGTCTGCAACGAGTACGGGGCACCACCTGACTTCGAACGCGGTCTTCATCGGCGACGACACCACGACTCGGGGCGACTGGCTCGGCGTTTACGGTGCGGGAGGTCATTGGACCATCGATCCTGCAGACTACTTTCAGCCCGTCGTGCTGTCACCGAGCAGCACGCTCCGCTACACGGGGCTCTTTGGACACGTCGCCACACTCGGCACCCAGGATGAGCGGGCCCTGCTGCTTCCGGACGGCAGCGGGGAGCGCGAGATGCTGCAGTTGTTCAAGTACGAGTATCCAAGCTTCGCGTTGGTCCCCTTCGACGTCGAGCTGCGCCTGGCTGACGGCCAGACGCACCAGGTCGCATTGTACGTCTGCGACTTCAATCGTTACGGACTCTCAGAAGAGATCACGGTCCGCGACGCGGTCACCGGGGCAACGCTCGCGAGCCAGTCCATCAGCAACTTCCAGGAAGGGAAGTACGTGCTGTTGCAGGTCTCGGGACACGTCACGCTGACGTTCTCACCCACCGCTGCCGGCTGGTTCAGCACGCTCAGTGGAGTCTTTCTCGATTAGAGGGTGTCCCGAGGTTCGGAGCGACTGCGAGTGGGGATTTCGCGGCTGCGCTGCGCTGCGCGGCCTCGCCGTTCCGCTCGTTCACCAAACCACACACTAGCAACCCCCGAAGCAAACGAGGAAAGCAATGACCCAACACACGATGCTCAGAACTCGTCCGCCGCTTTCAGCAGCAGGACAACCGCCCCCCAAGCAGAGCAAGCGCAACACCATCGCTCGCGGGCATGGTTCTTGGTTCTTTCTACTGGCGCTCCTCACGGTACTGGTCGTGATTGGCTGCGGCGCCAAGACATCGGGCCCGATGTCAAACGACCCAATAGCCACGACCGTTGCCGCGGTGACGTTGCCCGACGTCCAAGTCGGAACCATCTACGTCCCCGCCGGGGGTCGAAACGTCAGCATCGGTATCTACGACGGACTGCAACCCATCCGCAGACTGGCCATGGCCACGCCGATGGCGGGTGGCCCCGCGGCCATCATGTGGGACGGCGTTGACGACTTCGGCAACAGAATGCCAGCTGGAACGTATCGGTTCAAAGCGATCGGATCCAACGCGTCTGCGGTGGACGATGGCTCCATCGGCCAGGCCGCCGAGCCCTCGTATGGCACGGGCGCCCACTCGTCACTCGTGCAGATAGTAGCCGTCGATCCCAGCGGCAACGTCTACGAAGCCTCCAATTGGGAGGAGTTCCATCAAGAACTGCGGTCTTGGACGAGCGACGGGCAACTGCGATGGGGAGGTGGCGTCAAAGGTCTGGGCGCAGCCATCGCCGCGGACGACGACTACGTTTACCTCGCCCAGGACGTGAGCGGCAACAACCGCGTGATTCGGCTTCCGGCAACGCATTCCACGACTATCCCGTACTCGCTGCAGCCCGTCCCCTGGAGCGGCCAGCCCGCGACCGGCCACATCGTCGCCAATGCGACTGGCGGCAACGGCGTGTTCGGCTTGGCGGTGGATGAGTCCACGTTGTGGGTCAGCAACTTCAGCCAGAACCTCGTCCAGCTCTACGACAAGTCGACGGGCGCCGCCCTCGGCGAGTTCACGGTTCAGGCGCCTCACGGCCTGGCTGCCGACGGCGCCGGCCGGGTATGGGTGACGCACGGCACCGACACGGCGACTCTGTTCGCGAGTGATGGGACGGCCCTTCGCTCGATTGGCGAACTGCAAGGTCCGTTTTCGGCCGCAGTCGGCGGTCCCAGCTCACACCTGTTCATCGCAGAGGCGCACAGCGGGCGGGTCCTCGAGTACGACGTCTCGAACCCGTCCGGACCCGCCGTGCTGGTTCGCAGTCTCTTCGGCGCCGCCGAGCCAGGCCCGGTGCGGGACGATCGACTGCGCTGGCCCGACTACGTCGATCCGCAATGCGCCCAAGCACTCTGCGGTCAGGGCATCGGCGTGGGCGGGGGGTTCGCCGTGGACTCGACAGGACGCATCGTCGTCGCGGATTTCGGCAATCACCGTGTCCAAGTCCACGATGCCGAAGGGCAGCTGCTACGTCGTCGCCTCAACGGCAACCTGGCTACCGTCCAAGTCGACGCGAATGTCGACTCCAATCTCGTCACTTCCGGATTCCTCGAGTACGAGGTGGACCACACCCAGGGTTCCAATCACGGAGGTTGGCGGCTTGCCGCCAACTGGCGGCCCCGAGGGCTGGACTCGAACCTGAACGGCCGGGGCTACGCATTGCAACGCCGTTTGAGCAACGGCAGGCGCTACCTGTACTCCCTCGTCGGGCCGAGACTCGACATCTTCCTGATCGACGCCGACGGACAGGGAGCTCGTCGCTCGGCGGTCGTCGGCAAGGACGCGTCCGGAGTGTACACCGGCACGGACGCCGACGGTGACGGAACAATTTCGCCGTCGGAGTTGAGCTACGCTCCGGGGGTGACGCTGGACGCGCTGTTCCGAGCCCCGGGCATGTGGGTCGACAAAGACGGAGGCATCTTCGTCGAAGCCAGCACGCTCAACGGTGTCGGCGCAGGCGCTTCGCTCACACAACTGCCGCTCGCAACTCCCAGCTTCGACGCCGAGAACAACCCCATCTACGATTGGAACGACGCGATCACACGCATCGCCCAGGACACGAGTTACTGGCAGTTCAGACCCAACAACATGCGAGTCCACGACAATGGCGGAGCCCTCTTTCGCCTCGGGTGGACGACACAGACCCAGCCCAAGTCTGGCTCGTTCTGGATGGGGGGCACCACCGTTCAACGCTACGGCCCAGGAGGCAACCCGTGGTTCGTCTTCATCGACGAGAAGACCTCCGACCCGAACTTCGTATGCGAGCTGGGCTGCGTCCCGTCGATTGCAACCGATCCGGAAGGCGCCTTCTTCTACGCGGCCCTGTCCGGGTACGACCAAGTCTTGCTCAAAGGGCAAGTGCACGTCGAGATGTACACCGTCGACGGCCTCCTCGTCACCTCCGCAAGCGTGGGACCGACCAACGGCTCGGAGACAGGCTGGGTGGACACCGGATACGGGCTGACCGCCTTCATGAACGAGCAGGGCCAGCGCTATGTGTACACCGAAGACATCTACTATGGTCGGGGCGTTCGATTCCGCATCGACAACATGGCCTCGTTCAGCCGCCTCACCTCGTTCTGGGGTACGCCATTTTCGTGGACGCCCACCGAGCCCAGCCAGGAGGTCACCATCGAGGCGACCGTTCCCGACACCACCGAAGGTGCGTCCGGGGTGCCTGCAGTCGTGACCGTGACCAGAACCGATTCGCGAGGGGACTTGCCCGTTCAGCTGGGATTCACCGGCAGCGCGACCGCGGGCGTCGACTATGCCCCTCCCGCGAACCTGGTCGTTCCCAACGGCAGTTTCTCGAAGACCTTCGAACTCATCGCGGTCGCAGACGGAGTGGCCGAAGGAAGCGAAACCGTGACCATCGACGTGCTCCCCGACGCAAGCTATGCCGTCGGCACCGAGTCGAGCGCCGACGTCACACTTCACGACGAGACCTACGTCACCGTGGCGGCGCAACCATCATCGATCAGCGTCGACGGTCCCTCCGCGACGTACACGGTCACGCGCAGCGAAACCGACCAACCGTTGACCGTGAGCTACCGGTTGGGCCCACCCAGGATCCCGATTACCAGCGCCGTAGCAAGTTCGGCCCACCGCTACGACCAGACCGCAGAGAAGACCTACGACGGAAATACCCTGACTGTCTGGACGAGTGAGGGCGTGCTGACGGACGGCACCCGGAACGACGATACGCCGACGATCACCTATGAGTTCGCTTCGGTCGAGCCGGTCGGCTTGATGCGCGTCAGCAACTTCAACGGACACTTGGATCAATGGGGCGCCAAAGACTTGGAGGTGTTCGTCTCGACGGACGGAACCCAGTTCACGTCACTGGGAGTCAAAACGCTGCAACGCAGTGGAACGACCGATCCCACCAAGTTTCAGGAGTTCGACCTGGGCGGCGTGCCCGCTCAGTTCGTTCGTTTCGAAGTACATTCCAATTGGTTCGGCACCCAGTTCTTCTCGGGTACGAGTGCCGAGTCGACCAGCTTCGTGCATTTGAGCGTGGTGCAGCTGGCAGAAGTCGAATTCTATGGCCCGGGCGCTTCGCACACCGACATCCTCGACATCGCTGGCAACGTCACCCGAGGACACTTCAGCGAAGGCACCCTGCAGTTTGCAACAGGCCAGGCAAGCGCGCCGGTCAGCGTCACGCCCAACGGCATCCATCACGTCAATCAGCTGCCCAAGACTCTCGAGCTGGGCCTCATCGACACCGGAGCGTACTTGCTCGGTACGCCATCCAGAGCCAGCGTCGACATCACCGACGACCTCGTCGGGCCGGTGGTGTCCCTCTCGGCGGTAACCCCCACCGCCCAGCGCGGGGGAACCCCTGCCGTCGTGCGTTTCACCCGTAGCGACACACCCTCGACGGATCTGACGGTATTCTACGAAACGGGAACGGTGCCACTGCCCATCGCTGCCTCCGGCGCGAGCTCTGCGTACTACTCCACGACCCCCGAGCACTCCTACGACGGGTTCCCGGACACGCTCTGGAGCACACTGGGCAACGCGCCCAACAGCGGTGACGACGATGAGCCTTGGATTGCATATACGTTCGCGACGACACAACCGCTCAGTCATCTGCGCGTCAAGAACTACTCCACCTACGAAAATCTCCGCGGTGCGAAAGACGTCGACATCTCGGTGTCTTCAGACGGGGTCGACTTCACGTCCCTGGGCACGGTGGAATTTGCACTCGGCACACCGAACTACCAGAACCTGTCGTGGCAAAACATCCACCTGGGCGCGGTCGCGGCTCGCGTCGTGAGGCTCTCGGTGCTGACCAACTGGTACGGCATCACCTTC
>QJWJ01000281.1 GCA_003235365.1 Deltaproteobacteria bacterium
CGATACGACCCCGCGTCGCCGCCGAGCCTCACTGACTATCCCACGTCCGCAAAGCTCCGCATTTCCAACGCGCAAGTCGGTGGAACCTTCTGGCCTACTCGTGAGCAAGTGCTCGCCGCGCGGAGCGACGCCGTGGTCTCCCAACTCGACGCAACAACCACGCAGCTCGACGCCGTGACCGCAGAGCTCGACGCCCTGACCGCAGAGCGTGACGCCGTGACCGCAGAGCGTGACGCGATGGCCGCAGAGCGTGACGCCGAACGCGCGGCGCGAACAGCCTTGGAGCAGCAGCTCGCGAGACTCCGAGACAAAGCGGACGAATAAGTCGCGCCAGAACCAACCACCACCGCAGGTGATACAGCAGCGTGCGCAGATCGAGGTGCAACCGTCCAGCGCCTCGAGTGGTGGCGGACTTCTGTTTGTGGTGCATGCAGGCGAAAACGCCCGGCGCCTGGCGTCTGATAGGCACAGACAGGCTGGAGCTGCGGGGACTTCTCGGGCTAGTCCCCTGCGGTCGCGTCGCCGCTGCCGCGGTCAGTCAATGAATCCGCACACGACGGCTAGCCAGCCGCGTAGCGGATCCCCTATACCTCGCGCATCGGAACTCTCGGTCCAATCCAACTGCTGCTCGCCAAACGGGCCGCGACACGGGTGCGCGAACGCGGCGCGGCGTACCAGCGTCAGGGGCGCGTTCAGCTCATGGGGCTCGAAGGCAACTCCGTCACGGCTGTCGTACGAGGCACGGAGGACTACACCGTCGAGCTCAATATTCGCCCCGTGCGTGGAGGGCTACGCTTCGGATGCACTTGCCCGTACGCCGAAGATGGCCACCTGTGCAAACACGTCTGGGCCACCGCCATCGAAATCGACAACGACATCGCCGACGAACTGCCCGCCGAACTCACCCAATCCCCGACGGCCACACGGAGCCTAGCCAGCAACGACTTCGACGATGAGGACGACTTCGACGATGAGGACGACTTCGACGGTGAGGACGACTTCGACGATGAGGACGAGGAATTCGACCTCGACGATGATCACCCCGGCCATCACTACACCCGCGACGAGACGCGAGACACCACGTCGCCCATCGAACGCCTGCGCCGGATGGGCCTACTCGGCGCGGTTGAACATCCCGCCGTGGCCCGCTTGGGCAACCCAGCCGCCCAAGTCTGGTACCTGATCGATCTGCGTGGCAGCTCGATGTACCGCGCGAACGACGTCATCTTGCTACATGCAGCACGCCGTACGGCGCGGAGAAACGGTGACCTCGGCCCCCCCACCGCAGTAGATCGTCCTCCAGAAGGCCCGCGACCATCCGGAATCGAGGGCATCGTGTGGGGCCTCGCGCGAACCCACGGACAGGCGGTCCTCCATGAGGACCTGGCCAGCGACGCGTTGAAGGCGCTGTGTCTGGAGGGACGGCTCGGTTCGGTCCCGGGTCTGTATCGCAAGGACGAAGTTCGAGCACTGCGCTGGGACGCCGAACAGCCATTTCGTGTCGTGCTGAGAGTCACTTCGGCGCGGGCCGGCCGTTCATCGATCGACGTGCTGTTGCGCCGCTCCGAGACGGACGAGGAGCTGACGCTGGGCGAACTCGACGCGACCCTGGCGTGTGGCTTCGCCGTTTCTGGTGAACGACTCCTGCGCCTGGCACCAACGCACGCGCGTTGGGTCGAGGCGTTGCACTCCAAGCCGCTCGCGCTGACCAGCAGCGAGTTGACCGAGTTGGCTCAGCGCCTCGCGCGGGCCCCCGGAGCCCCATCGCTTGAAAGCGCGGTTGGCAAGGTCGAAGGCCTGGCTGTTCGTGAGCTCCCTCTGCGTGCGCTGCTGCGGCTGGAAACACCGTCCAAAGCGGCCAAGCTCGCCCGGGGCACGCTCCAGTTCGGCTACGGCCAGCACGAAGTCGGAGTCGATGCGGAAAACCCCGTCGAGAAGGATGCGCTCGTCGCGCGAGATCTCGATGGCGAGACCGCGATCATCACCCAGCTGCAGCAACTCGGTGTGAGTGTCGACGTGGCCGTCGTCCAGCTGTCGCGACACTTCACGGTCAAGTTCGAACTCGCCGAGTTGCCGCGCATCGTGCCCCCGCTGCTCGACTCGGGCTTCGTAGTGGAAGTCGAAGGCAAGCCGTATCGCCGGTCGGGCGTGTTCACCCCGATCATCGAGAGTGGGCAAGATTGGTTCGAACTCGAAGCGAAGGTCGACTTCGAAGGGCAAACCGTCACCCTCCCCGAGCTACTGCGCGCCGTTCGCAACCGAGAACACTGGGTGCGCCTGCGCGACGGCAGTCTGGGGGCACTACCCCAGCAATGGCTCGACAGCTTGACTGAGCTCGCCGCGCTCGCCCCTCCGCGCGGAAAGACGCTGCGCTTTCACCCCATCGTCGCACGGCTGGTGGAAGGCCTGCTGCAAGGCGCCGCCAACCCACTCACCGACGATGGTTTTGCGGCGATGAAGCAGCGCTTCGCCAACTTCGAAGCCATCCAGCCCGCAGATCCGCCCCTGGGCTTCAACGGAGAGTTGCGCGACTATCAACGCGTGGGGCTCGGTTGGTTGACGGCGTTGGACGAGCTCGGGTTTGGGGGGTGCTTGGCCGACGACATGGGCTTGGGCAAGACGGTGATTGTGCTGGCCTGGCTGCAGCACCGAGCTGAGCAACAACGTGCCGAGCTCAGTGGGGCCACAAGCAACCGTAAGAAGACCAAAACGGTCGAGAAGACCAAGACCGCAAGAACCAGACGCAAGACGAGAACCAAGTCGCCGCCGTCTCTACTGGTCGTCCCCAAGTCGTTGCTGTTCAACTGGGAGCGAGAGAGTGCTCGCTTCACCCCCGAACTGCGCGTGCTCATTCATCACGGAAACGAGCGACTGGCGCCGGGCGCACACTTTCTCGACTACGACGTAGTGCTCACCAGCTACGGCACGTTGCGGCGCGATGCAGCGGAGCTTGCGCAACAGACGTTCGACTACGTCGTGCTCGACGAAGCCCACGGCATCAAGAACGCTACTACCGAGTCCCACGCCGCAGCGCGGGCGCTGTCGAGTCGGCGCCGCTTGGCGCTCACCGGCACTCCGGTCGAAAACCACTTGGGCGAGTTGTGGAGCTTGCTGTGCTACCTCAACCCCGACGTGATGGACGGTTTGGCACACCTGCAGAAGGTCTTCGCGGGGCGGCGGCTGCGCACCAGCGCCGTCGAAGCGGGCGTGCTGCGTGCAATTGCGCCGTTCATCCTGCGCCGCACCAAGGCCGAAGTCGCCAAGGAACTGCCCGAGCGTATCGAGAAGACCATCGAGGTTCAGCTCTCCACGACGGAACGCAAACGCTACGACGAACTGGCCCGCTACTACCGCGCGCGCATCCTGGAGCAGCGCGACGCGACCAAACAAAACAAGCGGTCCGGCTCCGTCAACTCAGGCGAAGGTGGCCGGCGGATGGCCGAAGCGCTCGAGGGGCTACTGCGCTTGCGCCAAGCGGCGTGTCACCCCGGCCTGCTCGACGACAAACACGGCAGCACCCGCAGCGCCAAGTTCGACGTCCTGCTCGAGCGCATCGCCGCCCTGCGCGCCGAAGGCCACAAGGTGCTCGTCTTCTCCCAGTTCACCAAGCTCCTGCACCTGCTTCAACCCCACCTGCGCGATGCGGGCATCGGCTACACCTATCTCGACGGAAAGACTCGCGATCGAGCCAAGGTCGTCGACGAATTCACCAACGACCCCAAGCTCACGGCGTTCTTGATCAGCCTCAAGGCTGGCGGCGTCGGGCTGAACCTGATCGCGGCTGACTACGTCTTCTTGCTCGATCCGTGGTGGAACCCCGCCTCCGAAGCCCAAGCCATCGACCGCGCCCACCGCATCGGCCAATACCGCACGGTGGTCGCCTACCGCCTGCTCAGCGCCGACACGGTCGAGGACAAAGTCGCAGCGCTGCAGGCCGAAAAACGCGAGCTCGTCGCCTCACTCTTCGGCGACGAAGCCACGTTCGGCGCCAAGTTTACGCGAGAAGATTTGGAGTTGTTGTTGTCGTGAGGGGTCGGAATGGCTGACTTCAATCGCCGACCAACCCATCGATTCGAGCCCGAACGACACCGGCAAGCTCTGGGCCCAATACCGCGGCATCGAGACGTTCACTGAGCACCTCGCGAGACACCATACGGTGGTCGGCCATCGCGCGCACGAACTCGAGATCTTTTTGCCGGCCGGCAACCAACTTGGCGATTGCGAGATCGTGAGGCTCCAGACACCACCCGGTAGCTCCACGTGTCGCCGGAGTGTTGATGGCAATCAACCGCCCCTCCCAACCACGCGGCAGGACGGCGGTATCGCTGCCAACGCCTTGGGCATAGTAGCCGAAGGTCTCGTGGAACGGCGAGAGCTCTCCAATGCTACCGTCAACCAGATCGGCGCGGTCTGGGTAATTCTTGGGATAGACGTCTGCTTCGTCCGAGACGAGGAGAATGGCCGGCGCATCAGGATACGCTCCCAAGATCGACTGACTGCCGACGATGATGAGCTCGTCGTCATCGGCGATGACGGCGGCGGCTCGGATCAGGTGTTCGAGCTGCGCTCGGGTCATGCCTGCCCGCCGGCGTTCATCGCGCGTCCCGCCAGATCGACCAGCGCTCCTGCGGAGTGAGCAGCCCGGCAAAGGGCGATGCCTGACGGCAATCCTTCGCCAACTCCGAATCAGAGCCCAAGAAGACAACCAAGTCTTCGATGGGACCGTCGAGCAATTGCCGCCAGATGGCGACGTAGCGCGACTGGGGACCCGACGGAGAACGTCCCAGATTCTCAACCGCTTTGGTCAGCAACGCTGGCTGCTCTACGAGCTTCCGGGCGACGCTCCGATGGTACGCCAAGCTTCGGCGCTCTGCACTGACATGCCGGTCGAGGGTCGCCACCGACGAAACTTACCAGAGCCCATTCCCTCGAGCAAACGGCGGCGGAGTCCGCGGCGCTCGGGCCCGGAAGGTGCCTAGTTCCTGCCGCTCACTTGCGACGTTGCAACAATGCCTCGAGCTCCTGCACGCGGGCTTCCGCTGCCAGCCGCGCCTCACGCTCCGCCCGCAACGCCTCGCGATCTGCTCGCTGCGCCTCGAGGCGAGTTCTCGTCAATTCGCTGGCCTTCCTGATGCGCAGCGCTCGCGGCATGTCATCCGCCGCGGCGACGACCCACTGCAGTGCAAGCACGAGCGACGGCGCGGTCGTTCCTTCCACGTGACGCTCCGTGAGCACTTCACCGACCCGATCCCAGATACGCATCGGCTGCTGCTCGCTCAGCGGATCGAAGCGCAACAGTTCACTCACGCCGAGACGCTGATAGCGATGCAGCTTGCTCTGCCACGGCAGCTGGGGTGCGTCGCTATCACTGACGATCTCCACGGCCACCGCGGCCGCTCCGCGCTCCCAGACTTTCCAGGCACACCCCCGCGGCCGGCTTGGGCCTTGACGATCTCAGAGGCGACGAACGCTTCGAACACGCTCCCGATGAGCGGGGCAGGCTGGGTTTACTGGAAGTCAAGTGGTGCAAGACGCCCACCCCGAAGCACGCCGAACCGTTGCGCCGCTTGTTGGCGGACGTGCCGAATGAAACGCTACCTTTGGTCATCCGCGGAGCTCCGCGCGGTGGAGTCAGCGCTCCGACGCAAGACACACCGATCGCTGAACGGGCAAACCTGAAGCCTCCAAGCTTCTGCAGCATAACGCCACCCTTCGCCGGAAAATCAGCGCTGGCCACCGCGGCCGCGAGTCGCCGACCACCGCCAGTCATTGCGGCAACCAAGCTCACGGAATCGTTGCGTGAGCAGGATGGCGCGAGGCTTGCTGCGTGTGTCCGCAACCTCCGGACCTCAGCGATGGTGTACACTGCTTCTCATGCCTGCTTCCGACATCCCGCCCGCCCTCAGCTACGACACTCCGCGCTGGGACCCCGACTGGGCCGTCCCTGAGGTTCCCGTGCCGGAGTCGGACGTTCACGGTGTCGCGTTCACGGTGTCGCCATCGACTACCTCCAGTCGGTCCTGACGGCGTGGGCCGCGCGCCACACACGCAGCGTGAAGATTGTCCGCAATCTCGGGATCCGTTGGCACCGCCCCGAGCCCCGGGCGGGCTTCGACCCCGACCTGTGCATCATCGAGCCCCCACCACCCGACCAGCCTCTGAACACCCTACGCCTGTGGGAAGCGGGGCACGTGGCGCCTTGGCTTGCCATCGAGGTGGTGAGTCCCGGACATCCCTACAAAGACTACGTCGACACGCCGCAGCGCTGCGCGGCGTGTGGCGTGGGTGAGCTGTGGGTTTATGATCCGTTGCTGGCGGGTCCACGCGGGGAAGGCGGCCCGTTTGCGCTGCAGATTTGGTCCCGCGTAGACAACAAACTCACGCGCGTTCACGCGGGCAACCAGCCCGGGTATTCCCCAACCCTGCAGGCATGGCTTCATCCAGCGCTCGCCACTCGATACGACCCCGCGTCGCCGCCGAGCCTCACTGACTATCCCACGTCCGCAAAGCTCCGCATTTCCAACGCGCAAGTCGGTGGAACCTTCTGGCCTACTCGTGAGCAAGTGCTCGCCGCGCGGAGCGACGCCGTGGTCACCCAACTCGACGCGACAACCACGCAGCTCGACGCCGTAACCGCAGAGCGTGACGCCGTAACCGCAGAGCGTGACGCCGTGACCGCAGAGCGTGACGCCGTGACCGCAGAGCGTGACGCGATGGCCGCAGAGCGTGACGCCGAGCGCGCGGCGCGGATAGCCTTGGAGCAGCAGCTCGCCAGACTCCGAGACAAGGCGGACGAGTAGTCGCGTGCGCATCCGCGAAAGCGAATCGTGAGTCATGACTAATCGCAATAGTTTCCCAATACACCCGAAGCAAGGGCGCGCCCCAGACCCCTCGAACGGGGAGCGCCGCCTACTCGGCAACCGCATCCGAGCGTGGACCGACCATCGCGGGTCTGAGCGAGCACAGCTCAACTCGCCGCTGTGCCGCTTTTTGGCATGGTGACGTCGGTCCCGCCCCGACGCCGCCGCGCTCCTTTCTTGTTCACCTGCCGGGGCGGATCGAGAGATCAGCGCGCTTGCGTGTTGGCGCGCAGCGAAGCCGCCAGGCCTTCGAGGAGCTGAGCCAGTGGTTCAGCAACTTGCGGTGGAGCCTCGATGCGCAGTCCACCTGAGGCGGTTCGTTCGACCGACAGACTCGCCAGGGCACTGGCGAGCTGTGAGCTCGCGAGGCGTTGGGGTTCGGTGGGTGGTATGGCCCCATCCCTGGCCGTGTCGGGGACGTCGAAGGGCAACGGAGCCCGCCCCGCCAGCGGCGGTTCAGCATCTCGACTGGCCATGGTCGCGACGACCTCTTCGAACTCCGCCTCGGCGTCGCTCGCCTCGTCGCTGACGGTCTGGGCGTCTGGCACCATTTCGGTGAGCTTCTCGACGCCGGCCAGGAACGACCGGTCACCATCGAACATCACCTCGTCCGAAGTGCCATCGAACAGCGTCGAGAATACGGCCTGCTTCTGCGCGACCAACTGAGCGATGCGAGACTCGATGCCCCCCTCGGAAACCAGGTTGAGCACCTCGACGGGCTCAGTCTGACCCAAGCGGTAGATACGACCGATGCGCTGCTCGAGGACCGCGGGGTTCCAAGGCAGCTCGAAGTTGATGAGGCAGCTCGCCGCGCGCTGTAGATTCAGTCCGACGCCGCCAGCATCGCTGAGAAACAAGATGGCAGCGGACGGATCGTCGTGAAAGTCAACGAGCGCGTGCTCACGCTGTTTGCGAGACTCCCCACCCGTGAAGAACGCGGCGCGCTTGCCAATCGGTTCGAGCAGGTCATCGATAGCCCATTTGGCCAGCCGCAGCATCTTGCGCCATTGGCTGAATACGACCACCTTGCGCCCCTGCGCCAGCACCAGTTGTTCGATGAGCTCGCGAAACACGATCAGCTTGGGCGTATACAGCGTACGCAAGAAACGCTCGGAACGTTGTTTGGTCGCCTGGCAGCGCGGCCAATCCTCGTCGAAGTTCAGCTGCGCCAACCCGTTGCAGATCATGCGCTGCGTGGTGAGCAGCTGCATCAGTCGCAAGAACTCCGCCTGCAAGAGCGGCCTGGTTCGCGCTTTGCGAACCAAAACAGCAATCGGGCGGTCGAGCGCAGCGTGTTCGTCGCTCTGCTCGGCGGTGAGTTCTACGGCGATCCGTGTGTCCGTCCGAGGCGGCAACTGTGACAAGACTTCCGCACGCTGGCGGCGCAAGAACGAAGTCCCCAAGCGCTCCCGCAGCACGCTCAGGTTCCTGACACCCCCGATGCCACGCGCCGCGTTGCCCGCGCTCATCGAATGCCACGGAACCAGCCGCCATTTGGGTTCCAGCGCCGTGTCATCGACGAAGTCCATCAACGAGGCCAACTCCTCAAAGCGATTCTCCATCGGCGTGCCCGTCAGCGCCAAGCGGTAGGTTGCGTCGAGTGACTTGACGCTGACCGCTGATTTGGTTGCCCAGTTCTTGATCCGCTGAGCTTCGTCGAGCAGCACCAGCTCAGGGGCAAAAGCCTGCACGTGTGGCAAGTCCCGCAGCAGCAATTCGTAGCCGATCAGCAGCAGGCCTTGCTTCGTCCCGCGATAAGTCCGCGCTCGCTCCTCCGGAGCGCCGCGCACCTCGATCAGCTCCAGAGTCGTCGTCTGCTGCCACTCGCGCAACCACTGGGAACGCAATGCTGCCGGTACGACCAACAGCCCGCGGGTCACACGACCCGTCGCGACCAACGCGTGGCAACAAGCGATCGCCTGGGTGGTCTTGCCAAGCCCCATGTCGTCGGCCAGCAACAGTCGGCCGGTTTGCAGAAACTGACGAACCCCCACCCTCTGATAGTCGTACAGCGTGCGGTGCAGTTGGCGGAGCGTTGCCTCAGCGCGGCGCAACGCCTGAGCGTTGGTGGCCAGTCGCGCTGCGCGCGTTCGCTCCTCACTCAAGACCCGCAGCGCAGCTGGTTCCGCCGTGTATTGACCCGTGCCAATCGCCTCGATCGTCTGTTCAATCCATTGAAGCCGCTTGGCAGCGGGCCAGTGCGCGTCGTCCCCGGGTCGATGCTTCACAAACCGTTGCCGCGCGCGCGGCGGGCCGCTCGCGGTCAACCGAGCCAGACGGTCGTGAGAGCCCGTCAGCGGCGCCGTGGCATCGAAACTCAGACGGGAAGTCTCGAGCTGCCCGCCGCGGGAAGACGCGACGCGGGTGAATGCCCCGGGACCCAACGTGGACAACACGACCCAACCGTGTTTACACAGGCCCAAAGAGCCGCGAACGAAGTCGGCGCAATCGCAACTCGTCCTCAGTGGCTGCAGTGAACACAGCTCGGTCTGATAACTGGTCGCCGCTCGCTTCGCTGAGCTGCCCTTCGATCTGGCAGCTGGTCTGCCCCCCGCGCCCCTCGACTTGCGAGCTGCTCGCTTGCCGCTGGCGCCTTTCGAGCCAACCCGATACAGCCCCAGCACCGTGCGTCCGGGGCGACCGAGCACACTGGTGTCATCGCGCTTGGCAAAGCCAATACGGCGTATCAAGGCCTCCATCGCCGCCCTGCGCACGGGCCAATCCGCCTCGGGTGTGTGCGCGATGATCAGCTCGACGAACGGCTCCACGGGCAACTTTCCGAAGCGCTTGCCGACCAGCTCCGTCAGCGCGGCGCGTGTTTCCAACAGCTCGTCCGAACCTTCGGCTCCGGGGCTTGCCGCCGTGTCGTCGAGTGGCGTGCTGCGATCCGCTTTCATGAGGCCACTTTCATCGAGACTGGGCAGCAAGACAAGCAGACAAGCACCTCGAAGCAGCTTCTCACGACGCCACGGCGTGCCGGCTCAGCGAGCTAGGTCCCCCAGGGCGGGCACTCCTGCCTCCAGATCGCGCCTCAAGCCGACGGACACCACCCCCACCGCCACCGCGCCCGCGCGCGAAGCCAAACTCGACGGGATGCTTTGCGCGGAGCGATCCGCCGACATTCGGTCCGATCCAGATGAGCACCGTGGCGTCGCCCGCCATCAACGTGAGCATCGCCTCCGCTCCGAGCGACCCGGTCGCATGTCCAGCCTTGATGGCGATTGGTTACTCCGGCTTGTCTTCGCGTTGCTGTTTGTCCGCAACAGCGCCGGTGCCCTGGACGCGGGCGGGGAAGCCTGTGAAACGAACAGCAACCGCCTCTCGCGACAGTGTCCGAAGTTGGAGCGCCCCTTGAGGCTGCTTCGGGGCAAGAGCTCGAGCCTGACTCGGGTGGTCCCACCTGGTAGACAATGGTGTTCTGCCATCGCTACCCGGACTCCGTGGCCGCACCCGAGCCAAGCCACTCAGCTCATCACTCAAGGTCGCTTCAGGCCCCTGGAAGGCGACATTTCGTCAGGCTCATGGCCGCTCCCTCGGGAGGCTGGACTTTCTTTGACTCGCGCAGCGCTGTTGAGTTGGAGCATCGCGCTTGTATCGCGTAGGATCGCGACGTGCCGGCAAATTGCCCCTATTGCTTGATTTCCAAGAAGCACATCATTTGGGAATCGAGCGAAGTGCTTGCCGCTGCGGGATTGAACTCGACGATTCCTGGCCACACGGTGCTCACCCTCCGCCGCCACGTCGAGTCGTACTTCGACGCGACGCCCGAAGAGAAAGCGGCAATCTGGAGCGCGCTGGATGCGGTCAAGGTCCTCCTCGACGAACGCTACGCATCTCAAGGGTACGCAGTCGCCTTTGAGACCGACTTCGCTTCTGCCGAGCCATCCAAGCACTTCCACGTCAACGTCACGCCACGCCTCGCAAACGACGACCCGAGCGTACAACTGACCACGGGAAGCAAGACGCCGCTCGGCCCAGCGCTATTCCTAGACTTAGAACGGGCGGTACAGGTCGACATTGCGGTGGCGTTTGTCTTCACGGCGGCGCTGAACATCGGTGTGCTCTCCCGGCTCAGAGACGTGCTGGCGCGCGAAGGCAGCCGGGTGCGACTGTTGACCGGCGACTACCAGGGCGTGACAGAGCCTGCAGCACTCCGTTTGCTCCTCACGCTGCGGGAGCAGGCCGAAGCCACGGAAGAGCTGCGCGGAAGTCTCGAACTGCGCGTCTTTGAAACGGCCCAGACCGGTAGCTCGTTCCACCCCAAAGCGTACTTGCTCTCGGGAGACGGCCATGGGCGAACCTTGGCCACGTATGTCGGCTCCTCAAACTTGAGCAAGACGGGGCTGTTCGATGGCGTCGAATGGAACCTGAGATTGACCGATGCCGACGCGGCGCAACTGGCCCGCGACAGCTTCGAGAAGTTGTTCTTCCACGACGCGACTTGTGAAGTGACGCACGCGTGGATCGATGCCTACGAAGCGCGCAGACCAACGTTCAGCCCCACAGCACCGCGACTGGACGTTGTGATTGGGGAAGATGAACCGGTACCCCTCCCCGATCCGAGCTCCGTTCAGGCCGAGGCGCTCGAAGAACTCGAAGCGACCCGTGAGGTGGGCAATCGCGCCGGGCTCGTCACTCTGGCAACCGGTCTGGGCAAGACCTGGCTCAGCGCCTTTGACTCAACGCCGGAGCGAGGGTTTGAGCGCGTGTTGTTTGTGGCGCACCGGTCCGAAATCCTCGAACAGGCCATGCGCACCTTCGCGCGGATCCAACCCAAGGCGTCTATCGGCTTCTACACCGGGAAAGAGAAGTCCTTCGACGCGGCGCTGCTGTTCGCGTCCGTGCAGACGCTGAGCCAGCCCGAGCACCTGGAGCGCTTCGCCCCCGATCACTTCGACTACATCGTGGTCGACGAGTTTCACCACGCCGCGGCAACGACGTACCGTCGTGTGCTCGATCACTTTGAACCCAAGTTTTTGCTCGGGCTGACCGCGACGCCAGAGCGGACCGACGGCGGCGACTTGCTCGCCCTGTGCGACGAAAACTTGGTCTTCGACTGCGGGCTCGCCACTGGGGTGCGCAAGGGACTGCTGTCACCCTTTCACTACTTCGGCGTGCCAGATCTGGTCGAATACGAGCAGATCCCGTGGCGCGGCCGCAGTTTCGACGAAGAAGCGCTGACCAGCGCCGTGGCCACCACCGCCCGCGCACAGAACGCGCTAGAACAACTGCGAGAGCACGGTGGAACGTGCGTGGTCGGGTTCTGTGTTAGCCAACGTCACGCAGACTTCATGCGCGACTACTTTCACGAGCACTCCCAGCTGCGCTGCGCCAGCGTCCACTCCGGCCCGACTAGTGACTCGCGCTCCCGCGCGCTGGAGCAACTGTCCAACGGCGACATCGACGTCTTGTTCTGCGTCGACATGTTCAACGAGGGCCTCGACGTCCCGAACATCGACACGGTGCTCATGTTGCGCCCTACTGAGTCGAAAGTGATCTGGCTGCAGCAGCTCGGTCGCGGTCTGCGACGGCACCCGGGCAAGACGCACCTGCGCGTCATCGACTACATCGGCAATCATCGATCGTTCCTGGAGAAGCCGGCGGCGTTGTTGGCCGCGCTCGGCGTGATCGTGACCTCGCAACAGGAGCTCACTCGGCTACTCGCTGACAAGAGTTTCGATCTGCCACCGGGCTGTGAAGTCACCTACGCTCTCGAAGCCCAGCAGATCCTCGAAAAACTCTGCCCACCATCGCGCGCCGCTCAAACGATCCAGCAGTGGTACGAGGCCTTCCGCGAGCACGCCGAGCGTCGGCCGACGGCGCGCGAAGCGCTGCATTCTGGCTACAAGCCAACCGCCGTTCACAACGACTACGGCTCGTGGCTGGAGTTCGTGCGCGAGATGGGCGATCTCAGCGAGCCAGAGCAAGCCGCGTTGAAACTCGATCGCGATTTCCTGGTCACCCTCGAAACCCTGCATTGGCGCAAGTGCGACGAACTCGTCCTGCTCGACTCACTGCGCGCACTGGGAAAACTGCCCGGCTTGGTAACGCTCCGCGAGCTGGCCGAGGCTTACCGCAGACGCCTGAGCCGCTCTGCCGCGCTCGCCAGGGGAGTCACCGTAGACGTCAACGACGAACAAACTCTGGTGACCTTCTTGC
>QJWJ01000223.1 GCA_003235365.1 Deltaproteobacteria bacterium
CAGAGCCAGTGTGCTCGAGTTGTCTGCGAAGGGTTAACAGTCTGCGAGGGGTTAACAGTCTGCGAGGGGTTAACAGTCTGCGAGGGGTTAACAGTCTGCGAGGGGTTAACAGTCTGCGAGGGGTTAACAGTCTGCGAGGGGCGGTGATTCGCAGGTGTTGCCGGTGGCGGTCGCGGCGGCAATGGGATCACGCCCGAACGCACGCGGGATAGATGGGAGAACGCTTCGCTGGGGGACGCAGTCGATACCGTGCCGGACTGGGTGGCGGGCGATACCGCGGATGGCGCCGCGGGAACCGCGGCGGTTGCCGTCGCGACTGATGGTGCTGTGGCTGCTGCGGTCAGTACAGGGGTACCGACGGCGCGTGGTCGCGCCGGGGTGTCGCCTCCTGCGGCTTCGCGCTGGGCGCGCACGGCGGCTGCGGCGATTTCCTTCAGACTCGGCTCGGTCGCGAGCGGGCCGCCCTCGTCGACGTGGCGTGGCTCTGACGGCTGGAGTGGCAGCGGTGCACGCAACAGCCAATCGGTGTCGCCATCGACATCGGTGGGATCACCAGATCCGGTCGCTCCTCGGGCAATTCGGGCTTCGACCGCGCGCGCCATCCGCTCGAAGTCGGCGTCGCTCCTGGGCTTCTCCGGCCAATCGGCGAGCCATTGCTCGACCTTGGCGGGGAGCCGATCGTGTTTCGGCTCGTTCATGGCTGCTGTTCCTCTTCTAATATTCCTTGCGATTGCAGGTGGGCGCGGATCTTCTTGCGCGCCTCGTGGATCCTCCATGCGACGGTCCCTTCGGGGCACCCGAGTATCGAGGCCGCGTCGGCATGAGGTAGCCCGTCGACGACGACCAAGATCAGGGTCGTGCGCAGCGTGTCGCTCAGCGCGTCGATCGCGTCGCACAACACGCGGCCCATTTGTCGATCTTCGGTGGTCTGCTCCGGGGCGGCAGAGGGTTTGGTCTCCGTGAGTTGGTTCTCGACACGCGGGTCGTCCTCGGTGGCGACCGTGCGTCGGCGCTTGCGCGAGCGGATGCGATTGAGTGAGAGATTGACCGCGATTCGATAGAACCACGTGTAGGGTTGGCTCCGCCCGTCGAAGCGCGCCGCTGCCGCGTACGCGCGCACGAACGTATCTTGCGCCACGTCTTCCGCCTCCACGGGGTCGCGCAGCATGTGCAATGCGACTCGGTAGATGCGCTTTTGATGTCGCCGAACGAGAACGCCGAAGGCTTTGGCATCCCCGACCCGCACCCGGTCCATCAGCTCGCGGTCGTCGGGTGGCGGTGACATGGCCGTCTGTGCCGTGCAGTGCGTCCCCGAGCTTCGCTCCGTACGGTGTTCTTCCAATGTATCCAGCACCAACCCCCTTCGACAGCCGTGAGGATTGATGCTTGGGGGGAGCGTTGCAAAGATCAGAAGTAGTTCAAACGGATGGCCGGCTGTTACTTGGTCTGCTGCTTCCGCAGCAGGTCGCCGAGCGTGCCGAAACCGCCTTCAGCCGCGAGTTTCTTACGATATTCGCGGTGCGCGTTGCGTTCCTCGTTCTCTTCGAAGCGGCGGATCGACAACTTGGGCTCACCGCGTCGAGGATCGAGGTCCAGCACGGTCGCCGTGAGCTGCTGCCCCGCGGGGAAGCGCTTGCGCAGATCCGCACCGCGTTCCGTACCGGTTTGCCCGGCGGGGATGAACCCGCGAGCTCCTCGCCCCGTCGCGCCGAGGACGCGCACGACCACGCCCGCCGGCTCGGCCTTGACTACCTCCACCTTGAGGTTGGCGTTTCTGCTGATCCGCTGGGGCTCTTCGCCTGCTTGATCACCCGTCAGTGCTGGGTGAAGCGCAACCTTGTGATTCTTCAGGTCGAACTGGTGAACGACCACCTCCAACTCGTCGCCCGCCGTGAGCGTCGGTTCCTCGCCGCGTTTGACGTTGAGATCGGCGACGTGGATGAGGCCTTCGACCCCTTCGAGCTGGCAGAACGCGCCGAACTTCTCCACACGGGTGATCGTGGTTTTGAGCTTCGCGCCGGGGGGATACTTCTCTTTGGCTTCCTTCCAAGGATCGGCGACGAGTGCCTTACGGCTCAGCCAGATCTTGCCCCGCTCGTCGATCTTGGTGATCTGCACGTCGAACTTGTCGCCGGGCTTGAAGTTTTCGAGCAAGCGCGCGCGCGGGTCGTGAGTCGCCTCACTGGCGTGAACCAGGCCCTCGAGGTTTTCGGCGTCGGGCAGCGCGACGAACACGCCCCAGTCGACCACGGTGCGCACGACACCGGGCATCACCTGTCCCTCTTGGAGTAACCCGAGCGCTTTCTTCCGCCGTTCGTGGGCTTCGGCTTCGAGCATGGGTCGGCGTGTGACCACGACGTCACGACCGTTGTTCTCGTAGCGCGTGACCTTGAAGCCCATGCGCTGTCCGACCAACGATGCGAAGTTGGCGTTCTGCGGGTGCAGGTCCATGCCGCTGGCCGGGGCGAAGGCTCGCAACCCGTCGAGGGTGACGTCGACACCGCCCTTGATCACGCCAGTGATGAGCCCTTCGACCAAGGTGCCGTCCTTGGCGGCTTGTTCGACCTTTGGCCGCGCTTCTTCTTCACGCAGCGGCTTCCGGGTCAGCACCAGCAGGCCGCCGCGCGCGCCGTCTTGGTGAACTCGGGCGACGAAGCGATCGCCCTCGCTCGGCACGAGATCGTCGGCTTCCATCTCGCGACGATCGAAAATGCCCAGGGCTTTGCCGGACAAGTCGACCATGATCGCTTCGTCGAGTACGGCGGTAACCCGCCCAAACACCTCTTCACCAACGTGGAAAGGGATCCTGTCGGTCGTGGGCTTCTTGTCGTGACGCGGTGGGCGGCTGGATTGACCGCCGCTTGCCGCGGCCGCTTCGCCCTCGGCGCCTTCCGCCTTCTTCTTGCGACGTCGACGTCGACGCTTCTTCTTTGTGGTCCCGTCGGCGCTGCTCTCGGCATCGGCGCTGCCTTCGGCATCGGTGCCGCTCTCGGCATCGGCACTGCTTTCGGCATCGGCGCTGCTTTCGGCATCGGCACTGCCCTCGGCATCGGCACTGCCCTCGGCATCGGCACTGCCCTCGGCATCCGTGGTGCTCTCGGCATCCGTGGTGCTCTCGGCATCCGTGGTGCTCTCGGCATCCGCACTGCTCTCGGCATCAGCACTTCTCCCGCCGTGCGAGCCTGCTGACGCACTTTCGGCGCTCTCACCTGCGGTCTGTCCCGATGCCTCGGAGGGTGCTGGCGCTGCTTCGCTTGGCTCACCTGGGGCTTCTGCTGCTACGGGGACCGCCGGAGCGTCGTTGCTCTGGGGCGCTGCCACCGGGGTTGCTTCCGCGCTGACGTCGGAGGCTGGCGATGGCTCGGCAGGGGTTGAAGCGACGGCGACGGGAGAGGCTTCGCCGCTTTGGGCGGAGTTCTCACCGTCGTTGGGGGAGGGGGATGGAGAGTTTTGCGAAGACATGCGACCTCAAGGGGGGATTCGCGGGTCTCGGCCGAAAACGGCCGACCACCGGGTATCGGTGCGGGTGGGCGGGCTGTGTACCTCTGTTAGCGCGCAATTGGAAGATGCCGATTCGTTCCGCCGCTGCGGTCGATCGTCAAACCGGAGCTGCCCTCGGCCGCCGTCTCCGCCGCGCCAATCACCGCCTCGGCTAGATCCATGAAGGCCCGCGCCGTCGGCGATCCGGGGGAGGCCTGTACGATCGGTGTTCCCGCGTCCCCCCACTGACGGATTTCTGCCTGGATCGGGATTTGACCCAGCAGAGGCGCCCCCGCCTGATCGGCGACCTTCTGGCCTCCACCCTCTCCGTAGATGAAGTGGCGCTCATCGCATTTGTTGCAGACGAAATAGCTCTGATTTTCCACCACGCCGAGCATGGGGATGCCCACTTTGCGCGCCATCGCGACAGACTTGTAGACGTCCGCGGTGGCCACGTCCTGGGGCGTCGTGACGACGACGCCGCCACTGGTCTTCAGATTCTGCGCCAACGTCAGCATCACGTCGCCGGTGCCGGGCGGCAGATCCAGAACCAGGAAGTCCAAGTCTCCCCAGTTGACGTCTTTGACGAACTGCATCAGCGCGGCGTGCAGCATCGGGCCGCGCCACACGACCGGGGCTTTGGGGTCGTCGAGCAGGAAACCGATGCTCATCAGCTTTACCCCGAAGCGCTCGAGCGGGGTGATGTGCTCGCCGTCGCTGGTGGGACGCCCGTTGATGCCGAGCATCGTGGGAATGCTCGGGCCGTACATGTCCGCGTCGAGTAGCCCGACGCGATAGCCGTGACGCTTGAGCGCCAGCGCCAGGTTCGTGCACACCGTGCTCTTGCCGACTCCGCCCTTACCGCTCATCACCAGCAACACGTGGCGGACGTTGGGGATCGGATCGTCGTTGCCCCGCGGGCGACCCTTCAGTTCGGGGTTCGTCGCGGCGGCGGGCGGGGCAGGGGAATTGGGCGTCGACATGGCCTGTAGCTCGGGCGAAGTAACTTCGCAGCTGTAGGCAGCGGACGCGGGAATGTCAACGTGACGCTTGGCGCCGTTCCAGTCGAATTGCTCGGTGTTCCGCTACGAGGGCGATTCGCCCCAGCGAGGTTCGCCGCGGCGGCGCCGACGAATTAAAACACGACCTGAAGCCACACCAGCGCGGCGCCGATGCCGAGGCCGGCGCACACGGCGACCAAGTCCATGCGCCCTTGCGACGAGGGGGCACGCACGTCGACCGCCGCGCGTGCCGCCGAAACGGAGCCGGACGTTGCTGGCGCGGGCGCGGGCGGCAACGGAGCCGGTGCTCGACTGAAGCGCGGCGCCGGAGGTGATTTCGGAAACACGGGGGAAAGCAGCTGACCGCTGGGGATGGCGGAGACGAAGCGGTGTTTGGGGGCCTGGGCGCGGCTGCTCCCAGCCGGATCCGTTGGGACCGGAGTGTGCGCCGATCGCCGCGCGACCCACGCGCTGGCTTCCGCCGCGACCGGTGAGTCCGCGGGCAGGTGGGCCAGCAGTTGGCGCATGAACTGCCGACAACTCGAGAAGCGGTCCTCGGGACTGACGACGAGCGCCGCTTCTACTGCGCGGACCAGGGTTTCGGGAAGGTTCGGGTTGCGTTCGACGAGGGGCAGCCATTGCCCGCACATCACGGCCTTGAGCGCCTGAAGCTCGTCGGTTTCGTCGATGACCGGATGCCCGCAGAGCAGCTCGTACAGGATCGCGCCGACCGAATAGACGTCGGCGCGGCACGTTGCGGTGTGTCCCAACAGCAGCTCCGGGGCTTGGTACCGGGGCACCTCCTGGGCCCACCGCGCCGCGTGTGGAGCGAGCGGATCGTCGTAGACTGCCGCAGTGACTCCCACGTCGAGCAATTGCGCTCGCAGCACGCCGTTCGCGTCCTGCCACACCCAGACGTTCGAGGGTTTGAGGTTGCAATGCGTCAGGCCCTGCTCGTCGCACGCCAGCAAGCCGAGGCAGATCTGCACGCCGACTTCGCAGGCGACTTCCACGCTGAACGTGCGGCGACGGCATTCGACGTCCAAGGGACGCCCGGGCCGATTGGGAGTGACGTAGTAGGCGATTGCCGGTTCGACGTCGGGGTCGTCGTGCACCGACAAGACTTGTCCCACGTTGGGGTGTCGCACGTCGCGCAAGCGCTCTGCCGCTTCGATGAATCGCTGTCGCAACTCGGGACTTTCAGCGAGATCGTCGTGGAGCAGCTTGACCACCACGGCGTGGTCGAGCTCGCTCGTCGCGGCGTGGATGCGTCCCGTGGGACCACTTCCCAGCCGTTGTCCGAGCTCCAAGCCCTCTGCGTTCAACTGAACCATCGCGGCCTGTAGCAACGACCGAAATGCTCAGGAACTTGAGATGGATGACGTTCTCACACCCCGGCAGCGCGTCAGAGCGGGGCGGGCCATACCAGTGAGGCACGCTCGGCCGCCCGGAGTCGGTTCAGTGCTTCGCCTGGAAGCCGGGTTCACTCGTTGCGGACTTGGTACTGCCGCCGTGCGAGCAGGGTCAACGCTGGGCCGGCCAGCAGCTGATGTTGCTGCCGTCGTCGCCGGACGCGGGGGCACCGGCGTAGCAGGCTTCCGGAGGGCCGTTGCTCGTGAGGGGCACACAGTTCATTTCCAAACCCGACGCGGTCGTGGGGCAACCCCCACCGACGCACGAATCAGTACCATCTGCGCAACTGCACGAGTCGCGCAGGTCCAGGCAAAAGCGCTCGCCGGTGAAACTGCTCGCAGTGCAGAATCCGTAGGGGCAGTCGGCGTCGTCGGTGCATGGGTCGCAACTGGCGCCGGTGCCCCTGCAACTGCCCGAGCGGTGCCCGCAGGTGGCTTGGCCGAGCCGTGTGTCATGAACGGCACAGGTACTGGCCGCGCCCCAAGGACAGCTGTTGGCGAGGGGGTCACACAGCACGGTGCAGACCTTCGAGCCGCTTTCGTCCCTGGCGCAAACCTGATTCGGTTTGCCGCGGCAATCGGCGTCCGTTTCGCATTCGTTGCAGTATTCTCTGCGTCGGCACGATCGCAATTGCAGCCCTTGATCCACGCAGCGAAACGCGGCTCCGTTGCCGATGTCCTCGGCCGGGATGCAGTTGGGGTTGGTCGGATCGGCGGGGAGACCGCACGCTGTTTCACACGGGCGCAGGCTCGCGAACGTGTCCGCGTTGCAGAAGTACCCCGCCGGGCAGTCGACGTCGTCGTCGCAGCCGAACTTGACGCAGTACGCGTCGAGGTCTCCTTCACCCGCCGTCAGGCAGTGAAAATCCGCTTCGTCGTCGCAGTCGTCGTTGCCATCGACACACGACCAGCCGTACTGCCCGGGCCCGCGCTCGAAACCGTCGGCTTCGCAGAACGCAACGTCGTTGCCCTCGGCGTCGGTTGCTTCGCCAGTGCACGAACCGATGCTGCCGCAGTGATCGTGGAGCAGACAGGTCACGACACAGCGCCCGTCGATGC
The DNA here is from genome assembly GCA_003235365.1 of Deltaproteobacteria bacterium. Taxonomy (GTDB): domain Bacteria; phylum Myxococcota_A; class Polyangia; order Polyangiales; family Polyangiaceae; genus SZUA-265. The sequence goes on from QJWJ01000223.1 coordinate 6,953, forward strand.
AGCGCTGGGAGTTCTGCGCCGAACATTCATCACTGCTGGTGCAGTCGGTGCGCGCTGGCGGCTGGGGTCCGCCGTCGGTCTGGGGTCGTTCGAAGATGCAGAACTTGCCCCGACCCCCATAGTCGGCGTTGACGGAGCGACATTCGCCGTCGTTGGGACACTCTGCGTCGCGTTCACACTCGGGACTGCACTGATTCTCCACGCAGCGCTCGCCCTGTTCACATTCGGAATCGACACACAGCGTTTCGCACTTTCCGTTGCGCTCGATCTCGGTTCCGTTGCAGTCCGAGCGGCTGCAGGCCAGCGCGGTCAGACTGAGCGCTACCACGACGAGCGCGTCGAACAGCGCTCGCGCGGTGTCTCCGAGGGCGGGAGCCAGACGCGTGTTCGAGCGCCTCAGTCCTGCTGAACCTCGTCCGCTTCGAGCTGGCCCGCCTCCCTTGACGCCAAGCGGTCGTAATCCGTCGTGTCGTGCGGCCAAGTCGTGGGGTGCGTCGGTCATGCTCGTGTATTGGGCTGTAGTCGCTGCTGCCCGTGCTGTCGAGCGGCGCGCGGCGTCGCGATCCGTTGCGGAGTCGCGGCGGATGCGGCCCGCGCAGGCAGCTGCACTGGACTTTTCCCCGTGAGTGTCGTCGCTCTCCGCACGGCGTCGAGCGCCGCCCGACCGTCGGTTTGGGCGTTCCGTGTTGTCGCCGAGCTCCGTGCGCCGCCGGACTCGGGGCGGCGCGATCATCGGGGAGGCTTGGCGCTTGCCGCCGCTCGAGCGTCGCAGTACCCTGTGGCGCTGAAGAGGCTGACCATGACCCGAATATCGAGCGTGTTGGCAAGTCTGCTGGTCCTTGGAGCCATGGCCTGCGGATCCGAGGCAGGGCTGCCCGATGACACCGTGTCCGAAGCCGATGACGTCAAGGGCAACGGCGCCGCAGGCCCCGACTCCACCGAGCCGTCCGGTGCCGAAGGCTCGGTCGATTTGACGGATCTCGACGAGCTCGATCGGGCCAATCTCGCACCGGGCTACCAGCACGTGGAGTACCCGACTGCTCCCTACGGGGTAACGGCAGGTGCAGTCGCCTCGGACATGGAGTTCCTCGGTTGGTGGTCGCCCGCCGACGACGGGTACGACATTTCGAAGGCTCAGCCCGTGCGCATTTCGGACTTCTACGATCCGACGGGGAGTAAGGGGACCGAGCTGTTGTTGATCAGTGCGGTGGCCGTCTGGTGTGGTGTTTGTCGCACCGAGTTCGCCGAGATCGAGTCGAAGGCCGTCCACTCGACGCTCGGCGCGCGGGGGTTGCAGATTCTCGGCATCTTGTTCGAGGACAACGATGCGGAACCAGCGCGCTACGTCGACTTGGTCAACTGGGCCAAAGCCTACGGCGTTCAGTTCCCCATGGTGATGGATCCGGGGTTCAAGTCGGGCATCTACTTCGATCGTTCTGCGACGCCGATGAACATGCTGATCGACGCGCGTACCATGCAGATCCTGCTCGTGATGACCGGCTACAACTCGGAAATCTACGACTACATCGATCGCGTGCTCACTCAGCGGGGGCGTTGATGCGCTCGGCAGTGTTGGCCTGGGTGAACTCGGGCCCGGACCTGTCCGGTAGTTGGCTTTGGCTGGTGTGCCGTTGGGCGAGGTGCCCAGCATGAGGTGCGCGAGCTTCCGCTCCGCCGTCGTCCACTTGTTTGGCGTCCACTCGGCTGGTGTTGCGACGGTTGCGTTGGTCTCAGGTTGTGGTGCCCCAGCGGTGTCGCAAACGCCGGCGGAGACCTCGGGCAACACCGACAACGCCGTCGTCGAGTCGGAGCAACCGAGCGGACCGGTGGCCGACGCCCCGGCGGCCGAGCCGCGCGGACCAGTCGCGCCTGACTTCGAACTCGAGGCGATTGACGGTCAGAGCATCCGTTTGAGCGATCACCGCGGCCGCGTGGTGCTGATCGACTTTTGGGCGACGTACTGCGACCCGTGTCTGGCGGCGATGCCGCATCTCAACGACATCTATCGCGACAAACGCGACGACGGATTGGTGATTCTCGGCGTGTCCATCGACGGTCCCGAGTCGCTGGCAGAGGTCAGGACGACCGCCTCCAAACTGGGCGTCGAGTTTCCGATCCTGCTCGATGACGAGTCGAGCGTCGTTGCTCGCTACAATCCACGCCTCAGCGCGCCGTACAGCGTGTTAGTGGGGCGCGACGGGACGATTCGGGCGCGGCGAGAGGGCTACACGACGGGCAGCGCCGAGGGGCTCGTCGATGACATTCGCGCGGCCCTGGCGGAGTAGCTGCGCTTCGGCTCTCGTCAGCTCGAGCAGCGCCGACTCATCACTGCCGGCTCAAGCCCCGTTCAGTACTTCACGCCGAGGAATAGGCGCAGTGTCTGAGCCGTCTTGGGCGCGTCGACGCCGCGGGGGAGTTCGCGCTGTTCGCGGTTCTGGTAACCCATGCCGTCGAGCGGGAAGAGCACGCCGTACTGGATTGCCGAGTAGAAGCCACCCATCGCGTCCGGCGTGTCGTTGAGCACGCCGTCTTTTGCCTGGAAATACAGGGTCGCGTCGAGCTCCAACCCGAGATCCGCATCGTGACCCGGGGTCTGGACGAACTCGCTGGCGCGGGTCCAGATCGCTTGCACGCCGCCGCCGGCGCGCTGTCCGTCGGGGTCGCGGATGAAGTCGTACTCCACGCTGGGCCGAAACAGGTAGGTGCCTTGAATTCGCTGCAGCAGGTGCCGATTGAGGATCAAGTCGACCCGGTACGCCGGGTGAAAACGGAAGGTCGAGATCGTATCGTCGTTGATCTGGACTTCACCGGCGCCAGGAATGAGATTGCCTGCCACGTTCGGGTCGTAGGCGTCCGGATCGCCCGAGGCCCATGCGAAACCAAAACCGAGCCGCAAGCGATCTTCGACCAGCTTTTGCTCGAGTTCCGCTGCCACGCCGAACTGCGCGAGCTCGAGTGGCTCGGAGAGCCGGAACGTCTCTTCGGTGTTCGGTGCGATCGAGGCACTCTCGATCGTGCCCAGAACACTCGCCGCTTCGACAGAGAAGCGGAACTTCTTGTACTTGAGCTCCAACCACAGGTCGGGCACGTAGATCGTTGCGTCGCGGCGTGCGAAGTTGTCGGCCTGGGCGTCCGGGTTGCCGTCGGGCGTCACACCGCCGAGCTCCCCCGGCAGCGCCTGATCGTTAGCCAAGATCTGGCGGCGGTAGACGAAATACAGACCGCCGTTGACCACGAGGTTACCGCGCGCCAGCGCTGTCTTTTCCAGTGACGTCTGGTGGACGATGCGCAGCGAGTACTGATCGACGTCGTCGATCGACGCGCGGTCGTAGGGCTGCCCACCGGGGATCGGGCTGCCCGCCAGAGCTCCTTCGTTGACGAAGTCCCAGCTGGCGCCTACGAGCAAGTCCAGTGAGCGCAGACCCGTCGTGACCATGATGCGGTCGACCGTCGTCTGGTAGTCGTCGTCGAAACCGTCACCGGCGTTGTAGAGCATGCCCAGGCCCCAGTGGTCTGGCATGCGCCCGAAGCGCAACTCGCCCAGCGGCGTAGTGTACTCGCCCCACGCGCGTTTGACGGCAACGCTGTCGGAGAAGCTGTTGCGAGAGCTGCTCGGCGGCACTTGGGTGCTGTCGTAGACGCCCAATTGGTTGTAGCCGCTACGTGGCTGGACTTCGAGGCTGCCGCTGTCACCGACGTCGAAGGCGTAGCCGTCGGGGGTGCTGCCGAGCACGAGATTGTCGAGCAGGTCGATCTGGCTGCGGATCCGCAGGTTGTCGGAGATGTGGATCTCCGGCGCGAGACGCAGGCGAAGGTTTGCGCTGTTTTGGGTGTTGTTCTGGCAGCCGTAGAGGTTGGTCAGGTCGTCGCTGTCGCCGCGGTCGGTTTCCGAAGCGGTGCAAAGCGTCGGTCCGTAGTCGTTACCGTTTGCGGCGGTGTAGCGTTTGTCGCTCGGTTGCGCCCAAATCGATTGGCTGGGCGTGTCGATGCGGCCCAAGGCGAACTGATGGAACAACTCCGCCCGCGTGCGGAAATCGCCGTGGAACTCGAGAGCCGGGCGCGCGTGGCTCCACCAGTCTTCGGCGAAGACGTTCGCCGTCGTCGACTTGGCCGGCGTCGAGGCTGGGGCTTCCGGCGCTTCCGTGGTCGCGGCGGGGGCTTCGGCGGCCGGTTGAGGAAAGGCCGGGGCTACCGCTCCGTCGGTAGGAAAGCTGTCGTTCAACGGCGCATCGGCCGGGTCGGCCTCGACAATCGAATCACCCTGCACCTCGGCGTCGGTCGCGCCATCCGCAGGTTGCTCTGCGGGCGGCGCCACCTCCGCGGGGGGTGGAGTGGCGTCGGCGGGGGCTGAGTCTTGCGCCGGGGGAGCCGTGGGTGGCTCGGGCTGTGCCGGAGCTTGGGCGCTCGCGATCAGAGGGGTGAGGGTGACGCCGACGAAAGTGAGCGCCGTGAGGCGAAGTCTCTGCATGTTCGATGGTTCTCCGCCCTCCATGTAGGAGCGGCACGAAACGGCGGTGGTGTCGCACGCCGTGAAAAACCCTGTCAACGCCGGAGCGCCCCGCCGCTCGGCCGTAGGCGCGAATTTGAGCCAGGGATTGGGCCTGGGGCCCGGGAGGCCTCACTGGCGTGCGTTGCTGGGGGCGGTCCACCGGACCCGAGGCGCGTCGACCTGCCTCAGCGGGGCTGTTGACGCGACGGAATATTGCGGAGTTGCGCGCCCGTGTGACACCCTAGCCGCCAGTTTTCTGCGAATTCACTCAAAGGGGCAGCAAACCGTGAAAGCTCACTTCCGAAGTTCGGCATCCTTCAAGCGCAGTTTGGGGCTCTGGGCCACCCTGCTATTTGGTGCGACTCTGACCGAGTCTGCGTCGGTCTCCGCTCAGGAATACAAGGGGGCGATCAACGTCGAACGATTCGGTTCCGCGGCGGGGCCGCGGAACTACCTCGTGACGCGCGGCGCTCGCACCGACGGCGAGCACGCGTTTGGCGTCGGGCTGTTGGCACACTACGGCTACAAGCCGTTGGTCGTCGATTCCGTCAATGCCGATACCAACGAAGTGACCGAGGTTCTCGTGGTCGAGAATCTGGTCACTGCCGATGCCCTGATCAGCTACACGCCAATCCCGCGCCTTCAGCTCGGCCTGCGCTTTCCGGTGACCTACGTGAAGGGCCAGGGGCTCGCTCCGGATGGAGGTGCCGGGCAGCTCGACGGCTTCGACGTCAAGAGCCTGGGCATTTCCGACCCCGAACTCGAGCTGAAGGGGCGGGTCTTGGGCGAAGTGGACTCTCCGTTCGTGCTCGGCGTTGCGGCGTTCATCACGGCACCCCTCGGCGAAGCGACGGCCGAACGCCAGTTCATCGGCGCCAAGGGAGTCACCGGCGGTGGTCGCTTGATCGCCGACTACGCCGCAGGGCCGTTCAGTGCGGCGGCCAACGTTGGCTTTCGCGGACAGAAGAAGGGCTCGCTCGGCGGCTCGACCGTAGGCAAGGAGGCGCTGTACGGTTTGGGGCTCGGCGTGCAGGCCGGCCCCATCTTCCAGATCGTCGCCGACCTGTTCGGCACCTCGGCGGTTGGAGGGGGTGACGGCACGAGCACGCTCGAACTCGGGTTGGGGGCGCGTATTCGACCGCTCAATTCGCCCATCTCGTTCACGCTCGGCGGTGGGCCCGGTTTGATCCACTCGATCGGTGGTCCCGTGCTGCGTGCCTTCGTCGGCATCAGCTACGTCAACGAGGCAGAGGACTTGGATGGCGACGGATTCGCCGACAGCGTCGACCAGTGTCCGGCAGATCCGGAAGATGTCGACGGCTTCGAGGACAGCGACGGCTGCCCCGACAAGGACAACGACGGGGACGTGATCGCTGATGACGCCGACAAGTGCCCGGATCAGCCCGAAGACATGGATCAGTTCGAGGACCTCGACGGTTGTCCGGAGGAAGACAACGACAAGGACGGCCTGGCCGACGTCTCCGATCGCTGTCCGAACGAACCGGAAAACATCAACGGCTTCGAAGACGAAGACGGCTGCCCCGACGTTCCTGACACGGACAAGGACGGCGTCAACGATCCCGACGACAAATGCCCCAACGAGGCCGAAGACACCGACGGCTTCGAAGACACCGACGGTTGTCCCGATCTGGACAACGACGGTGATGGTATTCCGGACGACCAGGACGAATGCATCGACGAGCCGGAGGACAAGAACGGCACTGCGGACGAAGATGGCTGTCCTGACGAAGGCGAGGAACCTCCGGCCCCGTCTCGCCGATCGAAACCTTCTGGTGGTGGTGGATCGCGTTTGGGCAGCGAGGACAATCCGATCGAATTGTGATTCGAAATGGGTGTGCGCCCTCGTGGGGAATGCTCACAGGGACACCTAGCAAACGGTCAGGCCCAAGGGAATGATGCAGCGCTGCGTGGGGCGGTACGTCAGGATGACGATGTCCCGCCCACATGCTCACCGCCTTCAAACCCACGACGCTGCTCCGCGCATTGCTCATGGTCTCGCTTCTGGGGCTGGGCAACGCGTCACTGGCTGGGGATGACGTCGCCGAACTCACTGCACGGCTGAACGATGGCGCTTCGTCGGTGTCGGCGCGAGTGCGGGCTGCACTGCGCCTGGGGACGTTCCAACAGGCCTCGGCCCGGCGCGCCCTGGAGCGAGCTCTGCGCGATCACGATGCGCAGGTGCGCGGCGCGGCGGCGGCTGCTCTGGGGAGGATCGGCGACGAACGTTCGCTGGCCGCCCTTCGCCCGTTGCTGGCGGACAGTTCCTCCACGGTTCGCCGCCAAGCGAGCACCTCCGTCACTCAACTCGAACAGGGCAAAGCGGTGCGTTCTGTCCACGTCGCGTTGGGCGTGGCGCAACCTCGGAGCCGCTCCGGGCGCTCACTTGGGCCGGTCATCGAGCGAGCGGCGCAGCGCGCGCTGCGCGACGTTCCCGGGGTTGAGTTGACCAGCAAAGATGCCGGCAGCGTGCAGTTGCTGCTCGAAGGGCAACTGGTTCGACTCGAGGGCAAGGCCGGCAACGGCTACTACGCCGTTTCGGCCAAAGTCGACTTCGTGATCACGTCGATGCCACAGCGCCTGATCCGCGGGCGCATGTCCGGGGCCGCGACGGTGCACGGCGAGGCGACCGCGGGACGTGATCGCAAGGCGTTGCGCGAGCTGCATCGTGATGCCGTGGCCGCCGCCACTCAGAGCGCTCTGACTCAGGCCAGGGCAGCGCTCCGAGCCGACGACTGAGCGAGTCGTCAGCGAGAGGCACGTCGCAGCGGGCGCGAGTGGTCGACTCACTTCGGTCGTTCTTGGATCAAGTCGCGTGCGGTTGTGTGTAGGCTGCGCACGTGCGCGTCTTGTTCGTTTCGAAGCCGATCCGCGAACCCTTCCACGACGGGAGCGCTTGCCTCGTGCGAGACGTGGCCTCGAACCTGCAGAGGTGGCAAGCGCGCGTCATGGGTGTTGCGGGTTCACCGCCGTGGGAACTGGGCCCCAATCGTCCCGAAGTGGCCGCGGTCTACCGCGACGGTGGGCGCTACGCGCCGGCTCTGGCGGCCAACGTCCGCGCCATGGCTTACTTGCTCAAGGATACCTCCAGCGCGCTTTGGCACTTCGTGTTTGCGCCCAACGCGCGCTCGAGTGGTGTCATTCGCTGGTTGCGCCGCGCCCGGCGCGTGCCCGTCGTTCAGACCGTGGCCTCGCCACCGCGTAGCTTTGCCGCAGTGAGGGAGCTGCTGTTCGGGGACGTCGTGGTAGCGCAGAGCGAGTGGACCAAGGCCCGCATCGAGGACGCCGCGCCCGACGTGCGGGTCGAGATGATCCGCCCGCCTGCGCCGCAGATCGACGTTCCTGGCTCGTCGGACGTCCAGCGCGTGCGCGCGGGGCTCGGCTTGACGGAGGAGCAGCGGGTGTTCGTCTATCCCGGCGATCTCGAGTTCAGCCAAGGGGCGCAGGTGGTGGCGGACGCGGTCGCGCCCCTGACGGCGCGCGTGCCCAACGCGGTCGTCGTGTTCTCCTGCCGACGCAAGACGCCTCGAGCCGTCGAAGTCGAGGCCGAGCTGGCGCGGCGCTTGCCGAAGGATCAGGTGCGGTTTGCCGGAGAGTTGCCGAGTTTGCTTCCGCTGGTTGCCGGCGCCGACTGCGTGCTGTTCCCGGTGGAGGACCTGTGGGCAAAGGTGGACATACCCATTGCGATCTTGGAGTCTATGCGGCTGTCCGTTCCGGTGATTGTGCCGGACCGCGGGCCCCTCAGTGAACTGGTGGGGCCACTTCGCGTCAGCGCCAGTGGCGAGCCGGTTGCAGAAGCGGCGGCGCGCGTGGTTGCCGACGCCGCGCTGCGTACTGAAGTCGTCGCGTGTCAGGAGCGAACTCTTGGATCCGAGTTCGATGCTCGAAGTGTCGCGAGTCGGTACGAAGCGTTGTACGATGGCATTTGTCGTCGAGCGTGACTGGCCGCCGGGCCCGCAGCGCCGCTTCCTGATTGACGGCCGGCCCCCCCTAGATAGCCTCGACGAAGAGATCAAGCGTGACCGACGACGCCTCCCAGAGACTGGAGGACCCCGCAAACTCGGGTTCTCCGCCTTCACCGTTGCGTGCGGCGGAGGAGGCTCGTCCAGCGGACTCCGACAACTCTCCGACGGACGCTTGGTCGCATTCGACGGCTGAGCGAAACAGCGACGAACAGCGAAAGCTTCCCGAGGTGGCTCCGACGGAGCGTGACGAACCGTCAGACCACCCGAGTCTCGAGGGGCTCGAGGAACTCGTGCCGCCTCCTGACCCGCTGATTGGCACGCTCGTCGGCGAGCGCTATCGCGTGACGGACCTAATCGGTCGCGGTGGCATGGGCGCGGTGTATCGCGCCGAGCACGTGCACATGCGCAAGAGCGTGGCGCTCAAGGTGCTGCACCGAGAAATGACGGCGCTCGACGAGGTCGTGGCGCGCTTCGAGCGTGAGGCCATCGCCGCAGGGCGTATCGAACACCCCAACGTGGTTCAGGCTCGCGACTTCGGGCGTTTGCCGGATGGCGCGTTCTATCTGGTGCTCGAGTACGTCGAGGGTCGGGTGCTCGACCGCGTGCTGCGCGACGAAGGCGAAACGTTCAGCGTCGAACGCGTGCTGAACATCACCGGGCAGATCGCCGAAGCCCTGCAGGCGGCGCACGAGAAGAAGATCGTTCATCGCGATCTGAAACCAGACAACGTGATCCTCGTCGAGCGGGGCGACGAGCCAGAAGTCGTCAAGGTGCTGGACTTCGGCATCGCCAAGATCAGTGTTCACGAGCGACACACGGACCAACCGATTACCCAAGCTGGGACGGTCTTTGGAACTCCGGAGTACATGTCGCCGGAGCAGGCTGCGGGCCAGGCCGTCGATCACCGCGGTGATCTCTACTCGCTGGGCCTGTTGATGTATCGGATGCTGGCAGGCAATCCGCCGTTCACGTCGACCGACGTTCAGGCGGTGTTGATGATGCAAATCACGCAGCCTCCGCCCGAAATCGATCGCGCCTTGCCCACCGAAGTGCACGAATTGCTCTTCGAGCTGCTCGAAAAGGATCCGGACGCTCGCATTCAGAGTGCGTCGGAGGTCGTGCAACGCGTGCTGGACATCCTGGGCGCCGAGCTGACGCCCTTGCAGTCGCGCACGCGGGCGAGGCTGGCCTCGATTTCTGCGCCAGATTTGGTTCGCCCCACTTGGGTCAACCGTCTGGATGCGGGACCGCTGGGGCGGCTGATCCCGGTTGCCGGGCAGCGCGTTCCGCTGTGGCGGTTGGGGTCGGTTGCTGGCATTGCGTTGATGGTCGGTGTCGCCGTGGTCTTGGCTACGGTTTGGAGCAAGCCTCGGGCGCACCAGCAGCCCGCACCCCCGGCGGTGGCGGCACGCTCCGCCGAGGTGCCCGTTTCTCTCGACAGCGCGCCGCTGCCGGACGTGGATCCCAAGGAAGACAAACTGCTGGGGCGGGCGTTCGTCGGGGACAAGCAGGCCGTGGCGGAGCTGGAGCTCAAGGCACCTGCGGAGCGCAGCGCGCGGGATTGGTTGGCCTTGGGTCGGGGTTACGCCAAGAACCGCCGGCTCAGCGACGCCATTGCGGCCTACAAGGCTGCCTTGGAGCTGCAACCGACGGTGGGCGAGGATGCCGTGTTGCGGCGCGACTTGTGGAGTGCAGCCAACGATGGCGAAACCGCCGAGTTGGCGCTGAACCTCGCGGCGGACTACTTGGGGTCGCAGGGCGGGGATCTGTTGTACAAGATCTGGGTCGACACCAAGGACGTCACGCCTGCGACTCAGCTGGCGCGCACGCTGTTGTACCGCAAGGACGTGCGCGACGCCGCGACGCCTGCGCTCCAGTTCTTGCTGTCGTGGCGCGAAGCCATCGGGTGCGACGATTACTCGCGACTGCTCCCGCAAGCCGCACTGCACGCGGATCGTCGCGCCATCACGCTGCTCAAGCGCGCGCAGTTGCGCAACGAATGCGAGCTGCCCAAGGAGGTCCTGGACGCGGCGATCCTGGCTGCCAAGGACCGCTCCGAACCGGCGCCCTACTGAGAGAGCAACGCTTTCGCCGGTCGAGTCATCGAACGGGGGAGCGGGAAGCGGCGCGCCGCAGCGTTCGATAGCTGTCGCCCAGGTAGAAGTCGACGAGGAACCCCACGCGAACCAACAGATCGTCGAACGCGGCTGGGCTGGTCCCGCGTTGTTGTTCGATGGCGGTCAGCAGCGACAGATTTTCGAGACGCGTGGCGACCCGGATGTAGTCGGTTCGCGAAAGGAGCATGGCCCGCAGCGCGGCCGTCAGATCACCGGTTGCGACCAGGCCCGCTCGGTCCGCCGTCAATTGCGCGAAACGGCTGGCCTCCAGGAGCTGTTCGTTGGCTTGCCCGAGATCGCTGCGCTGGGGATCTTTCGACGGCGCGTTGAGGGTTGCCGAGACGTTGCGCACGGCGCTCGCCACACGACTGACTTGGGGCAGGCTCAGCTTGGCGGTGATCATCCCCAGACGATCAGCCAACTTCAGCCCTGCCACGACGGGCAGCAGGCTCAGCGTGATGTCCAGCGCTTGGCGGCTCTTGTCGATCACGCCGCGGGTGACGTCACTCGGCGCGAGCCGCGGGTGCTCCAAACGCAAGTGAGCGAGTTCGGACGCGATCGAAAACGACAACTCCGAGGGAGTCATGTAGTAGCGACTGCGTGTATCCAAGTGCTGTCCACCGACGAGCAGCACGTTCGTATCGCTCGCGAACGACCGCAAGCCCACGTCGTCATGGCCGCGCGAGACGAACACGTCGACGTGACCCAAGCCCAGTAGTGTGGCGGCTTCGTCCGTCACGCTCGCCACCATCGAGTCGCTCTCGGTGACGCGTTCACAGTACAGCTTGAGCGTCGCGAAGTCGGGCCGTTGGGGCTTGGCCGCCAGCTTGCCGACGCGGAACAACAGCTTCTCTTCGCGTCGCAGCAAGGGGTGAACGAGTTGTTGCAGCTCCTCGGGCGTCAGCGCGTCCAGTGACCGCACTTCGGCGCTCGAATGGCCCGCCGCGCTGCCCGGATCGCGCAGAACGTGATGCACTTCCCTCGCGGCAGCGAGCAGGGCCGGATCGTTGGCCGCCGCCTGCACGTCCCGCAGCGCTCGATCATCCAGCGGCGCCAGGGTGAGTCGGGCGAGGGCGGCGCGTTCGCGCTCGTTCGCATCCGCGGCCAAGTCGTGGCGCAACCGGGTTTGGAGCAGCCGCACTTCGTACCACGGCGAGCGAGGCAAGTCCGTCGGCAAGTCGACGTCGGCCAGGGTCGCCGGCGGCAACAGCTGCGATAGTTCGCCCAGCTGCGTTCGGGCCATCGTGTGTTCGTCCCAACGAAAGAGCCGTTCACAGTGGGCCAGTCGCAAGCTGATGTGTTGCGGGCGAATGTCTTCCGGTTTCGAGGGCAATGCCGTCAGTTGTTCGCTGAGCAGCAGGGCTGAAGGGGCCCAGGCTGGATCGAGCGGCAACCGTCGAAACAGCGGTTGTGCCTCTTGGGCCGACAGTTGCCAGTCGTTCCACAGCCGCGCGAGCCGCTGATGATCTTGCGGCGGCTGCGGCGGCGCGGTGGGATCTTGGGGGTCTTCGGGGACGAGCGCCAAGCACAACAGTGCTGCATCGGAGTCATCGTTGGCCGTTGCGCGAAGTTGCTGACGCACCCACGCGCCGTGCGCCGCGCGATCTCGCAGCCACATCGACCGCGCGAGCTGCAGGCGGCGGCTCGTACCGCTCTGGCTTGCAGCTTCGGCGACCAGTTTCACGTCTGCCGCCGACGCGGGCGACTTGAGCTCCAAATCTCCGACTCGCCATTTGCCGGCGTCGGCCACGACGTTCTTTTCCGTCATGGTGCGCGTGGCGACGTCGCCAGCGTCGGAAACTGCGACCAACGTCGTGGAGTCTTCGGTCAGCACCAGCCACCACGGCTTCTTCCAAGCGCCGAGCACTCTGGATTCACCTTCGTGAGCGGCACGCAGCTGCAGCCAGGCGAGGGGTTCGTGCCCCCCGCAGCTGGCGAACAATCCGGCGCGCGTCGTGCGACTGGGCGAACCGCACAGCGGTGGGTCGGCAGCCGGTTCCGGATCAGGCTGTCCGATGCGACACAATCCGACGATTTCGAGCGCTGAGGAGAGCTTGTGCCGCGGGATGCGGTAGCTGGCCTCGGCAATCTCGAGCTCCGCGAGCAGCCCAGCACTGCGCAAGGCGAAGTGGGTGCGCGGCAAGAGCACGCGTGGCTCGGTTCCTTCCAGCTGCAGCAGCGCGCGCCGACCGTCCCAACTCAGAACGGTCGATTTACCGTCCGTCGTGCCCAGCACCACTTGCAGCGGCCGCCCCGTGGCGTCCACCGACTCGATGGCGGTGTTGGTATGGCCAGATCCCACGACACGACCCTTGTACCACGGAACCCACTCGAGGCAGCTCGCAGCATCGGTTTGCCGGGCAGCTGCGCCCCGTCTCGCTGCATGGCCAGCTCCGCACCGCGCTGCCGGCTGCAGGAGCCGGTCCTCGCGTCGGATCGGCCCGCGGCTCGCCCGCGGGTTGCGCCCCCTTGCGCCTCGCGACGGCCGGTACAAGCCCTTCCATACCCCCACGAGACTTGTGCTACAGGGACGGCCGTCATGTCACAGACCTCCGACGACGTCAGGCGATCCTTCCTCGATTTTTTCAAGGGCCACGACCACGAAGTGGTGCCGAGCGGGCCCGCCATCGCTCCGAACGATCCCACGCTGATGTTCGCCAACGCGGGCATGGTGCAATTCAAGGACGTCTTCACGGGGCAGGACAAGCGCCCGTACAAGCGCGCGACTTCGAGTCAGAAATGCATTCGAATCAGCGGCAAGCACAACGACTTGGAGAACGTGGGGCCGTCTCCGCGCCATCACACGTTCTTCGAGATGCTCGGCAACTTCAGCTTTGGCGACTACTTCAAGGAAGAGGCGATCGTCTTTGCCTGGGACTTCATTCGCCTGCTCGACATTCCCCAAGAGCGTTTGTGTGTGACGTACTTCGAGGGAGAGGCCGAGCGTAACCTGCCGGCGGACGGCGAGGCCAAGGAACTGTGGCGCAAGGTCAGCGGCTTGCCGGAAGAGCGAATCATCGGCTGCCCGGCGAGTGAGAACTTCTGGTCGATGGGCGACACCGGTCCCTGCGGCCCGTGCAGCGAGATCCACTACTACCACGGACCCGAAATCGATCTTGCAAGCTTCGGTGGCGATCAGTCCCCCGAGGGATACGGCTGGGTCGAGATCTGGAATCTCGTGTTCATGCAGTTCGAGCGGCATGCCTCGGGCGCCATGGACCCATTGCCCGCACCGAGCATCGATACCGGCATGGGGCTCGAGCGGATTGTCGCCGCCCTGCAGGGCAAGACCAGCAACTACGACACGGACTTGCTGCGGGCGTTGGTCGACAAGGCCGCGTCGATCGCCGGCAAGCCTTATCGCGGCAGCATGGATCAAGACGACGTCAGCATGCGGGTCATCGCCGATCACTCGCGTTTGACGGCCGTGTTGCTCGCCGAAGGCGTGATGCCCGACACCAATGGCCGTGAGTACGTGCTGCGCCGGGTGATGCGCCGAGCGATCCGTCACGGACACCGTCTCGGTATCGAAAAGCCCTTCCTGCACGACGTGGCACTGGAGGTGACGCGCCTGATGGGCGAACAGTACCCCGAGTTGCGCGAACGCGCCGACCACATCGCCACCGTGTGTGAGCAAGAAGAGGTGCGATTTCGTCGCACCATCGAACGCGGCCTGTCGTTGCTCGAGAACAGCTTTGGTGAGCTGCGCGCTGCGGGCAAAACAGAGCTGCCCGGTGACGATGCGTTCCGCTTGTACGACACCTACGGCTTTCCCCTGGATCTCACCGAAGTGATCTGCAAGGAGCGCGGCTTTTCCGTCGATGAGCCTGGCTACGACGCCGCGTTGGAACAGGCGCGCGAGCGTTCCGAGTTCAAGGGTGTCGAACGCGCCGTCGAAGGGGTGTACCGACAGGTTCTCGAGTCGATGGGTGAGGGAGCTGGCGTTGCCTTTTGCGGCTACGAACGCGACCGCGACGAGGCCAAGCTGGTCGCGATCATAGCCGATGGGAGCTCGGTTCGAGAGATCGCGGCGGATGCCGCGAGCAGCGTGGAGCTGGTTTTCGACCGCACTCCGTTCTACGGAGAGTCGGGTGGACAGGTCGGCGACACCGGAACCGTCTCGAGCGACGGCGCAACGTTCGATGTCCAAGATGCTCAGCGCCCCATCGCTGGCCTCGTCGTGCATCGTGGCGTGCTGCGCGACGGCAAGCTCACGGTCGGTCAGACGTGCGAGCTGAACATCGACGTTGCGCGCCGTGAAGCGATTCGCCGCAACCACTCGGCGACACACTTGCTGCACTGGGCCCTGCGGCAGGTGCTCGGTGAACACGTGCAGCAGAAGGGTTCGTTGGTCGGCCCCGACCGGCTGCGGTTCGACTTCACTCACGGACAACCCATGAGCGCCGAGCAAATCTCTCGCATCGAAGACCTGGTCAATCAGCGCATCTTGCGCAACGCGCCGGTGAAGACCGAAGTGCTGCCGATGGACGAGGCGCGCAAGCGCGGCGCGATGATGCTGTTCGGCGAGAAGTACGGCGAGACCGTGCGGGTGTTGAGTATGGCCGAATCCGTCGAATTGTGCGGCGGTACCCACGCGCGTGCCACGGGCGAGATCGGCCTGCTCAAGGTCGTGGGCGAACAGGGCGTCGCGGCAGGCGTACGGCGCATCAGTGCGACCACGGGCGAGGGCACGCTCGCGCACCTGCGCGAGCTCGAATCGATCCTGTCCAAGGCAGCCGAGCTCACCAAGGCCGGTGCCGACC
The DNA here is from genome assembly GCA_003235365.1 of Deltaproteobacteria bacterium. Classification (GTDB taxonomy): domain Bacteria; phylum Myxococcota_A; class Polyangia; order Polyangiales; family Polyangiaceae; genus SZUA-265. The sequence goes on from QJWJ01000223.1 coordinate 22,305, forward strand.
TGCCCGGACGTTTGGAGCGACTCGTCGCCAACGAGCGGGCGCTGGAGAAGCAAGTCGCTGCGTTGCAGAAGAAGCTCATGACCGGCGGCGCGTCGGGTATCGACGATCTGGTGGCCAAGGCGCGAGACGTGGACGGCGTCAAGGTGCTGTCGTTGCGTACCGAGGTAACCGATCGCGCAGCGCTGCGAGAGCTGGCCGAGCGTTTGCGTGATCGCTTGGGCGACAGCATCGTCCTGGTAGCCACCGAAGCGGACGGCAAAGCTCAGATGGTGTTGACCGTCGCCAAGGCCCTGACCGGGCGCCATCAAGCCGGCAACTTGATTCGTCCTCTGGCACAGATCGTCGGTGGCAGCGGCGGGGGCCGACCGGACATGGCCCAAGCCGGTGGCACTGATGTCGGCAAGCTCGATCAGGCCCTGGCGGCGCTGTACGACCAGGTTCAGGCTGCGGGCTGAACCTGGCCGAGGGGCACTCACGCACCTCGGCCCGTCTTGGCACGGAGCAGGGTGCGCCATCGTTTCGCCCTTGCAACAGGCCGCATTCGAGCTTCGACGCGCCGCTGGCTCGCTCCGGTCAGAGCTTGTCGCCCCAGTGGAATACCGCCCGCCGCCCGGCGCCGCGACAATCGTGGAGCTGGCTTTCGCCGACCTTTGTGTCGATACTCGCCGCCAGCGAGTCGTCGAACTACCTCACATGACTTCAGAAATGCTCCTATTGGTCGGCACGGCGGCCACCCTCGGCGTCACTCACACGGCGGTTGGCGTCGATCACACGCTGCCCTTCGTGATGTTGTCGCGTGCGCGCAACTGGTCGATGTACAAGACGCTGGGCGTCACCGCGTTATGCGGCACGGGGCACGTCTTGTCGTCGGTCGTCATCGGCGCGCTGGGTTACTTCGGTCTGGGGCTGACGTTGACGAAGCTCGAACTGATCGAGCAAACCCGCGGGCATTGGGCAGCCTGGGCGCTGATCGTCTTCGGTTTCGGCTACGCTCTGGCGGGTGCGTGGCGCCTGCATTCGGGCGATGGGCACCGCCACTTCCACGTGCACTCCGACGGCACCGTGCACACGCACCCGCACGATCACGGCGGCGCCGACAGCAACGTCGTGCATCATCACGGTCACGGCGCGCGCGCCAGCTTGTCGAAGGGCCGCTGGGGTGTCGCGCTGTTTCTGATCTTCGTGCTGGGGCCGTGTGAGGCCTTGCTGCCGCTGATGGCCGCGCCGGCCCTGGGCGGTTCGGTGTGGACCTCGGTCGCGGTTGCCGCGGTGTTTGGCGTCGCAACGCTGTCGACGATGTTGTTGCTGGTCGCGGTCGGACGTTTGGGGCTGAAGGCAGCGCGTTTCGGACGGCTCGAGCCCCACATGCAGTGGCTCAGTGGTATCGCCATCGCCTCCAGCGGCTTGTGCGTTCAGTTCCTGGGGATCTGACGGTCCACGGCGCTGGCGCCGCGGCGGTCCCAGCGGGAAACGCCGACTCGACGGCGGCCGTTGATCGGCCACACACAGCTGATGAGCAATGACAGCTCACCTGCGCCGCGGTCGATCGACCTGCGCCGTTGATCGGGCAAACGTCGTTGAACAAACGCAGCCGACCGAAGTGCTCGGTGGAGCGAGCAGCGAAGCATGCGTCCTCACACCGCGGCGAGATCCGCTCAGCTGCGCAGTTGTTTGACTGCCACCGCGACGTCCTTGCCGCCGGCGTTCGCGCCAGTGCTCTTGAGGTGCTTCATCGCAACTCCCGTCGCTTGACCGTCATTGCCTGCGGCGCGGATTTGGTCGGCAACGACGCCGAGCTCCGCGACGATCTCTTCGACGGACAGCGTCTTGGGGCCGAACGCAGCGAGGATCGCGATCTCCTGGCGGATCACTTCCTGCTGTGCGTCGTCCGCCGTCAGCTCGAGCGTATCTTGGCAGCTCTTGGTCATCTTCTTGAGAACGGCCAGCACCTTTTCGTCACTGGCATCCTCACCCGTACGTGTGATCTCACCGATGGCGGTGCGCAGGATCTCTTTTTCGACGACGTTCTTGGCTTTCATCGCCGCGAACATGCGCTGCTTCATTTCGTCAATCAGCATTCTCGACCTCTTGGTTGCGATACAACGGCAACCGCATCAAAAAGCAAGCCCCATCTCGCTGGGATTCGATGCATTCGAGGCTACCACCTTGATTGACGATGAGCGCTCGGGCGGTCGGCAAACCCAGACCGATGCCGAGCGGTTTGCTGGTGACCAGCGGTTCGAACAGCAGGTTGCGGTGTTCTTCGGGAACGCCTTCGCCCGTGTCCTCGATGAGCAGTTCGGCGAATTGACCGGTCGTGCGAGCGCGGAAGGTCAGACGGCCTTCTTCGGGCATGGCCTCGCGTGCGTTGCGGATCAGGTTGCGCAGAGCGTCCTGCACTTGCCGCCCATCGACCCAGACGAGCGTGTCGGGGATGTCGAGTTGGATCTCGATCTGCGGAGTCATCGGTTCGCTGTCGATGGCGTTTTGAACCATCAGCCCCAAGGACGTTTCGGACGCCGCCGGAGGACGGATGCGCGCGTAGTCGAGCAGGTCACCGATGATGCGGTTGGCTTCCCAGATCTCGTCGCTGGCGATCTGCAACGCCTCTTGCACCAAGCTGCTGGCGTTGCTCGGCATTTGACGGCGCGCGAGCGCCAGCGCGTTGGCAATCGCACCCAGCGGATTGCGGATCTGATGCGCCAACCCGGCCGCGAGTTGACCTAGAACCATCAAGCGTTCTTTGCGCAGTAGCTTGTCTTGAATGTCGCGCAGCGCGCGCGTGCGCTCTTGGGCGTACCGCTCGAGCTCTTCTTCGAGCTGCGCCGCGGACGCCGCGCTCTCCCCCGCTTGCCCGACTACGCACACCACGTGAGTGACGACGCCATTGCTGTCGGCCAACGGCAGCTTGGTTATCGGGCGGTGATGCAGGACACCATCGGCGCCGGGGAACTGCTCCTCGGCCGTGACGGGAAGTGCTTGGGTCAACACTTCGCGCTCGGTGCGTTCGTGGTGACTGGCAACCTCCGATCCGAACACGCTGCTCTCGGTTCTGCCGAGTAGATCTTCTCGACTGCGGCCGACCCAATTGCAGAAGGCCGTATTGGACAGCACGAACTCCAGCTTGGCGTTCTTGGCGTAGAGCGGTTGTCCCAAGTGCTCGGCGATCAAGCCGAGCGACGCGACCGTGAGTTGGGTCTCGTGGACGTTCGTCGGGTCCGCGCTGTGCACTTCCGGGCTCACATTCTCAAGCGTAGTCAATTTGGGGATGAAATTCGACCGTTACGTCCCGGTCAGCCACCGCCCCGCCTCGGACTCGGACATTGTGTGTCCGGGGCCGATGGGCAAGCCCCCGCGTTGCTGCTATGAGGCGAGCGTGTGGCGCAACACGACGAATTGGCCAGGCCGAGCCCGGCCCATGTCATTTGGCTCGAGTGACCTCGTTGCGCCCGCGTCGAATGACGGCTCCTGGCTCGTTTTCGCCGGCGGTCGATCTGGTCGGAGGAGGGTCGAGTGAAGCTCGTGCATGCGGCCGACCTACACGTCGACAGTCCGCTGCTCGGCCTGGAGCGCTACCCAGGCGCGCCGGTCGAACAGATCCGTGGCGCGACTCGGCGCGCGCTCGAGAACTTGGTGGAACTGTGTGAAGAGCAACGGGTGGGGTTGTTGCTGCTCGCGGGCGACTTGTTCGATGGCGATTGGCGCGACTACACGACCGGGTTGTTCTTTGCCGAACAAATGGGGCGGCTCAAACGCGCGGGCACTCGAGTGGCGTTGGTGCGCGGCAACCACGACGCCGCGAGCCAAATCAGCAAGTACCTGCCCTTGCCCGACAACGTCACCGAATTGCCCCACGCCGCGCCGCACACCGAGATCTACTCCGATCTGGGTGTTGCCGTGCACGGCCAAAGCTACGCGCGCCGTGCCGAAACAGACGATCTTGCAAGCAATTACCCGCAGGCCGTCGAGGGGCTGCTCAACGTCGGGTTGCTGCACACGGCGGTCAGTGGCCGCGCCGGTCACGAACCCTACGCGCCGTGTCGTTTGGAGACGCTGATCTCCAAGGGCTACGACTACTGGGCCCTCGGGCACGTGCATCAACGTGAAGTGCTCCACAGCGACCCGTGGGTCGTTTTTTCCGGCAACATCCAAGGGCGCCACATCAAGGAGTTGGGGCCGAAAGGGGCGACGCTCATCGAGGCGGATCACGGTCGCATCGAGTCGGTCACCTCGTGCGATCTCGACGTCGTGCGGTGGGAGCGTTGCTCGGTGGAGGCGCAACCCGAGTGGGACGCCGACCAGGTCGTCGACACCGTGGCTCAGCAACTCGGTCTTACCCTGAGTGCGGCAGGTGATCGGTCGATGGTCGTGCGCGTGGTCGTGGAGGGTAGCACCCAGGCCCATCGAGAGCTGCTCGCGGACACCGAGCACTGGCAGGCTCGTGTCCGTGCCCGCGCCAGCGAGTTCGAACGGATCTGGGTCGAGAGCGTGCGCCTGCAGACTCGACCGTTGCTTTCTGCGCAGCGATTGGCCACGCGCGGCGATGCGCTTGGTGAGCTTGCCCAGACGCTCCAGCACTTGCAAAACGAGCCGGGCGGTCTGGAACGCTTCCTTCCGCTGTTCGAGGATCTGCGCAACAAGTTACCGATCGAGGTCAAACAGGGCGCACTCGGGCTGCGCCTGGAAGATCGCCAAGTGCTCCTCGACGCGCTGCCCGACGTCGAAGGCCTGTTGTTGTCCACCTTGCTCGACGCGGGGGACGGTCAGTGAGGTTTCGCCGTCTGGAGCTGTTGGCGTTTGGCCACTTCAGCGGTACGGTGTTGGAGTTTGCCGAGCCGAGCCCCGGACTGCACGTCGTCTACGGCAACAACGAGGCCGGCAAGAGCACGGCACTGCGTGCGATCCGCAGCTTCTTGTATGGGATCCCTCACCAAAGTCGCGACACGTTCGTCCACGCGGGCAGCGAGCTACGACTCGGTGCCGAGTTGTGCACCGAGTCGGGCGACGTCTTGTGCGCCGTGCGCCGCAAGGGGCGAAAAAACACCTTGCTGGCTCCCGATGGCGCGCCGATCGCCGAGAGCCAGCTGCAGTCGTTGACAGTCGACGAGAATCTGTTCGGGGCCATGTTCGGGCTCGACCACGAAACGCTCCGGCACGGTGCGCAGGAGCTGCTGGAAGGCAAGGCCGGCGAGAGCCTGTTCGGCGCGGCCATCGGCACGGCCAGCGTCCGGCGCCTGCGCAGCCGTTTGAACGACGCCGCCGACGAGCTGTTCACCGCCAAAGGCCGCAACAAGCAGATCAATCAACGCATCAACGATCTGCGCGCAGCCAAGCAGGTCGTCACCGAGCAGTCGAGCAGCGCCGTCGCCCACGCGGCCCGCGAACGCGCGCTCGCCGACGCGCAAGAGAAGCTGCGGTCCACCCTCGAAGCCCGCAACGCACGGCGCTCGGAAAAGTCCCGCCTCGAGCGGCAATTGCGCGTGTTGCCACTGCTGGCGCAGCGGCAACAGCGCGTCGACCAACTGCGACAATTGGGGCAATTGCCGTCTTTGCCGCGTGATGCAGAGCAGCGTCGGGTGGCCGCTGAGCGTCAACTCGCCGAAGCATCCCAGAAGCTGTCGCACGAGCGCGTAGAGATCGAGCGGGTCGAGCGGCGTGTAGCGGCTTTGGGCGGTGGGTCCGAGTTGCTCGAGATCTCCGAGCAGGTGCTGGCCGAGCTGACGTCGGAACTGGGTCAGCATCGCAAGGCCATGGCCGATTTGCCGAAGCGACAAGGCGAGCTGTCGGCGTTGCTGACCGAAGTCGAACAGATCCTTTCGGCGCTCGGTAGCGACCTGCCCCCCGAACGGGGCGCCGAGCTGCGCCTGAGCCGCATCGAACACTCGCGGCTCGAACGGCTGGCGCGCGAGAAGACGCAGTACGACACCAAGATCGGCGACGCGACCGAGAAGCTCAAGCGAGCACGTGCCGTGCAGGAACGCCGCGGCCAAGCGCTGGCGACTCTCCCCGAGGTTCGCGACACGACTGCTTTGGAGGCGGCGTACGCGCGTGCGCAACGCACGCTCGGTGTGCAACAGCGATTGCACGAGGCGCGCCTGCTTCTGAAGAAGAAGCAACAGCGCGTCGATCAGGTCCGCGCCGCCCTGTCCGGCTACGACGGATCGCCTGAGCTGCTGCTCGAATTGCCGATCCCCTCGGAAGAATCGATCGCGTCGTTCGACAGTCGTCAGGGTGAACTGCAGGGCGAGTTGCGCGAAGTGGCCGCCGCGGAGCGACGGCTGGCGGAGCTTGCCGTCGAATTGAAGCGCGAGCGCTTGGAGCTACTGGCGGGCACGGACGTGCCGAGTCTCGTCGAGTTGAAAGACCTGCGCCGGCAGCGCGATGCCGCCTTGAGACAGGTGTTGGAAGGGCGCAAGTCTTCCGCGTTGGCTGCTGCCAAGCAGCGCTTGCCGCAACTCGTCGAGTCCGCCGACACGTTGGCGGATCGGTTGTTCGCCGAAGCCAACCGCGTGTCGCGTTTGGCGAGCATCGACGCGCGCATCGCCGAGTGCGAGGCGAAGGTCGAGCAAGCCGGGCTGCACCGCGAGTCGATTGCTCGGGCTAGCGAGCAGTGGGACGAGCAGTGGCGCGCCTCGTGGCGCCCGTGTCACGTGCACCCTGCATCGCCCCGAGAGATGATCGCGTGGCTGCGTCGCAGCAGCGAGTTGATTGGCCTGCTCGACGAGCGTCGCTCGGCAAGTGACGAGTGCCGCGCGCTCGAACGTCAGGTTGCGGAGTTGAGCGACGAACTGTCGGCCGCGTTGCAGAGCGTCGGTCAAGAGCCGCGGCAGTTGTGGGAGGTCACCCTCGAGACGTTGGTCGAGCGCGTCGGCAAGGTGATCGCCGAAACGCAGCGCACGGCGCGCGAGCGCGAGGACGTGCAGCGCTCGTTGGCGCTCGAACGACAGCAAGTCGAGCAGCTCGAAGCCGAGCTCGAACAACACGTCGAGCAAGAGAAGGCCTGGCGAGGTGATTGGTACAAAGCGCTGCGCCAGCTGCGGCTGAGCAAGACCGCCGGTCCCGAAGAAGTGACGGGGGCTCTGGCGCAATTGACGGATCTGTACGCCAAGCTCGACGACGTTGCCGCGCTGCGCTCGCGCATCGATGGCATGCGGCGCGACAGTCAGCAGCTGACCCAGCGCATCGACGCGCTGATCGCGCGGTGCCTGCCCGAACTGAGCGGGGGCGACCTGGTTCGGCGCGCCGAGGGGTTGCTCGACGCGGCTCGCCGTGCGCGTGCGGATCACGACGAGCGGTTGCGTTTGCAGGACGAGCTCGAACGTCGCCGGGCCCAGCGCGACAGTGCCCAAGCCCACCAGGGCCGAGCCCGAGCAGAACTCGACGAGTTGCGGGCCCAAGCGGGGGCCAAGGACTTGGCGGAGCTCGTGCTCGTGGAAGAGCGTTTGGATCGCGCTCGCGAGTTGGGTGCTGCAATCGCGTCGTTGGAAGAGCAAATCGTCGCCGAAGGTGAGGGCGCCTCGCTCCAAGACCTGGTTGAGCAGTGTCGGGGCACCGACTCGGAAACGGCGCGTGAGCGCATTGCCGCGCTCGAGCCGAAGATCATCGAGGCGGACGAACTCGTCGGGCATTGGCAGGCGCAGGCGGCGACACTCGAACAAGACGTCCGCCGATCCGAAGCGGGTGCCAGTCGTGCGGCCGAAGATCTGGCGAGCTGCACCGCGAGTTTGGAGACCTCGGTTCAGCGCTACGTGCGCTTGAAGCTTGCCGCCGCGATTCTCGACGCAGAGGTCGAACGCTATCGCGACGCTCATCAGGGGCCGGTGCTTCGCGTTGCATCCGAGCTGTTTCCGAAGCTGACCCTCGGCGCCTATTCGGGGCTCAAAGTCGGGTTCGACGCCGATGATCAGCAGGTGCTGTTGTGTGTTCGCAGCGACGGTCGCGAGGTGCGGACCGATGGGTTGAGCGACGGTACTCGCGATCAGTTGTACCTCGCGTTGCGTCTGGCCAGCCTGTCGCACTACATCGACGGACGTGAACCGATGCCCCTGGTGCTCGATGACGTGCTGGTGCACTTCGACGATCCGCGCGCGGCCGCCGCACTTTCTGTCTTGAGCGACGTCGCCGAGCGAGTACAAGTGCTGTTCTTCACTCACCACCGCCGCATCGTGGAACTCGCTCAGAACGCCGTCGATCCCGCCCGCCTGGCAATTCACGAGCTGGGGCAAGCGCCGCAAGCACGGGTCGCTTGATGCAACGACACGTTCCCGACGTCGTCGAGCTAGACATCGGCTTGGACGAGCCCGACGACGAAGCGTCGTTGCGAAGCGTGGCGGCGAGGAAGATCGGCGTGGCAATCGACGCGCTGCCTGCGCTGCACGTGCGCAAACGCGCTCTCGATTGCCGACGTGGCCGCGTTCGCTTTCACCTCACGTGCGAACTGGGCGAGCAACCGCCGGAGGAAATCGCCGAGAGTCGTCCACCGCGAGAGGTGACGCAGCCCGGTCGCGTCGTGATTGTCGGTGACGGCCCGTGCGGGTTGTTCTGTGCCTACGAGTTGGCGCGTCGGGGTATCGCCTGCACGGTCGTCGATCGCGGCAAACCCGTGCAACCACGCCGCAAGGATCTCAAGGGCCTGACGCGCAAGGCCACCGTCGATCCCGACAGCAACTACTGCTTCGGCGAGGGCGGCGCGGGCACGTACAGCGACGGCAAGCTCTACACGCGCTCGCACAAGCGCGGCGACGTTCGCGACGTGATCGAAGTGTTGGCCGAGCACGGCGCGCCGGCGGCGATCCTCAGCGACGCTCGCCCGCACATCGGCAGTAACCTGCTGCCGAAAGTGATCACGGCCCTGCGGGAGCGCCTCGAAGGTGTGGGCGTGCAATTTCGATTCGGGTCGCGGGTCGCGGATCTGTTGACTCAGGAGCGTGGTGCTCGCAAGGTCGTCGCGGGGGTGCGCCTGGCCGACGGTGAAGAGCTGGAGGCCGAGCGCGTCGTTTTGGCCACGGGGCACTCGGCGCGCGACGTGTTCGACATGTTGGCCGAGCTCGGTCATCCGTTGGAGGCCAAGTCGTTTGCCTTGGGAGTTCGCATCGAGCACCCGCAGCCGTTGATCAATCGCATCCAGTATGGCCAACACGCGGGTCACCCCAAGTTGCCGAGCGCGGCCTACCGTTTGGTGGACAGCCGGGGAGAGCGCGCCGTGTTCTCGTTTTGCATGTGCCCAGGTGGATTCATCGTGCCGGCTTCGACGTCACCTGGTGAAGTCGTGGTCAACGGCATGAGTCCGTCGAAGCGCAACTCGAAGTACGCCAACAGCGGCATGGTGGTCAGCGTCAGTCCCCAGCAGATTGAAGCCGCGGGTTACCGCGGACCGCTCGCCGGGGTGCATCTTCAGCGCACCATCGAGCAGGCCGCGTTTGCCGCCGCTGGTTCTGATTTGAGCGCGCCTGCGACGCGGCTCGTCGATTTTCTGGCCCACCGGGCGTCCTCCACCTTGCCACAGAGCAGCTACGTGCCGGGGCTCACCGCGGCCGACGTCGGCGAGGTGCTCGACGGGTCCGGGGTCACGTTCGCCGCGCGTCTGGAGGAAGGTCTGCGTCGGTTCGGCCGCCAGTTGCGCGGGTTCATCAGTGAGGAAGCGGTGCTGGTCGGCGTCGAGTCGCGCACGAGTTCGCCGGTGCGCGTACCGCGTCACGACGAGTCGCTGCAATCACCGTACGTCGACGGGTTGTACCCAGCTGGAGAAGGTGCCGGATACGCTGGCGGCATCATGAGCGCCGCCGTCGATGGCGTGCGGGTGGCGAGAGCGATCGCCGGTGCGCTGGCGGAGCGTTGCTAAGTGAGCGTTCGCTTGCCCGCCCATTCGGCAAAGCAGGGCGCCGTTGACACGGCGGTGGCGGCGTCACTGCGATGGTGTTGCGCGTGGAGGTGTCGGTTCGGTGCGCCGCGGGTCAGCTCAGCGCGTCGGTCTCGAGCACCCGTTGGCTGCGCAAGACGACCTGAGTGATCTCCGCCGGCGCGCCGAGCCGCATCGGCGGGCCCCAGTGGCCGGTGCCGTTGCTGACGTAAACCCACGTGCGACCGATCTTCTCGAGCCCGGAAACGACGGGTTGCTGCAACTTCACGAGCCAATTGAACGGCCACAATTGCCCGCCGTGGGTATGGCCGGACAGCTGCAACCCCACGCCGTGGTGCTCGGCTTGCAGAGCGACCTTGGGTTGGTGAGCGAGCAGAACCAGTTCGCGATTGGGGTCGCGTCCTGCCAAAGCCTTGTTCAGATCGGCACCGTGTCCGTTGCCGAAACGGTGACCCTGTAGATCGTCGACACCCGCGAGATCGATGGAGTGTTCGTCTCGTCCGATGACCACACGCTCGTTGCGCAGCACGCGGATGCCGTACTCGGGCAGCTTCGCACACCACGGCTCGGCTCCGGAGTAGTACTCGTGATTGCCCGTCACGAAGTACGTCCCGAGGCGGGATTCGAGCTTGGCGAGTTCCGAGACGGCCGGGCCGAGCTGCTCGACGGAGCCGTCCACCAAGTCGCCGGTGATCGCGACGAGATCGGCGTCGAGTGCGTTGACCGTCGTGACGATCTCACGGAGGAAGTCGCTCCCGAGCGAGGGGCCGACGTGCACGTCGGTCAGCTGCGCGATGGTGAGTCCGTCCAGTTCGGCGGGGAGTTTCTCCAACGGCACTTCGACGCGTTTGACGCGGAAGCGCTTGCCTTCGGCCAGCGCCACCGCTGACGACGTCGTGCCCAATGCGAACGCTGCGAAGCCGAAGAGGCGGCTGAGGGTCAGGCGCTTGTCGGGGTCTTCGATCGGGCGGCTCAGCCAACGCTCGAGGCCCAGGCCGACCCATTTCGTGACGTCGACGATGGCTACCGCGACAAACAGCAGAAACATCGTGCCCAGCCAGATGAAACTCGGCGTGAGCGCGAAGCTGGCTACGCTCGGCGGTAGAGCCCGACGCAGCAACAGGCTGGCGGGGATGCTGACGCAGAGCGAAATCAATACCCAGGTAAAAACGCGCTGATACGGTTGAGGAACGCCCGGGTCCCGGACCAATCTCAACCACAGGTAGTAATGCACTGCAGCGAAGATGGAGGTCGCGATCACGATGAAGAGGACGAAAGACAACGCGCGCGGCATCGTCTGGGGTTATGGTCCCCAGGGCCTCGGGACGCCAGGCCTGACGGGCAAACTCCGTCTCCGAACCGCGCGCCAGCGCCCCGGCGCGTTTGTAGTCCAAAACGCTACCGCTTCGCCCGCGCGGCGCGCTACCGTCCGCGCCCCGATGTCACGTCCCTTCCGCGGCACACATACACCAAGCGTGAAGCTACCGTGACCCCTAGGAGGTAAAAGGCGCCGTGAGCTCCAATCATCCAGCACTTTCGGACCAAGACCCCATCGAGACCAGCGAATGGCTCGAGTCCCTCGACGCCGTCGTCGCACATCGCGGTACGTCGCGTGGCGCTTTCCTGGTGAAACGCGTCGTGGAACAGGCCCTGCGGCACGGGGCGCATCCGGACCTCCCCCTCAATACACCCTACGTCAACAGCATCCCACTCCAGGTCGAACCGGACTACCCCGGGGATGCGGCCCTCGAGCGGCGCATCCGCCGCATCATTCGCTGGAACGCGATGGCGATGGTCCAGCGCGCCAACAAGCGGTTCAATGGCATCGGCGGGCATCTGTCCAGCTACGCCTCGAGCGCCAGCCTGTACGAAGTGGGCTTCAACCACTTCTTCCGCGGCCCGGCGGGCGAGGGGCACGGGGATCTCATCTACTACCAGGGTCATGCGGCGCCAGGCATGTATTCACGGGCGTTTCTCGAAGGCCGTCTGGAAGCCGAGCAGCTCGATCACTTCCGGCGCGAGTCGGGGCCGACGGCGGGGTTGTCGTCGTACCCGCACCCGCGCTTGATGCCGGACTTCTGGCAGTTTCCCACGGTGAGCATGGGCATCGGCCCGATTAGCGCGATCTACAAGGCGCGTTTCCTGCGATACATGCACAATCGCGGGTTGGCTGACACGAGTAACAGCCGCGTCTGGGCGTTCTTGGGTGACGGCGAGTGCGATGAGCCGGAGAGCTTGGGGTCGCTGAGCATCGCTGCGCGCGAAGGGCTCGACAATCTGTGCTTCGTCATCAACTGCAACCTGCAGCGGCTCGACGGGCCCGTGCGCGGCAATGGCAAGATCATCCAAGAGCTCGAAGCCGTCTTCCGCGGCGCGGGCTGGCGTGTCATCAAGGTGATCTGGGGGCCAGAGTGGGATGAGGTGCTGGCCAAGGACACCGATGGTCTGCTGCGCCAGCGCATGAACGAAGTCGTCGACGGCGCGTTCCAGAAGTACACGACGAGTGACGGCGCTTACATCCGCCAAAACTTCTTCGGATCCGATCCGCGCCTGCTGGAGATGGTTTCCCATCTGACCGACGAGCAGCTGACCAAGCTGCGCCGCGGTGGGCACAGCTACCGCAAGCTGTACGCCGCCTACGACGCGGCGGTGAACACCAAGGGCCAGCCCGTTTGCATTCTGGCGCACACGGTGAAGGGCTGGACCCTGGGTCCCGCTTTCGAAGGCAGCAACGTCACCCATCAAAAGAAGAAGATGGATCTGCCGGACCTGCAGAAGTTCCGCGATCTGCTCGAGCTGCCGGTACCCGACGAAAAGCTCGAAGAGGCGCCCTTCTACCGCCCCGATCGCAACAGCGAAGAGGTGCAGTACTTGATGGAGCGCCGGCGTGCCTTGGGCGGGTTCCTGCCCGCACGTCGCGCCAAACCCACGGTCAGCCTGCAACTGCCCGGCGACGACTTGTACGCCGAGTTCTTCAAAGGCACCGGTAAGACCGAGGTCTCGACGACGATCGCGTTCGCTCGTTTGCTGGGCAAACTGATCCGCGACAAGCAGGTCGGCAAGCGCGTCGTGCCCATCGTTCCCGACGAAGCGCGCACGTTCGGTATGGACCCGTTGTTCAGCCAAGTCGGTATCTACTCGCCCAAGGGGCAGCTGTACGACCCCGTCGACAAAGGCCGCTTGCTCTATTACCGCGAGATGAAGGAGGGCCAGGTCCTCGAAGAGGGCATCACCGAGGCTGGGTCGATGGCGTCGTTCACCGCGGCGGCGACGAGCTACTCGACGCTCGGTGAGCCGATGATCCCCTTCTACATCTTCTATTCGATGTTCGGCTTTCAGCGCACGGGCGATCAGATGTGGGCCGCTTGCGACGCCATGGGCCGCGGTTTCGTGCTGGGCGCCACGGCCGGCCGCACCACGCTCAACGGCGAAGGCCTGCAGCACGAAGACGGCCACAGCCTGTTGCTCGCTGCGACGTACCCGTCGATCGTTTCCTACGACGTCACCTTCGCGTACGAGTTGGCGGTGATCATCAAGGACGGCATGCGCCGCATGTACGACGAGCAGGAGAACATCTACTACTACATCACCCTGCAGAACGAGGACTACGTGATGCCGCCGATGCCCGAAGGGGTGGAGCAGGGCATCCTCAACGGCATGTACCTGTTTCAGCCGAGTGCCAAGCCGAAGAAGAAGCACGTGCAGCTGTTCGGCGGCGGGTCCATCATGCTTCAGGTTCTGCGCGCCGCGGAGATCTTGGAGAAGGACTACGGCGTGACGTCGGACGTGTGGAGTGTGACCAGCTACCAGGAGTTGCGCCGCGAAGCCGTCGCGTGCGAGCGGCACAACCGCTTGCACCCCGAAGCGAAAGCCAAGACTCCGTACGTCACGCAAGCACTGGAGGGCCGACAAGGGCCGGTGATTGCCGCGAGCGACTACATGACGCTCGTGCAGGACCAGATCACACGTTGGGTTCCGGGCCGTTACGTCGCTCTGGGTACGGATGGCTTCGGCATGAGCGACACGCGCGAGGCGCTGCGCCGACACTTCGAAGTCGACGCCGAGTGTATTGTGATTGCCGCTCTGGATGCATTGCGTCAAGAAGGGAAAGTGACCGCCAAGGAAGTCAGCGGTGCTATTGCGTCGTTGGGAGTCGATCCCGACAAGCGCAATTCGGCGCTCGTCTGAGTTTCGGCTTCGGTCAATTCGCTCATGTACAATCGCCGATGGCAGCAACAGCAGACGGCGCGCAGTGACCGCTGGAAGCGGGAAGACGAAGCGCCGCGTCTCAAAGATCGAATCACGGAACTCGAGAGCCTGAAGCTCGAGCTCGAAGAAGGTCGTGTCGGTGACGCCGAGCCGGTGGCCGGGACACGTCGGGTGCGACACATCGTGGTGCCGCGCGCCGCAGCGCTGTTCGAGCTGCCGTGCAGTGACAACAAATGCACCAACGGCGGGCACGACCTGACCGACGTCTTGCTCGCCGCGCTCGACGCTCGGCAGGGCGTGATCGAGGGCGAGCACACCTGTGTCGGCACGCGCGAAGACCAGCCCTGCGGATTGGTCCTGCGCTACCGCGCAGTGGCGACCTACCGCAGCGGAGCTGAATCCTGACGCCGGACCCAACTCGACCGCGCAGCCTGGATCGGGGGCAGCAGCCAGCTCAGCGAGCTGCGTCGCGGCTCGGTGTCGGAGGCGCAGCGGTCTCGGTTCCGCTGGTCGTCGATGAGCTGTCGGGTCGTACGTGGGTGACGTGGCCCGTCTCGGCGAGTTCTTTGAGCTGGGTCAGGCCGCGGTCGAGGTGAGTCTTGAGCCCCTGTTCGACGGCGTCTCGCAAGAAGCCGCCCGTGATGAACGGAAGTTCGCCGCGGTCGGTCCACGTCACTTTGGTCGTTCCGGCCTTGGCTTCGTAGGTGATTGACGCTTCGGCGTTGGGGGTGGGGGAATTGACGGCGGATTCGAGCCACACACCCGAGTCCGATTCGCTCTTGACGATGGTCATACGCCCGTCGCCGGCTCGCTCACCGTGGTACGTGCGTGTTGCCCCGACGCCCTTGTCCGGCCCCGAATAGTCGTAGCGCAGCGTCGTGTCGGGGTGTTGTCGATCAGCCCAGATCGCCCATTGGTGCAGGTCTTCGACGTGCGGATGGATTTGCTCGGCGGGTGCGTGGATCACGACCTCCGCGGTGACCGACCACTGCCGCGGTAGGATCAAGCCCGTCACCACGAACAGAACGACGAGGCTCGCCAGCGCGGCGAGCACGATCTTCACGACCAGATTCATCAGGCGCGGTTCTTCGTGAAATCGCACCATGCGTCAAGCGGCGCTTCGCCGCAGTGATCGAGCCAACGACGTGACCGGCGTCGCTGTCGAAGAGGTTCAGCTCGCATCGCCGAAGCGCAGGCTCGCCAGCTTGCGGTGTGGCGCGGGCATTGCCCGGGCCGACAGTTCATCGATGGCCACCCAACGCAGTTGTCGGTAGGCGGCGCTCGGGCCCAACCGCCCACTGGTTTGGCAGTCGAACACCCGCAGCGTGATGCGAAACCGCGTGATGGTGTGCTCGAGCTGGGCCGTTTCGGTGCTGCGCTGCGGCTGAAGGCCGCAATCGCGGGTCAAGACACGCAGGGCGACCTTTGGGGCCGTTTCGCTCGACGCGACCGTGTCGAAAGGGAAGACCCACAGGCCGGCCCAGCGCGGCGCGTCGGGCGGAAGCTGACCGAGCAAGACTTTGTCACCGCGGCGGACGACCGCCGCGACGGTTTCGACAGCGGTCACCTCGGGGCGCTTGGCGAGCTGCGGAAACTCGGTCGGTGTGCCCCGCGCGAACGCCTGGCAGTGACGTGCGACCGGGCATTGATCACACAGCGGCGAGCGGGGTGTGCAGCGTGTGGCACCGAGCTCCATCAGCCCCTGGTTGAAATCCGCGGCGTTTCCTCGAGGGATCAACTCTCGGGCGAGTTCCCAGAGCCTGCGTTTCAAGGGTTGCTTGGCCGGATCGCCGCTCAAGGCGAACAGTCGGGTGAGCACCCGAACGACGTTGCCGTCGACGATGGGTTCGTCGAGACCGAAGGCGATGCTGGCGATGGCGCCGGCCGTGTAGGGACCGATGCCTGGTAGCTCTCGCAACCGGTGTGCGTCACGGGGCAACACCCCGCCGTCACGAACGACCTGTTGGGCGCCGCGATGCAAGCTGCGCGCCCGAGAGTAGTAGCCGAGGCCCTGCCAGTGGGCGAGCACGGTCGCCTCGTCGGCGGCGGCCAGTGCTGCCACGGTCGGGAAGGCGCGCAGCCAGCGTTCGAAGTAGGGCTTTACGGTCTGAACTCGGGTTTGCTGAAGCATGACCTCGCTCACCCAGATGGCGTAAGGGTCGTCTACCCGTCGCCAAGGTAAGTCCCGGCGGTGAGTGCGGTACCAGCCAAGCAGCGCCGTGCTGAGGCGGCGTCGGGCGGCGGAGGCGTCCGAGCCGGTCGAATCGGAACCGCTGGGACCGAAAGGGCGCTTGTGACCTCGAGGGCCGGACTTTGATTTTTGAATCATCGCAGGCGGGGGGGTATGCTCGCTCTTCGTTCGCATGTCTGCCGCAACCGTGTTCTCATTGGAAGCGATCCGCACCGACGGCTGGTTCGAGCGCGTGGGCGAGCGTGTCGGCAGCTTCGATGCATTGTGCAGCATCTTGGGCGAGCGTTTCTTCGCCTTCTCGTTGATCACGGGCGCTCGCATCACGTCGCTGACCGTCGATCGGCGCGATCCGTCCGCTTCCGTGGTCGAGTTCGAAGTCAGCGGCGCGGCCTCGGAGCTCGGAGCGGTAACCCAACGCTTGAACCTGGAGCGGTTTCGCCGCCGTCTGGTCAGCGCGCTACTGGCCGAGGAGACGAGCTATCCGGCTCCCGTGCGCGAGACGGACGTCGAGGGCATTCAGATGCACATCGGCGTGCGCTACTTGCTGCTCGCGCCTTTGTACGGCTACAGCTTGCTCGAACTCGAGTGTGGCGAGGCGGGGTCGTTCTTGCGTGTCAGTCACGACGGCGAGCTCGAACGCTACGAGCTGGGAGAGTTTCGCAGCTTGCTGCGGCGCTGGATCATCGAGGAGCTCGATCGGGCCGGATCGCGGTCGGGCCCCGAGCGCTCGGGCCTCGACCTGAGCATTCTGCCCGAAGCAAAAGCGGCGGCCGAACGCGGCGAGCACGCTACGGTGGTGCGACTGCTCGGCGGCTGGCTGATGCCGCTTTCGTTCTACCTCAGGACGCCCGAAGGCCGGGCGCTCGGTCCCGAATTGCGGGGCGACCTCGGGCAAGCGCTGGGCATGCTGGGCACTGCGTTGATCGCCGAGTCCGACGTCGAGGCCGGGCACCAGAGTCTGCGCCTGGCGGTTCAGTACGCCGTCGACAGTCCTCGCGCTGCCGATGCCTACGCGCGCTTGGGCGAGGCGTTCATGCGCGCGCGGCGTTTCGGAGAGGCGATCGCTCCGCTGCGACGTGCCGCCGAGTTGGGGGCGGAGCCGGACCGCGTCTGGCCGGCGCTCGGGCAGGCGTTCTTCGCCGAGGAGCGGCTTCTGGCGGCCTGGGGCGCGACGCTGGAGGCACGCCGGCACGGCCTGGACGACGCCGTGGAGGGGATCTCCAAGCAGCTGCGCAACCGCTTGCCGCTGCTCGAGCAGTGGCAGCGTGCGGTAGCGCCAGTGGCGCTGGAGCCGTCGAGCAGTCCCGAGGCGGTTGCTGCCCCCGGTCAGTAGCCTCGTCGCCGCGTCGCACTGTCGCTGCAGCGCCGCCCGTCGCCGAGTCGGAGTCGGGCGCTCAATTGCCGAAGTCGCGGCGGAACTGTGGTAATCAGCCGGGCCCGCGGGAAACTCGCGGCGCATCCGATCATGACTCAGTACGAACCCGTCATCGGCCTCGAAGTCCACGCTCAGCTGCTCACGAAGAGCAAGCTTTTCTGTCGTTGTTCCGTGCAGTTCGGCCAAGAACCGAACCGCCGCGTGTGCCCCGTTTGTCTGGGCTGGCCGGGGGCTTTGCCGATGGCCAACCGCGAGGCGGTGAGACTGGCCGTGCGAACCGCCTTGGCGCTCAATTGCCGCATCGTCGAGCGCAGCATCTTCGCGCGCAAGCAGTACTTCTACCCCGACTTGCCCAAGGGCTACCAGATCAGCCAGTACGAGCAGCCCTTCTCCGAGGCGGGCTTCCTCGACATCGACGTCGACGGCTCTCCCAAGCGCGCCGGTATCACCCGCGTTCACATGGAAGAAGACGCGGGCAAGAACCTGCACGGAATTGGTGGCAACTCCGTCGTCGATTTGAACCGCGCCGGCACCCCGCTGGTCGAAATCGTCGGTGACCCCGACCTGTGCTCCAGCGCTGAAGCGGCTGCGTACTTGCGGGCGCTTCGCGACGTGTTGATCTTCATCGGCGTCAACGACGGCAATCTCGAAGAGGGCAGCTTTCGCTGCGACGCGAACGTCTCGATCCGCCCCAAGGGACAGGAGCAGTTCGGCACGCGCGTGGAGTTGAAGAACATCAACTCGTTTCGCTTCGTGCAGCGCGCCATCGACGCCGAGGTGGCGCGACAGACGGCGATCTTGGATTCGGGCGGACGAGTCGTCCAAGAGACTCGCTCCTACGACCCGGATCGCAACGTGACCAAGTCGCTGCGCTCCAAGGCCGATGCTCACGACTACCGCTATTTCCCCGATCCGGACTTGCCCCCGTTGGTCATCGATTCGGCGTGGGTCGACCAAGAGCGGGCCGGGTTGCCCGAGTTGCCCGCGCAAAAACGCGACCGCTATGCGGGCGAATTGGGGCTCACGCCGGCAGCAGCGCAGACGCTCACCAGCCATCCGGCGGTGGCATCGTTCTTCGAGCAAGTGCTGCAACTCGTCGACAGTCCCGTCAAGGCGGCCAACTGGATGCAGACCGAGGTGCTTCGCGGCGTGAAGACACACGGCCTCGACGCGCAGTTTTCCGTCACTCCAGCGCAGGTTGCCGAGTTGTTGCAGCTCGTCGAACGTGGAGACATCAGCGGCAAGCAGGCCAAGGAAGTGTACGCCGCGATGGAAGGCACGGAGCGCACCGCGTCGCAGATCGTCGAAGAGCGCGGCATGAAAGTCGTCTCCGACGAGGGCGCGCTGCGAGCGTTGTGTCAGCAAGTGATCGACCAAAACCCGAAGGGGGTGGAAACCTATCGCAGTGGTAAGACCGGCACGCTCGGCTTCTTCGTGGGCCAAGTGATGAAGCTGTCGAAGGGCTCGGCCAACCCCAAATTGGTCAGTGAGCTGCTCCAGTCACTGCTCGACGGAGGTGCGTCGTGACCGACGTGACCGATGCTGTCGTCAAGAAGCGCAGCGACAACCCGCCCAAACCCAGCTGGCTCAAGGTCAAGGCTCCCGGAGGCGAGAACTACCGCAAGCTCAAGCAGACGTTGCGCGGCCTCGACTTGTACACGGTCTGTGAGGAGGCGCGCTGCCCGAACGTCGGGGAGTGTTGGTCGGCCGGGACCGCCACGGTGATGTTACTCGGGCACACCTGCACCCGCGGCTGCCGCTTCTGTGCGGTGACCACTGGCAACCCGCGCGGTGCGGTCGATCCGCGAGAACCGGAACACGTCGCGCGAGCCATTGCTGGCGTCGGGTTACGCTACGTCGTGCTCACCATGGTCGACCGGGACGACTTGCTGGACGGCGGCGCCGACCACGTGGGGCGCACGGTGATCGCCCTCAAGCGCCATCAACCGGACCTGCTGGTGGAGACTCTGGTTGGGGATTTTCGCGGACGCATCGAGGACGTCGAGGTGCTGCAGGCGGCGGGGCCGGACGTGTTTGCTCACAACATCGAAGTCGTGCGGCGGCTCACGCCCATCATCCGCGATCAGCGCTGCGACTACGACTTGTCGTTGGACGTGCTGCGTCGCGCCAAAGAGCTCGCCCCCGAGCGCATGACCAAGAGCTCGATCATGGTGGGTATTGGAGAAACGGACGCGGAGGTCTTCGACACACTGCGCGATCTGAAGGCCGCTCAGGTCGACGTGGTCACGCTGGGGCAGTACCTGCGTCCGACGCCCAAACACGCCGCGGTGGACCGTTTCGTAACGCCTGAGCAGTTCGAAGAGTACCGACGCGTGGGCGTCGAGATGGGCTTCGCCTACGTGGCTTCGGGTCCCCTGGTGCGCTCCAGCTACCACGCGGCGGAGGCATTCATGGCGGCGCGCCTCGGCGGGGTGGACCCGGGCCGGAGTGGCGGCGGCGAAGCCTGGGCTGGTCCAAGAGAAGCGCAATCGGTCGGAGGGTCGGACCTTTTGCCCGTTTCAAGCCTGGTTCGTAAGACACGCGACCCGAGCGACCGTTAAGTCAACGGTGGCCGCTTGCGAACGCTGCGCAGGTGGGTCGAAGTATCGAAGCCGACTACGTTCTGTTGCGGAGACCGGCACGTTCAAATCGCCATGACCTCAACCGATGACAGCCTGCTGGTCGAAGTGGCCAAACGTTTGAGCCAGCCACCCGAGGCGGGTCGGCGTCACGCCGCGCAATCGATGCTGCTGCAGCTCGCCAACGCCTACAGCTCGAGTGACCAACTCTCCGACGTGGAGGTGACTCAGCCCACCGGCTTCAACCCTTTCGCGGCCACGCTGTTCGAGGCGGTGCTGGAGAGCGCCTTCCTCGTTGCCAACGCGGACGGCCATTTCGACGACACCGAGCGTCGAGCATTCGTGAAGGTCGTGCAGGTGGCATGCGGTGGCGCGGTCACCGACATGCAGATCGAAGCGTTGTTGTCGGATCTGTCGGATTTGCTCGCGGACGACGGTGTCGACAAGCGAGTGGAGATGGTTGCCAAGGCGATCTCGCGCCCCGAGCACGCTGAAGAAGTGCTGCGGATCGCGGGGCTATTGGCTCAGGTGTCGGATGGCGTCAGTGACGTCGAGCGCGTGGTGCTCGAGAAACTGCGCGTGCGGTTCGGATTGCCGCCGAGCGTGCTGGACGACGTCTTGGGCCAAGTCGTCGATGCGCTGGCACAGTAGCTGTTTCTCGTCGCATCGCTGCGCCGTCGTGCCGCTGCCATTCGCCCGCCCGTCCGGGGGTGTGTAGCCCATGACGCAGCTGACGATTGGATTGCGACTCGTGTCACTCGCCACTAGGCTCCCGCCTCCGAGGACGAATGAGTCGATCCAGCTCTTCAAAAAGCCCGCCCGTCAGCGTTGCGCGAGTGTTGGCCGATGACGGCTCGTTGCTGCCCGGCTGCGAAGCGCCGGTCGATCTCGAGCAAGCCGTCGCTGGCTACCGCTGGATGGTGCAGACGCGTTTCTTGGACGAGCGGCTGACGGCCCTGCAGCGGCAGGGCCGCGTCGGGTTCCACGTCGGGTCGCTGGGGGAAGAAGCGGCGATCATCGGAGCCGCCATGGCGTTGCGCGAGCAGGATTGGATCTTCCCCTGCTACCGCGAGTTCGGCGCAGCACTGGCGCGTGGCTTCTCGCTTCAGGGTTACATCGACAACATGTTCGGCAACGCTCGTGACACGGTCAAGGGGCGTCAGATGCCCGACCACTACACGTCGCGGGAGCATCACTTCGTCAGCATCAGTTCACCCGTCGGCACGCAGATTACCCAGGCCGTGGGTTTCGGCTGGGGCGCGAAGATCCGCAACGACGACTTGGTCACCTTGGTGTTCTTCGGTGATGGGGCAACCAGCTCCAGCGAGTTTCACGCAGGCATGAACTTCGCGGCCGTGTTCAAGACGCCGACTGTGTTCTTGTGCCGCAACAACGGTTGGGCGATCAGCGTTCCCCTCGAACGGCAAACGGCGACGAAGACCTTCGCAGAGAAGGGCGCCGCGTACAACGTCCCGGCCGTTCGCGTCGATGGCAACGACTTGTTCGCGGTCGTGGCCGAGGTGGGCAAGGCCGTCGAGCGAGCATCCAACGGGGAAGGGCCGACACTGATTGAGGCGCTTACCTACCGCATGGGGGGGCATTCGACGAACGACGACCCGAATGCCTACCGCGGCCCCGAGGATCTGGAACCCTGGCGTACGCGGGACCCCATCGCATTGCTCCGCGGATACCTCGAGGTGAACGGCGCCTGGGATGACGCCAAAGAGCAACGCTGGCGCGAGGAACTCGAGCGCGACTTCCGCGCGGCTGTCGCATCGTCCGAGGCGGCGCCCCGGCCCGAGCTCGAATCGATGTTCACGGACGTCTACTCCCAACCCACGCCGAACCTGGTCGAGCAGGGTAACGAGTTGCTCGAAGGGCCGCGCGCTCCCGAACACTGATGGGTCGGATACTGATGTCGAATTCAAAGGTCACCGGAGCAGCATGCCGCAGCTGAACATGGTCCAGGCGATTGGCGACGCCCTGCGTACGGAGATGCGCCGGGACGATCGCATCGTCGTGATGGGGGAAGACGTTGGGCGCGTGGGGGGCGTCTTTCGCGTCACGCAGGGGCTGCACGCGGAGTTTGGCGATGACCGCGTGATAGACACGCCGCTGAGCGAGTTGGGCATCATCGGCTGCGCCGTGGGCATGGCGATGTACGGGCTCGTGCCGGTACCCGAGATTCAGTTCGCCGATTTCATCTGGCCCGCCTACGATCAGATCGTCAACGAGCTGGCGAAGTTGCGCTACCGTTCCGGCGGGGACTTCAGCGCCAACGTGGTGATCCGAACTCCCGTGGGAGGCGGCATCCGCGGTGGTCACTACCACTCGCAGCATCCCGAGGCGCAATTCCTTTCCGTACCGGGACTGAAGCTGGTCTGTCCCTCGAACCCACGCGACGCCAAGGGCTTGCTCAGTGCGGCGTTGCGCGATCCGGATCCGGTCATTTTCTTCGAGCCCAAGCGCATCTACCGCGCGGCGCGCGGCGAAGTGCCCGAAGGGGAGTTCGTGCTTCCGCTCGGTGTGGCCTCCATCACTCGCCCGGGTTCGGACGTCACGGTCATCGCCTACGGGGCCATGCTCTACGAGGCGCTCGATGCGGCGAACAAGGCGGCGGAGCACGGCGTCGATTGTGAGGTCATCGATCTGAGGACACTGTGGCCGCTCGATGTCGACACGGTGTTGACCAGTGTTCGAAAAACGGGGCGCATCGTGATGGTCCACGAAGCGCCGAAAACTGGTGGGCTGGGCGCCGAAATGGTCAGCCTGCTGACCGAAAAGGCCTTCTTTCACCTTCAAGCGCCACCCGTGCGCGTCACGGGGTTCGATACCCCGTTTCCTTACACGCTGCAGATGGAGTATCTACCCCTCTCCCATCGCATTCTCCCCGCCATCTTGAAGACCGCAAAGGGTTGAGCATTCATGTCGAAGATCGAGTTCAAGCTTCCTGACATCGGTGAAGGCGTCACCGAAGGTGAGATCGTCAGTTGGCTCGTACAAGCAGGAGACGTCGTTACCCAAGATCAGGACATGGTCGAGGTGATGACGGACAAGGCGACCGTGACCATCGGTGCTCCCTCTGCTGGGCGCGTCGCCGAAGTGCGCGCCAAGGCGGGGGACACGGTCCCTGTAGGTCAAGTGATCGTCGTGCTCGATGGTGATGGTGCCGGCGCTGCTGCAGCCGCCCCGCCCGAGCCGGCTCCGGCTGCAGTTCCGGCAGCGCCCGCTGCGGCGCAGACGACGGCGAGTGCCGTCGGAGACATCAAAGAACAACTGCCCGGGATGAGCGCCCCAGCTGCCGCTGCCGCGCCCGCTCCCACGGGCGACTACTTCAGTGAAAAGCCGTTGGCGGCTCCTGCCACGCGCAAATTGGCGCGCGAGCTCGGGGTCGACCTGCGTCGTGTGACGCCCAGCGGTGAGGCTGGGCGCGTGACCAAAGAAGACGTGCAGCGTGCCGCATCTGGGGTGGGCGCGCCCGCCGCGGCTTCGCCTGTGCCGGCCAGTGCTGCTGCGCCGGTACCGGCGCCCGTGCCCGTGCCCGCTGGCGCGCTCGAAGAGCGTCAGCCGATCCGTGGCATGCGCAAGCGCATGTTCGAGGCCATGGCGCGCTCCAAGCGCACCGCAGCCCACTTCACCTACGTCGACGAGTGTGAGTGCACTCAGCTCATCGCGCTACGCAAGCGCGTGATGCCGCTGGCGGAGAGCAAGGGCGTCAAGCTGACGTTCCTACCATTCATCGTCAAGGCCGTCGTCGCAGCTCTGAAGAAGCACCCGCAGATGAACTGCCTGCTCGACGAGACCACCAACGAGATGGTGCTGCGTAAGAATTTCGATCTGGGCATCGCCGTCGCGACCGATGCGGGGCTGGTGGTCCCGGTGTTGCGCCGCGCCGATCAGCGAAACCTGGTCGAGATCGCCCAAGAGATCGATCGGCTTGCTTCCGAGGCACGCGCTGGCAAGGTTTCCCGCGACGACTTGGGTGGCGCGTCGTTCACGATTACTTCGCTCGGCAAAGCTGGCGGCTTGTTGGCCACGCCGGTCGTCAACGTGCCCGAGGTCGGGATCCTGTACATCCCGGCCATGAAGAAGCGGCCCATCGTCGTCGACGACGAGATCAAGGTTGGTCACGTGATGGACTTGAGCTTGTCGTTCGACCACCGCATCGTCGACGGGCACCTCGGAGCGACGTTCACCCAGACGGTGATCGAGCTGCTGAGCGAGCCAGACCGTCTGTTGCTGGAAATGTGAGCGACGCTCGCTCGCTCGCTTCGCGAGCGGCGCCCCCAATGGCGCGTAGGCTACCGTCATTGGACGGCCGCAGTCTTCGCGCCTTTCGTCTTTCCAAGCGTCCGGACGTGTGCGGGCACTTGCGGGACGAACGAATGGGGGACCCGCGGAATCTTGTCGCGAGGGTGTACGCAACGCCGTTTCCGCTCCCGTAGCGGAGCGCTGCGGGTGCCGAGGTGTAGGTCGTTGTCCGTGTCGTGTAGGGCGAAGGGACATCAATTCGCTGTCGTGTGCCTGAAAATCGTCCAATACTTCATGGATTGAATACACTCCCACAGATCCAGGGCTGCGAGGGCGGTGCTCTCCGGTGTTTCCGGGCGATGAAGATCGCCGTGAGCAGCCTGTCTAGTCGCCTCATGTTGAAGAAACTGATCACCGTGTCAGCTGTGTTGGTGTGTACCACCAGCACCTTTGGTGCGCGCGCGCAAGACGACGGATCCAGCGATGAACCGAGCGTCGACGCGGTCCGTGAAGCAGGTGACGAATTCAACCTCGGTCGCACGGCGTTCAAGGCCGAAGACTACGCTACCGCCGCGGAACACTTCGAGAAGGCGGATCGGCTCGCGCCCAACCCCAAAGTGTTGCTGCTCGCGATCCAGGCGCGGCAGCTGGCGGGGCACGAGTCGCGAGCGGCGACGCTCGCCGCGCTCGCCCAGGACCGCTATCCCGACGAGAGCATGTTCACCGACAGTCGTGCGCTGATCATGGATGCGCTCGATGACCAGGGCAAGCTGAAGGTCACCTGCGACACACCGTGCAGTGTGCTCGTCGATGGGCGTTTGGTGCATGGCAAGCCAGCGACCAAGCGTTTCGTCTTCCTCGAACCAGGAACGTACAGTGTCAGAGCCGCCTGGGAAGAGGGCGGCAGTCACACCGAGTCGTTCACGGCCGAAGCGGGACAGTCGGCGTCGTTGCATTTCAACTCGCCCGGTTCGAGTGCGTCGGAGCCGCCGAGTGACTCCGACGACGACATCGATTGGGGCGAGCCAGAGCCGGAACCGAAGTCGGAGCCCGTCGCGGCGGCTGGGCCAACCGTTGCCGACGAGGCGCCGCCCAGCGATGGTGACGGCTGGTCGCCGACCGTGTTTTGGATTGGCGCTGGCGTGACGGCGCTCAGCGCCGGTGTGAGCATCTGGAGCGGGATCGACGCCCAGAACAATCCCGGGCCCGACCGCGTTCGCGAAGAATGCGCTGGAGAAGATAGCAGTTGCCCCGCCTACCAGGAGGGCAAGGCCGCCGAGCTGCGTACGAACGTGCTTTGGGGTGTCACCGGCGGGCTGGGCTTGGCCACGATCCTGATCGGCAGCTTGTGGACGGACTGGGGCGGCCCCACGGTTCCGGACGCCGTCGTGGTGTCCAAAGCGCGAGAGCCCAGCATCTCTCCCTGGGTCAGCGTTGCAGACGGTGCCATGATTGGCGCCCAGGGGAGGTTCTGAAGCAACGTGGGAAGCACGAAGCTCATAGAAAACGAGCAGGGTGGTATCCAGCGCCTCGGGCGCTACGACCTCATTGCGGAGATTGCCGCTGGCGGCATGGCCACCGTTTACTTGGCGCGTCTAGGCGGTGTGGGCGGGTTCCAGCGCAACGTCGCGATCAAGTGCCTGCATCCCCACTTGGCGCGCAACGAGGAGTTCGTCGAGATGTTCCTCGACGAGGCGCGGCTCGCCGCGCTGATCCACCACCCCAACGTCGTGCCCATTCAAGAAGTGGGGGAGGGCAGCAACGGTTACTACCTGGTGATGGACTACGTCGAGGGCGACACCTTCGCCTCGCTGCTCTCTCGCGCTGCCGTTGCGGGTCGAGAGGTTCCGCGTGACATCTCCGTGCGCATCATCGTGGACATGCTCGCTGGGCTGCACGCGGCGCACGAGCTTCGCGACGATCACGGCATCCCGATCGGGCTCGTGCACCGCGACGTGTCTCCTCAAAACGTGCTGGTTGGTACGGACGGCATCACCCGCATCACGGACTTCGGTGTTGCGCGCGCCGCCAGCCGCCTCAGTGCGACGCGTGCGGGGCAGCTCAAGGGCAAGCTCGCATACATGGCGCCTGAACAGGCGAACGGCGACGAAGAGGTCGACCGTCGGGCAGACGTGTTCTCTTCCGGCGTCGTGTTGTGGGAGGCCATGGCGCTCAAGCGCTTGTTCAAGGCCTCGAACGAAGCCGCCACACTCAATCGCGTCTTGAACGACCGCGTCGTGTCGCCGCGCGAGTTCTCGGAGCTGGTGCCCGAAGAGGTCGCGCAGGTTTGCCTCAAGGCACTCAACCGCGACCTGAACGTCCGCTACGTTTCGTGCGCCGAGTTCGGTGACGCGCTCGAGCGTGCGGGGACCGCAGCGGGTTGTTTGGCGACCGGGCGCGAGGTGGCGACCTATGTCAACGAGGTCGTCGGGGCGTCCTTGGAGAGTCACCGCCAAGCCATCCGCGAATGGCTGGAGCGGCGTGCGAGTGAACCTCCAACGCCGAGCGCGATCCACACGCCGTTCACTTCCTACGTGCCGCCACCTCCGCCGGGGCGTCGTCCGAGCTTGACGGGGCTCAACGACACGTCGGCCATCACCCAGGCCAGCGGCGTCACCCGCGGTTCGTTGCGCCCGCTTCCGCCATCGGCGGGTGTTCTTCAGGGGCGCGTTGCCTCCCACGCGATTTTGGGCAGCACCGCGTCGATTCCGCCGTCGTCTCCGTCGCTCCCGGTTCCGCCGCCGCCACCCCCGCCGCCGAGTGGGATCTCACCCGTGGCGTCGGTTGCACCGGCGCAGGACGTCCACCCGACCCTGGTCACCGTGGGGATCCCTCGTCCGCAGAAGCGCCGCTGGCCGGTGATTGCGGGCGGTGCAGGCCTGTTCGGGGTGGCCGTGATAATCGGGGTGGTCGCCCTGAGCTCCGACCCCGATCCGGCGCCAGTTGCTGCCGCGGCCTCGAGCCTCCCGTCCGCGACGGCCTCCGCCCCGGCACCGGCTGCTGAGGTGCCCCGCGCCGCGCCGTCCGCGACGGCGGTATCGGCATCTGAAGAAGCTCCGGCGAACGAAGACGAGGGCGCAGCGAAGGCCGAGGAGGCCCACTCGAAAACGGACGAGTTGGCAAAGGCAGAGGCCGAGCGAGGCGTGGCCGACGAGCCCAGCCCGCCAGCGAAAGGTCACAAACCGGCTGTGCGGACGAAGTATCGAGGGAGCAGCCGCAAGTCGGCCCCTTCGGTACCGACCAAGAAGAAGAGCACCCTGGCCGGAGTCGATCTCGACAATCCTTACAAGTGACGCGATGCGTCGGTGGGCGACATCGGGCCGTGGGCTGCGCACGTTGACAGCGCCGGGGGCTGCTGCTACTAACTCGCGCCCTTTCAGCCGGTTCGACGGTTTTGCGCTCCAGACCCCCGGTTACCCCGTGTCGATCAAAAGCATCTGCCTATTTTCCGGAAACTCGAATCCGGAACTCGCTGAAGAGGTCGCTTCGGTGCTCGGCATTCGCCTCGGGGAGGTGAAGCTAGCCCGGTTCAGTGATGGGGAGATGTTCTGCCGCATCCACGAGAACGTGCGCGGGTTGGACACTTTCGTCATTCAACCGACGAGCGCCCCCGTGAACGACACACTGATGGAACTGCTCATCATGTGTGATGCGTTGCGCCGTGCATCGGCCGGTTCGATCACGGCCGTGTTGCCCTATTACGGCTACGCGCGGCAAGATCGCAAGGTCGCTCCGCGGACGCCGATCACTGCCAAGTTGGTCGCTGATCTGTTGGAAATCGCGGGCGTTACGCGTGCGGTTTGCGTCGATCTCCACGCCGGCCAGATCCAGGGTTTCTTTCGGTTCCCGACCGACAATCTGTACGCGCTCCCGGTCTTCCTCGACTACCTGCGCAAGAACTTCGACCAAAACGCCGTGTTCGTCTCGCCCGATGCGGGGGGCGTGGAGCGCGCTCGGGCCTTCTCCAAGCAGCTCGACGCGGGCTTGGCGATCATCGACAAGCGACGTGAGCAGGCAAACGTGAGCGAAGTGATGCACTTGATCGGGGACGTCCGCGATCGCGACTGCATCATCGTCGACGATCTCATCGACACCGCGGGCACGTTGTGCAATGCCGCGCAGGCGGTTCGTGAAGGGGGCGCGCGGCGCGTCGTAGCTTGTGCTACCCACGGTGTGCTCAGCGGTCCTGCGATTGCGCGCATCCAGAAGTCGGCGCTGGACGCGGTCATCGTCACCAACACCATTTCCGCCAGTGCCGAGGCGCTGGCCTGCGAGAAGATTCAATACCTGAGCATCGGCGGACTACTCGCCGAGGCAATTCGACGTATCGATAGTAAAGACTCCCTGAGTTCCCTATTCGTATGAGCTCAGCCCGTTCGAGGAAGTAAGATGCAAACTGTTAAGCTGAAGGCTGAATCCCGAGTTAATACAGGCAAAGGTGTTGCTCGCAAGTTGCGCTCCGCCGGATTGATCCCGGCTGTCTACTACGGTCGCGGTGTCGAAACCCGCTCCTTGGCGGTCTCTCCCAAGGGCCTGCGCGAAGCGGTATCCGGAGACCTGGGCATCAACTCGGTGCTCGAGCTCGAGGTCGAAGACCAGAACTACAACGTGCTGCTCGCCGACTTCCAGCTGCACCCGGTTACTCGCGAGGTGCTCCACGCGGACTTCGTCAGCGTCGATGCCACGCGCTCCGTCAACGTCGAGGTCCCCCTGGAACTGACCGGCAAGGCCAAGGGCACGGTTCTCGGTGGCAAGCTGCGGCAGGTTTATCGCAAGCTGCCGGTCAGCTGCTTGCCGGGCAACATCCCCGCGAAGATCGTCCACGACGTCAGCGCGCTGGACATCGAAGATCTCGTCCACACTTCCGACCTGCAGCTGCCCGAGGGCGTGCAGGTTCGTCTGAAGGCTGGCCAGACTTTGGGTGGTGTCTACGGCTCACGCCGAGGCGCTCAGAAGGACGAAGAGGGCGAGGAAGAAGCCCCCGCCGGCAAGAAGTAACGAACGCGGGCGGTCGCGTCCTGCGCCGCCGTTGCGGTTTCGTTACGTGCTCTCGGTCTTGGGGCACCGCGCGGAAATTGGTGTCAGGTCGTGCTGTTGGTCGTCGGATTGGGCAATCCGGGTTCTCGCTACGAGGGAACCCGCCACAACGTCGGCTTTGCCGTCGTCGACCACTTGGGCAGCGGTGCCGATCCGTTTTCGACTCGCTTTCACGGGCTCTTTTCCACGTTCCGCGTCGCGGGAAGCGGCGACGGCAAGGTGGCGCTACTCAAGCCCCAGACGTTCATGAACCGCTCTGGCCAGAGCGTGCGCGCTGCCATGGACTTCTACAAGGTGTCCATCGACGACCTGCTGGTCATCCACGACGAGCTCGACCTGCCGTTGGGCACCGTCCGCCTCAAGCAAGGGGGAGGCGAAGCGGGACACAACGGGCTGCGTTCCATCAGCCAACACGTGGGCGGTCAGGGCTATGCGCGCCTGCGGGTCGGGATTGGACGACCCCCCCCTGACTTTCGGGGTGGCGTCGCCGATTTTGTGCTACAAGCTTTCCCCCCCGAAGCCTCGGGGGACCTGACTTCGGTCATCGAGCAATCGGCTCGCGTCGTTCATTCCCTGGCGACAGACCCGATCCAAGCGGTGATGAACGAGGTCAATCGCAAACGCTAACTCCTTGCTCCCGCCGTCGTGGCGGGGGTCACAGACCGAAGGGAGCTCACTAGTGAGTCAGGTCACAACATACAAAGAATACGAAACCATCTACATCTTGCGCCCCGATGCATCGCGTGAGGTTACCGAAGGCCTCGCCTCGCGCATGGCCAACGTCGTGAACGGCGCCGGTAAGCTGCAGCGCGTCGAGAACTGGGGACGCCGTCGCCTGGCGTACACCGTTGCCAAACACAAGCGCGGCATCTACGTGTACATGAAGTACGCCGGTGCCGGTGGGGTGGTCTCCGAGGTCGAGCGCATGCTCGGGCTCCAGGAAGCGGTCATGAAGTATCAGACCGTCAAGACCTCCGACCTGGCAGAGGTCGCGGACGTCGCCGACGCGGACGTCGAATTCCAGCACGTCGAGGTCGACGAGGACGAAGTCGACGAGACGCTAGCCCAGGCTTTGGGATTGGATTCCCGCGGCCGCTGGGGCTCGAACAGCTCCGACGACAGCGATGACGATGATGATGGGTCCAGCGATGACGAATCGTCGGACGACAACGAGGAGAACGAAGAATGAACGACTTGCAATCGTCCGCCTTCGACCGGGCTGATAGCGGCGGTCTTTTCAAACGTGCCGGGCGCCGACGCGGTTGTCCCTTCTGCAACGATTCGGCCTTGACCATCGACTACAAGGACCCGCAGCTGCTCAAGTACTTCATCACCGAGCGTGGCAAGATCGTTCCGCGTCGTATTTCGGGTTGCTGTGCCAAGCACCAGCGCAGCTTGACCGTTCACATCAAGCGGGCGCGCAACATCGCGCTGCTGCCTTTCACCACCAACGAGTAGGAGAAGCCATGGCTCATCCGATCAAGGTAGTATTGCAGTCAGAGGTCGAGCACCTCGGCAACAGTGGTGACGTCGTCAAGGTCCGTCCGGGCTTCGCGCGGAACTTTTTGATCCCCCGTGGACTTGCGGCGCCTGCGACGTCAGGTAACTTGGCACGTGTCGACGAGCTCAAAGCCAAGGCTGCCGAACGCGCAGCTCAGGTCAAGGCCGACGCCGAAGCGCTCAAGACGAAGTTGGAAGCCGTATCCATCAAGGTTTCGCGCCAGGTCGGCGAAGAAAACAAGATGTACGGATCGGTGACCAGCCGTGACATCGAAGAAGAGTACGCCAGTGCTCACGGGCTGAAGTTCGACCGTCGCAAGTTGCAGCTAGCGGAGCCGATCCGCGAGCTCGGCCTGTCCGAGGTTCCGCTGCAGCTCCATCACGACGTCGTCGCGAAGCTGCGCGTCGAGGTGATCAAAGCCAGCTGAGTCCGTCGTCGTGTGTCGTGCGGCATTCGTCGCTCGGCGCATGGTGGCGTGTGAACGGTTGCAGCCGCGAAGATGCCCACCGAAATCGGTGGGCATCCGTGTTTTGTACGCCGCTTCGCGCGTCGGTCCTGGTCGTCCGTGTGTGCCGTGATGGCTTGTGGAGAACGTGTGGATCGACGCCGTATCCCGTCGCCTCGGTCTGCCGTTCCCCGGCGAACTGTCGCAACACCTCGCAATCTCGCGCGATTCTTCATCTCCTGCTTGCGTTCCACGACGTACCGGATGCCGTGCGATGGTGATGCCGCATCGAGGCTTGGACGAGCGCGACGTCGAGTACCCCAACGGGGCGCGCGGCGACTTCGGACGGGATCAGTACCGCTGCTCGATCGGCGTTTCGTCGCTTTCTGCTGTGGAGCTGGATTGTCATTGGTTTTTGGGATCGGTCCTTCCGACGTCCTGGTGCGCTGTGTGAGAATGGGCCGTGCGTAACTTTCCGAAGTCGAATCGGACGGTCCCCGAGCTGCGTCCCACCGAGGGGCGAGTTCCGCCCCACGATCTGGATGCCGAGGCTGCGGTGCTCAGTGCGACCCTGCTCGCCCCCGAGTCCTTCGACGAGGTGCAAGAAGTCATCGCTCCTGAGCACTTCTATTCCGAGGCCAATCGCACCATCTTCGAAGCCGTCGTCGACCTCAATCGCGCTAGCGTTCCCGTGGACATCGTCAGCGTCGCCGGCTGGCTGCGCGCTCGTGACCGCCTCGAGAAAATCGGTGGTAGCTCGTATCTGGCGGCGCTGACCGACGCGACACCAGCCGTTGCCAACGTCGTCACGCATGCGACGACCGTTCGGGAAACGGCTCGGTTGCGTCGTCTGATTTCGACGTGTCAGCAGTTTGCTGCTGGCGGTTACGGCGACTGTGGCGAGGTACAGGCGTACATCGACGAGGCCGAGCAGGCGATCTTCGACATTGCGCGCACCAGCGGCGGCTCGACGATTCTCCCCTTGCGCGACGCCATCCACAAGGCGTTCGAAATCCTCTCGGCGGCGGCGAAACGCGGCAGCGCAATCACCGGGATCTCCAGCGGCTTCTTCGAACTCGACAAGCGCATGTCGGGGCTCCATTCCGGCGACCTGTACATCGTCGCGGGGCGCCCGGGCATGGGCAAGACGTCGTTCGTGCTCAACCTGGCCGTCAACGCCGCTCAGCCGCGCATGATGGAGACCGAAGAAGGCGAAGTCGAGCAGCCCGGTTACGGCGTCGCTTTCTTCTCGTTGGAAATGCCTCGTGAACAGCTCGCGTCGCGTATGTTGGCCAGTGAGGGACGGGTCGACGTTTCGAAGATCCGCAGCGGGCAGATCGCCGGCGAGGATTGGAACAAGCTGACCGAAGCGGCGGCGATGTTGGGTCGCATCCCGCTGTGGCTCGACGATACGCCTGCGATATCGCTGTTGGACCTGCGTGCTCGCATCCGGCGACTTCAGGCAGAGATCAGTCGCGATCGCGGTGATGGCCCGCGCGCAGAGAAGCTCGGCATCGTGATCATCGACTACCTGCAGCTGATGAGCGGGCGCCGCGACGCGGGCAGCCGTGAGCAAGAGATCAGCGAGATCTCTCGAGGCTTGAAGCAGCTCGCCAAGGAGATGGGCGTCGCGGTCATGGCATTGAGTCAGCTCAACCGATCCGTCGAAACGCGCAACACCAAAGACAAACGTCCGCAGCTCAGCGACTTGCGTGAGTCGGGCGCGATCGAGCAGGACGCCGACGCGATCATCTTCATCTACCGCGACGAGTACTACTTCGAAGACAGTCCCGACCAGGGCGTGGCCGAAGTCATCGTCGCCAAGCAACGCAACGGCCCGACGGGCAAGGTTCGGGTGCGCTTCGAGTCGGCGTACACCCGGTTCGACAATCTCGCTCCCGACGACTACGACTTCGACGAGTACGACGACTTCGGTGGTGCTTGAGGCGCCGGTTCGCGCGCCCTGGTCCAGAAGAACGCCCTCACCCAACGACCTGAAGACCTGCCCGACAATCGTGCTCGCCCAATTGGGCCTCACGGAGCACTGGTCATCTCGTCCAGCTCCTGCTTGCCGAACAGCTGCACGGCGAGCCGCTCGATGAGGGCATCCACGCCTTGGCGCGTCGCAGCCCCGACCAGATGCAGCTCTTTGTTGAGCTCGCGCGCGAAGCGATCTTTGAGCTCTGGAAACAGCTCGCGGACCTCGGGCAGATCGGCCTTGCTCAGGGCAACCACCTCGGGCCGCTGGGCCAGGGCGGGACTGAATGCCGCGAGTTCGTCGCGGAGTGCCAGGTAGTCGGTGATCGGATCTCGGCCGGCTTCGTCGTCGAGCGAAACGATGTGCAGCAGGACCCGCGTGCGTTCGACGTGTTTGAGAAATTGGATGCCCAGTCCGACCCCTTCGCTGGCGCCGGGGATCAAACCGGGGATGTCGGCGATCACGAAACTCGTCCCGAGGCCGCTACCTTGATCGCCCACGCCGACGACTCCGAGGTGCGGACGCAACGTCGTGAACGGGTAATCGGCCACCTTGGGACGAGCGCGGCTCACGGCGCGGATGAACGTGCTCTTGCCCACGTTGGGGAACCCAAGCAGACCGACGTCTGCCATGACTTTGAGCTCGAGACGCAGATTGCGGGTCTCGCCCGGCTCGCCCGGGCCGAATCGCCGCGGCGCGCGATCAGTCGCCGTCACGAAATGCTTGTTGCCCTTTCCGCCAGCGCCGCCCTTGGCGACGACCAGGTGCTCGTCGTGGGTGAGGATCTCGCCGAGGCGGGCATCGGTGTCCGCGTCGTAGACGATGGTGCCGAGCGGCACCCGCAGCTCACAGGGGCGTCCTTGTCGGCCGTTGCAGTCGCGGCCCTCACCGTGACCGCCCCGTTCGGCCTGCAGTCGATTGAGATGCGCCAGATCTCCGAGCGTGGTCTTGCCCTGGTCGCCAATCAGCAGCACGTCGCCGCCGCGACCGCCGTCACCGCCCGAAGGCCCCCCGAACGGGTTGAACTTCTCTCGGCGAAACGCCAGGGCGCCCTTGCCGCCGTCACCGGCTTCGGCGCGTAGCTGGCATTCGTCCAAAAAGTGCATCCGGCTGCTATAGCAGGCCGCCTTCGCGCCACCAACGCCTTGACGTGTCGCCGTGCGGGTCTGGTACCCAGCTGAACGCTGCAATCGGGTCGGCCGCTCCGTGTTGGAGCGCTCTGAATGAGAGTTCGCGATTCGCGCGGACGCTCGTTCGCTGTAACGGAGAAAACGACTCCAGCGGGAGCGGTTTTTCGGATCCTATCCAACGGGGGTTCGGCGAAGCGCCTGGCAATCGCGCTCGCCCAGTTGGGCACCGAGGTGAGCTCGTCGACGGCGCGTGTCGAGGCGTGGCCCATTGCGTGCGGGCTGCTCGGCGGGTCTACACAGCCGAGCAGCGACGCTCCTGGGAGAGTTCGTGCAGAGCTGTCGGGGTGCCCCTCTACCGTGGTAAGGGCTGGACATGGCGGACGAAACCGCAGAGTCCACCGCCGCGCCGCCCAACTTGCAGGGCGTTGCGGTCGTGGTCAACGGCAACGCCAAGAGTGTCACGGACGAGGTCATCAGCAACCTCGACGAGATCCTTCGCGGCACCGATCTGTACGTGTCGCACAGCCTCGAGCAGGCGCAGGACATCGCTCGCACCGTGGTCGCCAAGCGTTACGGCACCATGCTCACCGGTGGCGGCGACGGCACGTTCACCGTGATGGTCACCGAGGTGGTGCGTGCCGCTCGCGAAGCGGGCTGTGTCCCTCCGCGCTTCGGCTACATCAAGCTCGGCACGGGCAACGCCTTGGCACACGTCGTCGGCGCCAGCGGCAAGCGCACGTTGGCGGCGGACATTCGGCGTCTCAAAGAGGAGGCGGGGAGTCGGCAGATCGGTCTCGTCGAAGTCGAAGGGTTGCTCACCCCGTTTTGCGGCGTCGGAGTCGATGCAGCGGTCTTGCAGGACTACCAGGTCGTCAAGGAGTCCTTGGGGCGAACACCACTCAAGCGCTTGGCGGCAGGTCCCCTGAGCTATGCCGTGTCCACCGTCACGCGGACGATGCCGAGCTACCTGCTGCGTCGCATGTCCCACTGCCGGATCACGAACCTCGGTGGAGAAGCCTATCGGTTGGGGCGAAACGGTCGGATCTGGGGCAAGGGTGTGGCAACGGGTGAAGTGATCTACGAAGGACCGATGCGTTTGGTTGCCGCCTCGACCATCCCTTACTACGGGTTCGGGTTGCGCATGTTTCCCTTCGCCGAAGAACGCCCCGACAGGATGAGCCTGCGCGTCTCCTGCGTGGGCCCGGTTCAGTTTGCGCGCAACGTGCGCGCGATTTGGAAGGGCGAGTACGAGAGCCCGTCGAGTCTGTTCGACTACCTGGTCTCGCACGTCCGAATCGAGGTCGATCCTGCGACGGCGCTACAAGTCGGTGGTGACGTGATTGGTGAACGCTCCGTGGTGGAAGTGAAACTGTCGGACAGTCCAATCCGTTTGGTGGATTTCTACGCGCCGCCGAGCGCCCGACGCTGACCCCAGCAGGGGTCCGAACCGCACCGCGAGCAGGCTCGCGTTCGAAGTGGGGTCGTGTAGGCCGCGGAAAGGACGAGTGGCGACTCCTGCGTCGGACCGCTTCGTCGATCCGGCAGAAAGTTGTCCCGCTTTCGGGCGGGGTGCTAGCGCCGGGGCATGCAGTTTCCGTCCGAACTCGCCAACACCACCTTGGGCGACGTCCTGGGCGCGCTGTACCGCGCAAAAGTCAGTGGTTGTCTGCAGTTGACCGAGCCGAGCGGGCGTCGTCACAGCGTTCACCTGGACGCAGGAGTGGTCAGCCACCTGCAGAGCGAGCTCGGTCGCCGGCTCGGTGACGTGTTGCGGGCGCGTGGTAACGCCGGTGGCGATACCAACCGCGCCATCGAGCGCCACGCCTTGGGCGGCGCGCGGCTGCTCGGTGAGGCGCTCGTCGACGAGGGCTGCATCACCCGCCGTGAATTGAACGACGCATTGGCAGCCCAACAACGCGAACGGCTGGAGGCGCTGTTCGAGTTGCGCCGTGCGCGATTGCGTTTCAGCGTCGTACGTGAACGGCTCGGCTCAGCGGGGCAACCCCTCGAGCCGGCGGAGTTTCTGAGGGGCAAACCGCGCGCGCGCGATGGTCGACGGCCGCCCGCGCGTCGTTGGGGGCACGGTGTGGTGAAGGACGGACACGACCTCACGGCGGCCCTGGCCTTGCTCGGCTTGGACGACCAGGCGAGTCCCGAAGCCATCCGCAGCGCCTACCGTCGACGGGCGGCGGCGCTCCACCCGGATCGTCATCCGGATGCCAATGCCGTGGAGCGAGTGAGCATCAATCAGCGCTTCGCGCGACTGACCGCGGCGTACCGATTACTCGTCGCCTGAATACCTCGTAGGACGTCAGCGCGGAGTGTGGCGCGAGACGGCATAGCCGACGAAGAACGGCCCCATCTGAACGATGAATTCGGAGGTTTGTCGTGTCTTGCGCATCGACTGAACCACGTGTGAGAGCGGGTGCAGTTCGCTGCCAATCAGGCCGATGACGAACTCGTTGTCGGCGGCGTCGAGCCCGTGGCACGCCAGGCGGACGTCGTGGGCGAGGTCTTGGCTGCCGTAGGCTTTGCCGATCTCCGCATGCTCTCTGAGGATGGCGCCTTGCTCCTTGGGTTCGAGCTGAGCGAACTCGCCGGAGCGTCGCAGCGGGTACCATACCGCCCACGGCCACTTCTCGTTCAACACCGTCTCCGCCGGGCGCTTGATCAGCCAGTACTCCAGATCAGGCTCGTATCCCGTCGAGTAGCTGCGCCCGAGCATCGTGAACTCTGGCCGTTGCTTGAGCGTGCCTGCAAAACGGGGTTCGAAACAGGGTCTCACCTTGGTGACGAAGTCTGCGGGATCCTCGCTGAAAGTCAGCACACCGATGCCGAAGGGATTGCTCACGTCCTGGTACACGACCGCGCCGACACCGCATTCGCTCAGAGCGGAATCGAGTTGGGCAATGGCTTGGCTGGCGCCCTGTGCCGGATCGCAATCGAATACGTACAGCTGCATGAACAGTCGCCGGTTCATGGCTTGAGCAGGGCCGTTGAAACCCTTGGTCCGTTCCCAAACGTCGACTTGTTCGCTGTTGCTCTCGGGGGGGTGCATGGTGCCTGGAGGATGCATCAAATCGAGCGGCAGTCGAACCGATAAGGAGCCCTCTCGGCCACCTGTCCAAGCCATCGCAAATGCGTGTACGGGGGCGTTGGCCCCCGAAAAAAGACTGGTAAGGTGCGCCGCCTTGTCCGAGCCATCGATCCCCCGCAATCCCAGCGCGATGGGCGCAAACTCCGGCGACGCTCTTTCCCACAATGCGGAAGAAGCGGCGGCGCTTCCGCTCAACCCGTTACCAGCCGGAATGCGTGACTTGCTGCCACCGAAGGCACGTCGTCAATCGCGAGTCGGTGCGCGGATCATGCGGACCTTCGAGCTGTTCGGCTATGGCCGTGTGTGGCTTCCGATCTTCGAATACGCGCAGTTGTTGGAGCGGACAAACAGCGGCGTGGGCAGCTCCCTGCGCTTCGTCGAACCGGATAGTGGCGAAATCGTTGCGCTGCGTTCGGACATGACGCCACAAATTGCGCGCGTGGTTTCGACGCGCTTCCGAAACACGCCACTGCCGGCGCGGTTGTGTTACCAGGGTTCGGTACTGCGGCGGCGCCGCGAGCGAGCGCGCACCGAGGGGCAGGTCGTGCAAGCCGGCATCGAGCTGGTGGGCATGAGCGGCATCGAAGCCGACCTCGAGGTCATCTTCGCCCTGTGTGCGGCAGTGCGCGGCGCTGGGCTTCAGCACTTCGTGCTCGACATCGGACACGCGGGCGTCGCCGGTTCGCTCCTCGCAGCGGTGCCGGAACAGGCGCGCGCCGGCTTGACCGAAGCGTTGGCGGCCAAGGACGCGACCGTAATCGAGCGCCGAGGGCGGGCTGCGGGTTTGCGCGGCAAGTCCCTCGACGCGCTCGTGGCGCTGGCCGACCTTCACGGCGGTGGTGAGCAGTTGCAGCGCGCTGCGGCGGCCCTTTCGGACACTCCCGCCGAAACGTGTGGGCGTGAGCTGCAAGCGCTGTTCGAGCGCGTGCAACGCGCCGAGTGCGCCGACAAGGTGGTGGTCGACTACGGCGAGACCAGTCGTTTCGACTACTACACCGGCGCGATGTTCTCGGTGTTGGCGCGAGGCCCCGGCGAGCCGCTGGCTTCGGGTGGGCGTTACGACAACGTCTATGCGCGCTTCGGCTTACCGCGACCGGCCGCAGGCTGCGCCATCGACTTGAACAACGTGTGTTGGGCGCTGGAAGAAGAAGGTTGGATTGAACCGCGCTACCCGACGATCGTCGTCGAGGCCGACGCCTCTCGGGCGTTGTTGACGCGCTTGCGCTCCAGCGAGGTCGCTTGCGCCGTCACGCGAGAAGATCCCCAGTCCTACGCCGACGCGTGGGGGTTCGGATTCACCCTCAGGAGCGTCACCGAGCCGAGTAGCGGCTTGTGCGTGCGCGCTCGCTCCGGGGCACAGCTCGACGTCCCAGCGGGTGACGTCGACGAGCAGGCTCGCCAGATCGCGAGCTTCGTCAAACAACACCGCGATCACGACTGAGCGTCGGGTCGCTGATTCGTGTCAGAAAACAGGCAACGAGGTAGCTGAACAATGTCTTGCGTGGTGGTCGTGGGCGCCCAATGGGGCGACGAAGGCAAAGGAAAAATCGTCGACATCTACACCGAGTTTGCGGATGTCGTGGTGCGTTACGCCGGTGGCGCCAACGCCGGCCATACGCTGGTCGTCGGCGACGAGAAGGTCGTCGTGCGCCTGCTGCCCAGCGGCATTCTGCGGGAAAGCACGCAGTGCGTCCTGGGGCAGGGCATGGTCGTCGACCCGGCAGTCTTGCTGTCGGAGATCGAGTCGCTCGCCAAGGGTGGGCGCACCGGCGTCGAACAGCGCTTGAGCGTCAGCGACCGCGCTCACTTGATTCTGCCGTACCACATTCTGGTCGACACGCTGCGGGAGAACAGTGCCGCACAGGACCGCGCCATCGGTACGACGAAGAAGGGCATTGGCCCCGCCTACGAAGACAAGGTGCGTCGCACCGGCATTCGCGCTGGCGCCTTGCGTGACCTCGACGGCCTGGCAGCGTTGGTCGAACAGGCGCTTGCGGCGTGGGCACCCACCATCACCGCCCTCGGCGGCGAAGTACCGTCGGTTGCTTCGGTGGTCGAGCCCTTGCGTCCGCTCGCCGAGCGCATCGTGCCGATGCTGACCAACACGTCGAAGCTCGTCGACGACGCGGTCAAGGCCAAGAAGAGCGTGCTGCTCGAGGGGGCTCAAGGCACGTTGCTCGACGTCGATCACGGCACCTACCCGTTCGTGACGTCGAGTTCACCCGTGGCGGGTGGCGCGCCGACCGGCGCGGGCATCGGCCCGAACCGCGTCGATACGGTGATTGGCATCACCAAGGCGTACACGACGCGCGTCGGCGCCGGCCCGTTCCCGACCGAGTCCGACGACGACAACGGCAAGCACTTGGCGAACGTCGGGGTCGAGTTCGGTTCCGTCACGGGTCGTGCTCGTCGCACGGGCTGGCTGGATTTGCCGGCGCTCCGTTACGCCGTTCGCGTCAACGGCATCGATGCGCTGGCGCTGACCAAGCTCGACGTCCTGACCGGCTTGCCCAAGCTCAAGGTGTGCACCGCCTACGAGACGGCGGAAGGGCGCACCGAGGACTTCCCGATCGATCTCATCGGCACTCCCGGTGCGGCCAAGCCCATCTACGAAGAGCTCGACGGGTGGACCGAGGATCTGAGTGGCGTGCGCGTGCTCGACCAGCTGCCGTCGGCGGCTCGGCGCTACATTCGCTTCATCGAGGAGCGCGCCGAGGTCCCGCTGTTTCTGCTGAGCGTCGGGCCGCGACGCGACGAAACCGTCGTGCTGCAAAACCCGTTTACGGGCCGCGCCGGCACGCCGTGAGCGGCACGGGTCCGGTGACGAGCCCCGTTTTCTGCGGCCTGACGCCGTGACTGCGGCATTCTGCTCGGCGGCGGGCGAACCGCGATGCCCGTGTCGGTCGACCACGGGCTCGCGAAACTTTGCTTCGAGGCCTTTCGAACCGCCATGGGGCGTGTAGACTCGACCCATGCTGACGAGCGCCGCGCTAGTCATCGCGCTGGCCACGGCGAGCCCCCCCTTGACCGCGGCCGCCAGCCATTCCCTGCGGCCCAAGCCGTGTGAGGTGGCGCACAGCCCCTGGCAGATCGCAGCGCGCACGGCCCTGGCGCCTCACTGTATCCGCTTGGCGCGCGGCAACGTTCTGCTTCAGAGCGATCCCCGCGCCGCGCTGAAGCTGGCAGAAGCGTTGTTCGAATCGCCGTTGGCGCCCTACGCTCAGGTGCTCGCCGCGCGCGCTCACTTGGCACTCGGTGCTTCGGGGCCGGCGGCTGAAGCCTTCGAGCGCGCGGAGCTGCGCGATCCGGTGTCGGTATCCAACCCGTTGGTGATGCATGACCGCGCCGTGGCGTTGGCTTTGGAGGGCAAGTCCGAAGCTGCGGCGGCGCAGTATCGCAAGCTCGTGGCCCAATGGCAGTTGTTACCCCGGCGCCGGCAGGTCCCGTTGTTGCTCGAAGCGGCGATGGCGGTCATGCGGCTCGGACCCGAACACGTGCACGAGGCAAACGGTTACTTGGATCTGATCAGTCGCGTGCAAGATTACCGCGGGACGGCGGCCTACTTCGACGCCGTGCTGGCCTTGGCTCGCGTCCGAACCGGCATGGCGGGCGGCTCTGCCGACACCGACGTCGAGCAGTTGCGAGCCCTGTTGGAGAGTCCTCGCCAATCGCCTGTCGCGCCGAGGCTTCCGAACGAAGAACGCGCTGCTTTGCTGGCCGCCGCTTGTGAACCAGAGGATCCGCAGGCGCGGACGTATTGGCAGCGATTCGCCAACACCGTGCTGGCGAGGCCTTGGCGCAAGTGGCTTGCCGAGCGTGTGGGCGTGGAAGCCGAGCAAAAGTAGATGGAGCGGGCGATGGTCGGTGGTCGCTACTCACTTTGGTTTTTGGTTGGGGGTGCCGCTCTGATCGTCATCAGTCACGCATCACGGGGTGCGGCTCGCCTTTCGCCGTGGCAGCGCGTCGCGGATCCACGCGCCGCGAAGGCCGAAGTGTTGAGCGCGCGGGCAGACGTGTTGCGCACCCCGCGCGAGGATCTGGGCGAACGCTGGCTGCAGCTGCACAACCACAAGGCGGCGATCATCATCGAGCTTGCGGGCGGAGAAGCGCTCGGCGACCCCGAGCTGCTGTACTTGCTGGCGGATTGCTTGGCCAACGCCGAAGCGGCGGCGCAACCGCGCGCCCAGCAGGCCTTGCTCGCGGCGCTCGAGGCTGAGCCGGACCACCCTGGGGCGGCAGGCGCCTGGTATGAGCTGGGTCACGTCGCCGAGGCAACCCAGTCGTTCGAGCTGGCAGACGAGGCCTACGCCCGCGCCCTGACGCGTCAGTGGGACACGGAGGTGCGCGCCGAGATATTCCGTGCCCGCGCTCAGCTGAACATGCGCCTCAAGAACCTGACGGGCGCAATCGAGTGGTACCGAGCGGCGCTATCCGAGACCCGCGACGCTGAAACGCGGGCCTGGGCGTTGTGGGGGCTGGCGGTGGCTCTCGACCGCTCGTGGGACCTGCCGGCGGCGTTGCCGCTCGCGCTCGAAGCGTTTCGTTCCGGCTTTGGCCCGACCGGCAAGGCGAGTGTGTTGGACGTCGAAGAGGGCGTGCTGTGGCCCCTCGCCGAAGTGCACTACTACCGTGGCCTGGCGCTGCTCGCCGAGGCTCACGCGCGTCGCGGGGACGACGGAGAGGTGTCGTTTCTGCTTGCCTCTCAACTGATGTGGGTTCGCTACTTGGATGAAACCGACCCGGCGCAACCCTGGGTGGCGCGGGCGAAGGAGCACCTGGAGGCCGTCCGAGAACACCTGGCGGCACAGGCTTCCGACGACGAGGAAGACCCGGACGCCGTCGTGCGCTCGGCGCCCATCGCGGAAGAGCCAGCGCGGCCGGGCGCCCACGGCGAGCAGACCGAGCAGGAAGAGGAAGCGGATCCCGACTTCGACCCGGACGCGGAGGAGAGCTCGGAGTGAGCCGCGGACGCCGGCAGCATCCGCCAGGTCAGGCCGCGTCGGCTTGGGGGCGGTTTGCCGGTGGCGGCACACTCGGGGCGGTGCGGAGCAGTAGCGCGCTGACGCTTTCCCAGTCGTCGACACTCTCCAGCACGGGGCGCAGGTGGCTGTCGCGGTCGGTCTCGCCGAACGCCCCACTGAGCTCCACGGCGCGGGCGCGAGGTCCGTCGAGGACCAAGAACACGTTGTGCAGTCCGCGAAAGCCCGGGATGTCGATGACATCGACGATTTGATCGCGGTCGAGGTGCAGCTCTTCGTTTTCGCGCTGGATCAACACACGACGATTGGTGATGAGATAGCGCGTTTTGGTGATCTGTCGCGCACGCACGACGACCGCCGAGTGAACCAGGTACGCGGTCAGGCCGAGCAACAACAGCATCGAGATCGCCTGGCCGATGGCCAGCGCCACCAGTGTGCCGGGATGGTCCGTCAAGCCGGCGGCGAGCAACGATGCCCAGTTGCTGCTCATGCGCGACGCGAGGTGCCCGAGCGTGAGCAGCAGGAAGCTCGCGATCGCCAGGGTTTGCCAGGCGCGCTTGCCGTGGGGAACCCAACGCCGCCAGCTGGTGCGGGGACTCGCCGACCACAGCACGCGCTCACCCT
This sequence comes from Deltaproteobacteria bacterium, assembly GCA_003235365.1. Taxonomy (GTDB): domain Bacteria; phylum Myxococcota_A; class Polyangia; order Polyangiales; family Polyangiaceae; genus SZUA-265. The sequence continues at coordinate 65,560 of QJWJ01000223.1, forward strand.
CTTCGAGGCGTTGCGAAACGCAGCGCCCGCCGGCGTTGCTCTCCGAGCGCGAGCCGATGCCGCGCACCAGCGCCCAGACCTTGTCCGGCGCGGCGAGGCCATGCAACCGGAGCAACAAGCGCCGGCGCAGCGCGCCGGTGGGGACGGCCCGGACCAGCTCGATGTCACCGACGTTGGGGTTCTCCGGGTGCCAGAAGATGCGCACGTAGCTGATGCTCTTGCGCGCGATCGCCCTTCGGAATGGCCCGCGTCGCCACACGACGTGGCCGTCGGTGAGGATGTATTCGACGCGGGAGTGCCACAGTTTGGGTAGCTGGAGCGCCGCCAAGCCCAACGTACACGCCCAAGCCGCGAAGCCCAGGAGCGGCGCGGGGGAGACGCTCAATGCCCAGGTGGCGACGAACGCGAAACTCGTCGAGGTGGCCGCCGTGAGCAGCAGCAGTGTCGCTCCCAAACGAAAGATGCGCGGAGTTTCGACGACTTGGGGTCGGCCGCGCCAGATGATGTCTTCGTTCAGGATCGGGTCTTTTGCCACACAGGCCTCTACAGGACGAACTGCTTAGTGTCCTGTGACACCAAATAAGTTTCGGCCCAAACTGCCCTTGGTAAAGGTCCGTTCCGAAAACAGCCGATTTCTCCCTTAGGCCGCCTGGCGGTTTTTCAAGCAGGCTAAACCCGGGCCGGGCTAACGCCTTGCGTTATCCCGTCCCGACCGAGGGAGGATCGGCAGCAATATCAGCGCGCGACGAACACGAACTCGATGCGCCCCGTGCTGGTCGGCGCGCCGCGAACGGGCAGAACCGTCGCGGGCAAACGCTCTGCAGCGTCCTCGACCGGCGCTTTGCCGAGGCCGTTGCTGGCCAGCCACTTCTGGAGTTCCCGTGTGGCGGAAGCGCTGTTCCCCGGGCCGTGAACCACCGCCATCACCGCAAAGCTGGGATTGGCGGCTGCGATCTCGGCGAGCCTGGCCAGCTGCGCGCGTGCGCCGTCCGACAAGGCTCCGCTTTTGCCGAACGCCGACCACAGCGGCACCACGACGCCTCGGTCGTCTCGGAACGGCGCAGCGCCGTCCAGCGCCGTGGAAAGCTGAGACAGCAACACGTCAGCCGGATCTTCGGCGGGGGATTTTCTGTGTCCCTCGCGACGCACGTCCGTCAGTAGTGACAGGCACGCCGAGCGCAGCGAGACGGCTTCGTCGATGGGCGTCGGTCGGGGAGACGTTTGCAGCGTCGCTTCGAGGGCATCGGCGCGCTGCTGCAAGGGCGTCACCGGCGCATCCGAGTCGAGCAGGCGCGCCGCGAGGCACAGCAGACGAGCGTTTTGCAGGATGGACCGCGCAGCGGTGCGACGTGCGGCCTCGCGCGTGGCGTCCGCCGCTTCGATGGGGTGTAGCGGCTCGGCATCGCGTGCCACCTTGTACTCGAGCTCGAGCGCGTCGGCCTGAGCGGCGACCTCGCGCTGAGCGCTCTCCAAGGCGCGCAGCTGTTCTCGTTCGACGGACAGTTGCTGTTTGGCCGTGGCGACGCGCTGCGTGGCTTGCGCGGCGCGCGCCAGGATCACGGCGTGCTCGTAGGCGGCGAGCGCCTGCTCGGCCAGAGCGGCGGCCTCTTGCCGTAAACCCGAGGCGTGCGCTTCTTCGGCGCGCTGACGGAGCTGCTCGGCATGGGCAAAGGCCTGGGGAGCCCACTCTTTGGCATCTTGAACCGGAGCGCTGGAGCCGACCGCCGCGGTTTGATCGAGGATCGGTGAACGGGGTGCACTGGCGCACGCTGCGGCAAGCGCGAAGCCGACCAGTAGCGCTGGGAGCCGCCGCGCTCGTCCGGGCCGGCCTGGGCAGGTGCCATGCTGGATCACTTGTTGCCCTCCGGTTTGGCGGGCCGCTTCGCCGGCTGTTTCGCGGGCGCGGCGCCAGCGGGTTCGGCTGTTGCGCTCGGCGTGGCGGGCGCGCCAGATTCGGCCGGCGCGGCGCCGCTCGACGCTGTGCCGTGTCGGTCCTGGTCGTGCTTTCCTTGGAGCAGTCCCGCTGCGCGGCTGCGCCGTGCCTCCGTCTCTTCGAGCTGGGCGCGCGCGTGTTTCACTTTGGCCCGCAGTTCGTTGAGGGCGTGCTCTCGTTCGTCCGCCTCCTTTTCGAGACGTTGGAGTTTGACCCATTCGGCTGCGGCGCGGGCCCACTGCAGGGCGGCGCCGTTGCTGGCCGTTGCCGCAGCCGCAGGAAGGGTCTTGTCCTCGGCGCGCTGCAGTGCCTCGTTGGCGCGTCCGACCATGCGCGTGACTTCGGCGCTGGCCGTGTGAGCCTTCAGCTCGTCGAGCAATTGCTCGGCCTGTTGCCGCTTGTCACCTTCGGCGCGAACGACGCCAGTTGCGGTCGTGACGAACAGTGCCGTGCACGCGACGAGTGCGGCGCGGCCTACCGGGATCGGAAGGGTACTCATAGGTGTTCGCTCCATCGCTGAAGGGTACTGACTCGGCAGCGGTGCCCCCCTTTGAAGCCACGTTCCGTTTGGAAGGTCAAGGGTTCCCCGCGGCTCGACCATGGCGGCTGAGCAGCCTCGGTGCCGCGTGGACGGGGCGCCGTTGCACGTGGGCCGGGACCCGTGATGCGCCGACTGATGACGCCAATCGACGTGTCCCCAAAAAACCACAATCGTGGTAGGGGCGCGCCATGGCGATCAACGTATTGGTGATTGGGTCGGGCGGTCGCGAACACGCGTTGGCGGCGCGGCTGCTCCAAAGCGCGTCGGTGCAGCGCGTTCACGTGTGCCCGGGCAATGGTGGCACGGACGCCGACGGCCTCGTCAGCGAGCCGGGCGACCCCATCGAGGTGGCCACCCGCGTGCAGCCCGGTCTCGTCGTGATCGGTCCGGAAGTGCCGCTTTGCGATGGGTTGGCCGACCGTCTGCGGGACGCGGGGTGGTTGGTTTATGGCCCCAGCCAAGCCGCCGCCGAACTCGAAGGCTCGAAGGCGTACATGAAGGATTTTGCCGAGCGCCACGGGATCCGCACGGCCAAACACGTCACGATCCGCGCCGTCGACGAGATCGACGCGGCGCTGGCACAGTTCGCCGATCCGCCGGTGGTCAAGGCCAGCGGGTTGTGCGCCGGCAAGGGCGTCGTGGTCGCCGAGAGCTTCGACGAAGCGCGCCGCGAAGCGCAGCGCATGCTCAGCGGTGAAGCGTTCGGTGCGGCAGGGCAATCGGTGGTCATCGAAGAGCGCTTGCTCGGTGCCGAGGTGTCGATTCACGCGATCTGTGATGGGCAGCGCGGCTTCATGCTGCCGGCGATTCAGGATCACAAGCGCATCGGCGAAGGGGACACGGGTCCGAACACGGGCGGCATGGGAACCTACGGTCCGGCGGCGTTGGTCGACGCCGCGCTGGCGGCACGCATTCAGACGGAGATCGTCGATCGCACGCTGACAGGGATGCGGCGCGACGGTCGGCCATTCATGGGGACGTTGTTTGCCGGGTTGATGGTGTCGCCGTCGGGTGAACCCGTCTTGCTCGAGATCAACGTTCGCTTCGGCGATCCGGAAACCCAAGTGCTGATGAACCTCATCGACGGCGACTTGGCCGAGCTGCTGTGCTCCGCTGCGCGCGGAAAGTTGACGCCCGACTG
>QJWJ01000535.1 GCA_003235365.1 Deltaproteobacteria bacterium
AGCAGGTTTGCAGTTCTGAGCGCGCCTCGGAGCAGGTCTAGCGAAGAGGTTTGAGGAGACATCATGGCATTTGAGGAACTGGACGAGGATCGGCTCAAGGAGCGTGTGATCCACATCAACCGCGTCGCGAAGGTGGTGCAGGGTGGACGTCGCTTCAGCTTTGCTGCGCTGATCGTCGTCGGTGACGAAGCTGGACACGTCGGTGTTGGGCTCGGCAAGGCGAACGAAGTGCCCGAAGCGATTCGCAAGGGCAACGACCAAGCGCGCAAGAACATGTTCAAGGTGCCGCTCGTCGGGGTCACGATCCCTCACGAAGTGGTTGGCGAATTCGGTGCGGGTCGCGTCCTGCTTCGCCCGGCAGCTCCGGGTACCGGTGTTATCGCCGGCGGCCCCGTTCGCGCCGTGGTCGAGTCCGCGGGCATTCACGACATTCTGACGAAGTGTCTCGGCTCGGCGAACAAGTACAACGCCGTTTACGCGACCATCGAGGCGCTGCGCACCTTGTCGTCGGCGGAAGACTTCGCCGCACGTCGCAGCCTCGACGTCGCGCACGTCGCGGCGGACTATCCGATCGCTCGCTACGCCATCGCGCCGACTTCGGCTGTTGAAGGAGAAGCACCGTGAGCGTTCGTCTCGAGATCAAGCAGGTGAAGAGCACCATCGGTCGCCCCCACCAGCAAGAGAAGATCTTGGCGGGGCTCGGTTTGCGTGGCGTGGGTAAGTCGGTGGTCGTGGACAACACGCCGTCGTTCCGCGGCATGATTCGCAAGGTCCTGCATCTGGTTACCGTGGAAGAGGTGAAGTCATGAGCGACGTATTGGCGCGTTTGGCACCGCCTGCCGGGGCCGTACACAGTGAGCGGCGCGAAGGCCGCGGGCGCGGTTCGACGCAGGGGAAGACCTGCGGCCGAGGCTTCAAGGGCCAGAAGGCTCGCAACGGTGGCAACATCGGCAAGCTCCACTTCCAAGGTGGTCAGACGCCGATCCAGCGTCGTTTGCCGAAGCGCGGGTTCCGCGTTCCGTTCCCCAAGACGGTCGTCGCCATCAACGTGTCGATCCTCGAGCGTTTCGAGGCTGGTGCAGTCCTGGACGAGGCGGCGCTGCGCGCTGCTCGTCTGGTTCAGCCCAAGAACGCCGAGATCAAGATCATCGGCGACGGCGAGCTGACCAAGAAGCTGACCGTTCACGCGCACAAGTTCAGCAAGAGCGCTTCGGAGAAGATCGAAAAGGCCGGTGGCACGGTGGTCGTGCTGCAATCGAGTGCCGCAGAGCAGGGCTGACAGCCGATAATCGTTCGACTTTCAGCCTGCCCGACTAGCGATTTGCCGCCCGCCCCACTATCGAGTCACCTATGGCCCTTTTCAGCGGTTTTTCGAACATCCCGAGGATCCCCGAGCTCCGAAACCGGGTGCTCTTCACCCTCGGCGTTCTCGTGGTCTATCGCTTGGGTGTGTTCATCACGATCCCCGGCGTCGACCGGACCGTGATGCAGGCCCTGGTTGGGTCGACGGGTGGCATCGTCGCGATGCTGAACATGTTTTCCGGCGGCGCGCTGGAGAACCTGTCCATCTTCGCTCTGGGCATCATGCCCTACATTTCTTCGAGCATCATCATGCAGTTGATGGGCTTGGTCTCCAAGCAGGTCGAAGAGCTGCGGCGGGAAGGCGAGCAGGGGCGACGTAAGATCGAGCAGTGGACGCGATATGGCGCGATCGTGCTGAGCCTCGTTCAAGCCTTCTGGGTGTCGACGATGCTCGAAGGGCAGAACGCGGATATGGGCGGCGGTCAGTTCGGCGACGTCGTTGCAAGTCCTGGCTGGGGTTTCCGGCTATTGACGATGCTCACGCTCACGACCGGCACCGCGCTCATCATGTGGATGGGCGAGCAGGCGACGGATCGAGGTATCGGCAACGGCATCTCACTCATCATCTTCGCATCGATCGTCAGCGGCATCCCAGGCGCGACCGGTCGGTACTTCGCCGCTAGCGCCGGCCAAATCCAGCCGCTCACCGTGCTGATCGTCGCTGCGGTGTTCGTGGTTTGCATCGCGACTGTCGTGTTCTTCGAACGCGCTCAGCGCCGGATCCCGATTCAATACGCACGCCGTCAGGTGGGGCGACGTGTCTACGGCGGTCAGAGCGCGCACTTGCCTTTGAAGGTCAACATGGCGAGCATGATCCCGCCGATCTTCGCGTCCAGCTTGCTGATGTTCCCGGCGACCCTCAGCTCGATGAACATCCCGGGCATGTCACGTCTCAACGGCATGCTCAATCGTGGCGATTGGGTGTTCAACTCCGCCTTCGCCGCGTTGATCATCTTCTTCTGCTTCTTCTACACGGCGGTCACGTTCCAACCCGTCGACGTCGCAGACAACCTGAAGCGGCAGCAAGCGAACGTGCCTGGCATCAGGCCTGGCCGTCAAACCGCGGAGTACATCGACCGGGTCGTGTCCCGCATCACCGTTGGTGGCGCGATTTACGTGGCAACCATCTGCGTCATTCCTGCGGTCGTCGCCAGCGCCTTCCGGATGCCGTTCCAGTTCGGTGGAACCAGCCTGATGATTGTCGTCGGTGTGGCTCTGGAGACGGTCAACCAAATCGAGGCGCATCTGATCACGCAGAGCTACGAAGGCCTGACAGGGCCGCGTGCGGCTCGGCTCAGTGGACGCCGGCCGGCTTGAAAGCAGGGGGAAGACACACGATGAGATTGGTTCTGCTAGGAGCGCCGGCGAGCGGCAAAGGAACTCAGGCCAACGTGCTTTGCACGACCTTTGGGGTTCCGAAGATTTCGACCGGTGACATGTTACGTGCCGCGCGTGCCGCCGGTACCGAGCTCGGCAAGGAAGCGGAGAAGTACATGTCGACTGGCGGCCTCGTACCCGACGAGGTCGTGATTGGCTTGGTCGCAGAGCGCATCGCCGAGCCGGACGCGCAGAGCGGGTTCATTCTCGACGGATTTCCACGCACCGAGGCCCAAGCCCAGGCCCTCGACGAGCTACTGGCCAGTCGTGGGGCGCCTCTGGATGCGGCCGTACAGATCGACGTGCCGAGGGAGTTGCTGGTCGAACGCGCGACGGGTCGTCGCACCGACGTTCGGACTGGACAGATATATCATCTCAAGTACAATCCGCCTCCCGCTGACGCCCAATTAGAACACCGGGCCGATGATCGAGAGGAGGTCGTCGCTAAGCGACTCGATGCTTACGACGCCCAGACGGCAGCCTTGCTGCCCTACTACGACAGCCGAGGGCTACTCAAAACGGTGGTTGGCACCGGAAAACCCGAGGAAGTCACCAACAGCATCAAGGCCGTATTGGCCTGAACGCTCACGCCGCAAGGCGAAACCTGCAAACCGACCCCTCGGGAAAGGAGCCACCAACGACCAAATCAAGCATCGAATCGGGAACCATTCTGGAGGTTCTGCCGCGGGCCATGTACCGCGTCACCCTCAGCAGTGGTCGACAGATTCGAGCAGGTCTTGCTAGCTCCGCCCGTTCATCGATTGTCCGACTCATCACGGGTGACCGTGTCGAGTTGAGGCTCTCGGCGACCGACCCCAACCGGGGTCAAATCACCAAGAAACTGTGATCCCCCAGAACCTCGTAGCCTGGCTCGTGGTTCCAAAGCACTGAGGCGCCCCCATGAAGGTTCGTCCGAGCGTCAAGAAAATCTGTGAGAAGTGTAAAGTCATCCGTCGCAAAGGCGTGGTTCGCGTGATTTGTGACAATCCCCGTCACAAGCAGCGGCAGGGTTGAAGCGGGTGCGCTGGAGAAACTGACCTATGGCACGTATTGCTGGTGTTGACCTACCCCGACGTAAAGCGCTCCGATATGCGCTTCGTTACATCTACGGCATCGGGGATAAAACCTCTCAAGAGATCTGCGCGAAGGCCAACGTGCCGGAGAACCGCATCGTCGACGAACTGACCGAGTCGGACGTCAAGTCGCTGCGCGAGACCATCGAGCGTGAGTACAAGGTCGAAGGCGACCTGCGCCGAGAAGTGCAGCAGAACATCAAACGCTTGATGGATCTGGGCTGCTACCGCGGTCTGCGCCACCGGCGAAACCTGCCTGTCAACGGGCAGCGCACCAAGACGAACGCGCGCACGCGCAAAGGCCCCAAGCGTGGCGTGCTGGCTCGCAAGAAGTGAGCGTCCGCTTTCCTCTCACGTATTAGCTCAGGACTAGATTCCCCATGGCAGCAGGAAGAAGGCCGCGCGGCGGCAAAAAAGTCGTTCGCAAGAACATCCCCACCGGGATCGCTCACATCCAGTCGACGTTCAACAACACGATCGTCACCATTACCGACGTGACCGGCAACGCCATCTCTTGGGCGAGCGCTGGCGCGCGCGGCTTCAAAGGTTCACGCAAGAGCACGCCGTTCGCCGCGCAGTTGGCAGCTGAAGAAGCTGGTCGACGGGCGATGGACCATGGCGTTCGCTCCGTCGCCGTATTCGTCAAAGGGCCCGGTGCTGGGCGGGAAAGCGCTCTGCGCGCGCTGCAGTCCGTTGGCTTTCGTATCACCTTGATTCGCGACGTTACCCCGGTCCCCCACAACGGTTGTCGGCCACCCAAGCGTCGCCGCGTCTGATTAGTTAGCGAGATAGGATTATGGCTCGGTATATTGGTCCCGTTTGCAAGCTCTGCCGCCGCGAGGGCATGAAGCTTTATCTCAAGGGTGGGCGCTGCTTCTCCGAGAAGTGTGCGGTCGTCCGTCGTCCCTATCCCCCAGGTCAGCACGGCCAGGGTCGCTACAAGATCTCCGAATACGGGTTGCGTCTCCGCGAGAAGCAGAAGACTCGCCGCATCTACGGGCTTCTCGAGCACCAGTTCCGTCTCTACTACACCGAGGCAACGGGTCTGAAGGGCCGCACCGGTGAGGAGATGCTCGGTTTGCTCGAGCGGCGGCTGGACAACGTGGTCTACCGCAGCGGTTTCGCGGAGACTCGGTCGCAGGCGCGTCAGCTGGTCCGCCACAAGCACATCCTGGTCAACGGCAAGCGGGTCAACATCCCGAGCTACCGTGTCAAGGCCAACGACAAGATCGAGATCCGCGAGAAGAGTCGCAAGATTGCGTACGTCTCCGCGGCGTTGGAGTCCGCTCAGGGCCGCGAGCGTCCGAGCTGGATCGACGTCGACAAGGACAATTTCGCCGCGGTTCTCAAGGGCGCACCGCCTCGCGACGAACTCAACGAGCCGTCGATTCGCGAGCAGTACGTCGTCGAGTACTACTCGCGCTGAACCTGCCCCGCTTCGGCGGGGCGTTCCCAGGCTCTCATCGGAGAGCCGAAGTTCTTTGCCCAAGTTGGGCAGATTCGTGTCCTTCGGGACCTGATCGAAGTGAGAAACGCGGGCAGACCGCGGGGTGTACCAACTGAGCTGGTTCTTTGGGCACCCGGGACGGTCGCGCAAAACCCCTAGCAGGAGCAAGAGCCCATGACGGATACCGAAACAGAGGCAGCACCCCAGAGCAGCGATCCGAAGCGTGAAGCGACGGAAATGGCCGTTCGCAATTGGCGTGAGTTGATTCGACCTCGTTCGATCCACATCGAGGGCGACTCCGCTACGGAGTTCTACGCGAAGTTCAGCTGTGAGCCCCTCGAGCGCGGCTTCGGTATCACGATTGGCAACTCGCTGCGTCGAGTGCTGCTCTCCTCGCTTCAGGGCGCAGCGATTACCGCCGTTCGTATCGACGGCGCGCTGCACGAGTTCACGAGCATCGATGACGTCGTCGAAGACGTCACCGACATCGTGCTCAATCTCAAGGGCGTCGTGTTCAAGGCGGAGCAGCCGAAGACCTACACCCTGCGCCTCGAAAAAGAGGGACCGGGTCCGGTCGTCGCTGGCGACATCCAGCTCGTCGACGGCCTCAAGGTGCTCAACCCCGACCATCTCATCGCGACGCTGGACAAGAAGGGCCCGCTTTCGATGGAGCTCACCGTCGGCGTTGGCCGCGGCTACGTTCGGGCCGAGGCCAACAAGAGCCCGACCATGGCGCTGGGGACGATCCCGATCGATTCGATTTTCTCGCCGATTCGCAAGGTGAACTACACCGTGCAAAACGCGCGTGTCGGTCAGGTGACCGACTACGACAAGCTCGTGCTCGAGGTGTGGACGAATGGCTCCGTTTCGCCAGCTGACGCTGTGGCGTTCGCTGCGAAAATCATGAAGGAGCAGCTGTCGATCTGGATCAACTTCGAGGAAACCGAAGAGACCTCGTACCCGATGCCCAGTGCGAGCGAGGAGCCGCTCAACGAGAACCTGTTCCGATCAGTGGACGAGCTGGAACTGTCGGTTCGCTCGGCCAACTGTCTGCAGAATGCCAACATCACCCTGATCGGCGAGCTGGTGCAGCGCAGCGAGCAGGACATGCTCAAGACGAAGAACTTCGGCCGCAAGTCGCTCAAGGAGATCAAGGAGATCCTCTCCACGATGAACTTGAACCTCGGCATGAAGCTCGACAATTGGCCTCAGATGCTCGAGCGCTGGAAGACACAGCAGGCTCAAGGCTGAACGGCGACGGTCACCAAGAATCCCGGTCATCAAGAATCGCAGTCGCCAGGAATCAATCGGAGAATTTGGAGTAAGCCATGCGACACAGAAAACTCGGTCGCCAATTCAGTCGAAACACCAGCCATCGCCGTGCGATGTTCCGCGCGCTGACGGCCAACCTGGTGCTTCACGAGCGGATCGAAACGACGGACGCCAAGGCCAAGGAGCTGCGGCGTGTCGCGGAGCGGTTGATCTCCAAGGCACGTCGCCTGGGCGCCACCGCCTACACGCCTTGGGAAAAGCTGAGCGAGGCCGAGCGTGCGCGTCGCCTGGCTGCCAAGCGCAACATCTCGCAGTTCTTGCAGCGTTTCGGTGTGATCGAGACGAAGGAGAAGAGCGAGAAGGTCGACTTGGTCGAAAAGGTGCTGGGCGACCTCGCCAAACGTTACGAGAACCGTGCTGGCGGGTACACGCGTATCATCAAGTTGGGACGCCGCCGCGGTGATGCCGCCGAGATGTGTCTCATCGAACTCGTCGATCGCCCGGATGCGGAGACGAGCGCGCCGGTCGAGGCTCCAGCAGAGGCGTCGGCTGCCGCAGCCGTAGAGGGCTGAGTGCAGCGACGG
>QJWJ01000214.1 GCA_003235365.1 Deltaproteobacteria bacterium
TTTCCGGGCACTCGGCGAGGGTGGGCAGCTTGTAGGTCGAGGCGCCGCTGGTGGAAAGCGCGCCGTGCTCGTTCCACACGAGCTGCTCGGTGGTGAGCCACCCCACGCCTTGGATGAATCCTCCTTCGACTTGGCCCTGGTCGATCAGCGGAGACAGCGAGTCGCCCACGTCGTGGAGAATGTCGACGGCGCGCACGGTGTATTGCCCGGTGAACCGATTGACCTCGACCTCGCTGACTGCGGCGCCGTAGGCGTAGTAGTGAAAGGGCTTGCCCTTGCCACTCACGCGGTCGTAGTGGATGTTCGGAGTGCGGTAGTAGCCCGTGGCAAACAGCGGCACGCGTTGCAGGTAGGCGTCGAGCACCAGCTCGCCAAAAGCGATGCGCTGGCCAGGAACACCCGCCACGCTCACCCAGCCGTCTTCGAAGACGACGCTCGAGGCATCGCTCCCGAAGCGCCTCGCCGCCACCTCTGCGAGCCGACCGCGCAGCACCTCACAAGCTTGTAGCACCGCTGCGCCGTTCAAGTCGGAGCCACTCGACGCCGCCGTTGCCGACGTGTTGGGTACCTTGTCCGTGCGCGTGGGCATCAACCGAACCGACTCGATGGGCACGCCCAACGCGTCGGCCGCGATCTGCAGCATCTTGGTGTGCAAGCCCTGCCCCATCTCGGTCCCGCCGTGATTGAGCTGCACGCTGCCGTCCTTGTAGATGAGCACCAGGGCGCCGGCCTGGTTGAAAAACGCCGTCGTGAACGAGATGCCAAACTTGACCGGCGTGATGGCGATGCCGCGTTTGGTGTCGACACTGGAGCGGTTGAACGCCTCGACCTGCGCGTGGCGGGCCTCGAAGTCGCTGCTCGCCGTCAATTGCGTCCAAATGTCGTCGATGCGCTCGGCCGCGCTGATGGCCTGACCATAGTGGGCAGTATCGCCAGGCTGATAGAAGTTGCGGCGGCGAACCACGTGGGGTGGCAATGCGCACGCGCGAGCGATGCGGTCCATGATTTCCTCAATCATGAGCATGCCCTGTGGGCCGCCAAATCCGCGGAACGCCGTGTGCGAGACGCAATGGGTCTTGCACACGCGACCCGTCACTTCGACATTCGGCAGCAGGTAGCAATTGTCGACGTGGAACATCGCGCGGCCGAGCACTGGCGCGCTGAGGTCCATGCTCCACCCCCCGTCGCTGAACAGTTGCAGCTTCAGCCCTTGGAGCTTGCCGTCATTGCCGAACCCGACGTCGAAGCGCGCCAAGAAGGGATGACGCTTGCCGGTCATCACCATGTCCTGGTAGCGCGTCAACCGCACGCGGGCCGGCCGCTGCAAGCGCGTCGCGGCCAGCGCCGCAACCGCCGCCCAGGCGTTGGCCTGCGTTTCCTTGCCACCGAAAGCGCCGCCCATGCGCAGGCACTGCACGACGACCTCGTTGCGCGGCAGCCCCAGCACTCGTGCCACGACTTCTTGCGTCTCCGACGGATGCTGCGTCGACGACTGAACCATGATGCCGCCGCTCTCATCCACCCAGACCAGCGCCGCTTGGGTCTCGAGGTAGAAGTGCTCTTGACCATTGACCCACAGCTCGCCCGCAAAGCGATGCGGCGCTTTGGCCAGTGCTGCGTCGGGTTCGCCCCGCTGCATGCGTTCGAGCTCGCCGTGAAAGCTTTCGGCATCGATGGCCGCCTCGATACCGTTGATCGCCGGCAATGGTTCGTACTCGACGCGCACCAAACCCGCGCCGAGCCGCGCCTGCTCTTCACTTTCGGCCGCGACCCACGCCACGGCCTGGCCGTGAAAGCACACGACTTCGGGGAACAGGGGTTCGTCGTGGACGGCGGGGCCCGTGTCGTTTTCGCCGGGGACGTCTTTGCCCGTCAGTACCAGCAGCACGCCCGGCGCCGTTGCCGCCACGCGGGTGTCGACGTCGAGCACCCGCGCGTGCGCGTGCGGAGCACAGACTGGCCACAGGTGAACGACCCGACCCATGCCCTGCCACAGATCGTCGACGTACTTGGCAGCGCCGGTCACGTGCAGTCGCGCCGATTCGTGACTGGAGGGTCTGCCGACGTGCTTGGTCATGGCTTGCTCCGAAGTGACGCCGGCGCCGCGGTGTCGGCGCAGAACCGCTCGAACAGACTCGTGATCATCGCGCGGCGGTAATCGGCACTGCCGCGATGGTCGTTCATCGGTGTGCCGAGTTCTGTGAGTTTGAGGGTGACGGCCTGCTGGGTCGCCGCATTCCAAGGTTTGCCGAGCGCCTGCGCTTCAGCGTCCGAGGCACGCAGCGGTATGGCTGCGACGCCGCCATACGCAATCCCCATCGAGCGGACGGCGCGTGAATCGTCGAGGGTCAGAGCAAAGGCAGCGGCGACCGTCGAAATGTCGTCCAACGGGCGCTTACTGACCTTGTAGAAGCGCTGCAGTACCGGAAAAGGACGAGGAATGCGCACGTCGACAATCAGCTCGCCGGGCTGCAGCACCGTCTTGCGATAGCCGGCAAAGAACTCGTGCAAGGGCACGAATCGCTCACCGGTGGCGGACAGCAAGCACAGACGTGCACCCAGCGCGAGCAACGCGGGCGCCGAGTCGCCGATGGGAGATGCCGTCGCCAGATTGCCACCCAGCGTCGCTCGATTGCGGATCAAGCGCGAGGAGAACAGTGGCAACAACTGATCGAACATTTCCAAAGCGCGTTGATCCGCCTGCGCGTCTCGTAGCGCCAGTTCGATGTCGGAGAGCGTCGCACCGGCCCCCAAAACCAATTCGTCTCGAGTCCATTCGATCCGTTTCAGTTCGGGAACGCCATCGAGAGCGACCAACGAATCGATGCGGCGAAAGCGCTGATTGACTTCGACCATGACGTCGGTGCCCCCCGCGAGCAACACCGCCTTCGGATTGTCGCGCAGGGCGTCGACCACGCCAGTCAAGGTGGTCGGGCGGAGAAACGTCCGAGCTGGCGTGGCATGACTCAACTCGGCAAGCGCCACGCGATCGCGAGACAGGCGCTCCGTGACGTCGTCTGCCGCTGGCGTCGGCAACGACTCGAGCGCGTCGAGGATCGGCCTGTATCCGGTGCAGCGGCACAGATTGCCGGAGATCGCTTCGGGATCCGGACTCGTTCTCTCAGCGCGGTAATACTCGCAGAACAAGCTCACCACGAAACCCGGCGTGCAGTAGCCGCACTGAGACCCGCCGCGTTCGACCAGTGCCTGCTGCACCGGGTGCAAGGGCCGCGACGCAGACCCCGAGGCGCCACCGGACGTCGCCTTCGGCGCCACACCTTCGACGGTAATGATTTCGCGACCGTGAGCGTCGGCCAGCGACAGTAGGCAGCTGTTGAGCGGCTCCAGACGACTACCGCCTTCAGCACGCGGCAACACCTGCGCTACCGCACACGCACCGCATTCGCCCTCGGCACACCCTTCTTTGGAACCGGTGAACCCCGAGTTTCGCAGCCACTGCAGCAGGCTCGTGTGGTGATCCGCGTCGTCGACGGTCACCGGGGTTCCGTTCAGCATGAACTGCACGGTCATGGTCGCAGTCTACCCCCGCCCGCATTGCCGTCAGGTTGCGTTTGGCACGCGGGAGAAAAAACTCGCCGGTCCACCGCCGGAAGCGCATCCTCGGGCCGGCCCAGTCGACGGCCAATCGCTGTCGCGGCCGAGTGTTTTCGGCGCCAAATGGACGAGCACGATTGTCGGGCGTTTTTTTGAACCCCCAAACCGCCCCCGGTGCGGGCGTTTTCTCGACTCCATTCTCTGTTGCATCGAATGAGAGTTTCGCGAATCGCGAACTCTCATTTAGGCTACCCAGCGTGGAAGTCTCGAGTCTGCCTCACCGCACCTTGATGGGCCCTGGGCCGAGCGACGTCGATCCGCGGGTGTTGCGGGCGCTGGCGCAGCCCACCATCGGTCATCTCGATCCGTTGTTCTTGCAGTTGATGGACGAACTGCGGGAAATGCTCCAGCACGTGTTCGGTACGAAGAACTCGACGACTCTGGCAGTGAGCGGTACCGGCTCCGCCGGCATGGAAACGTGCCTGGTGAACCTGATCGAGCCAGGTGATCGCGTGTTGGTCGGGGTCAACGGCGTGTTCGGCACGCGCATGTGTGAGGTGGCGCGCCGCTGCGGTGCCGAGGTCACTGCCGTCGACGCGCCGTGGGGGCAGGCGCTCGACTACGACGCGCTGCGGGCAGCGGCCAAGGCCGGTAGCTTCAAGCTGCTCGGTGTGGTGCACGCCGAAACGTCGACCGGGGTGCTGCACGACCTGGCTCCGCTACGCGCGATCGCCGATGAGGCAAGCGCTCTGTTGTTTGTCGACTGTGTCACGTCCCTGGGCGGCGTCGCCGTGGATCTCGACGCCCACGGCATCGATGCGGCTTACAGCGGCACGCAGAAGTGCTTGTCGTGTCCACCGGGGCTGTCACCGGTGAGCTTCTCGCCGCGCGCCGTCGACGTCATGCAGCGCCGCAAGACCAAGGTGCAAAGCTGGTACCTCGACGTCAGCCTGGTCGGCCAATACTGGGGGAAAGAGCGCGTCTACCACCACACCGCGCCGATCAACATGCTGTACGGCTTGCACGAGGCCCTGCGCATCGTGCTCGAAGAGGGGCTGCCCGCACGTTTCGAACGCCATCGCCGTCACTCCGCGGCGCTGGCGGCGGGCCTCACTGCGCTCGGCCTCGAACTGCCCGTCGAAAGCGGCGCGCGCTTGCCGCCGCTCACACTGGTCGCCGCTCCGCCGAACGTCGACGAGGCACGGGTGCGCCGCGAGTTGCTCAGCGAACACAATCTCGAGATTGGCGGTGGCCTCGGTTCGCTCGCGGGCAAGGCCTGGCGCATCGGTCTGATGGGTTCCGGGTGCACGGAAGCCAACGTCATCCAATGCCTGAACGCGCTGTCCGCAATGCTCGCGCGCCAGGGCTGGAGCACCCCGGGAGATCCAACCGACGCGGCGAGGGCGAGCCTGCGGGAGTCGGGCGGTGCGTGAGATCGCCGAGGCGATCCTGCGCGTGCTCGACGCACGACAACGCGCGGCATTGGCGACGGTGGTGCGCACGGGCGGCTCAGCACCACAACGCGTCGGGGCCCGGCTGCTGCTATTGAGCGACGGAACCCGCATCGGAACGGTTGGCGGTGGAGCGATCGAACAACTGGTACTGCAACAGCTCGAAGAGATTCTCAACGGTGGCGAGGCGCGGATCGTCAAACGCGACTTGACTCGGGACTTGGCCATGTGCTGCGGCGGAAGCATGGAGGTGCTGGTGGAACCAATCGAACGCGTGCCGACGGCGGTACTGTGCGGAGCCGGGCACATCGCTGCGGCGACCGCGCCACTCGTCAAGAGTCTGGGCTTTGCCGTTCACGTCGTGGATGAACGCGAAGAGCTCAATACCGAGGAACGCTTTGCGGGTTGCACGCGGCACTTGCTCGACCCCATCGAGTACCTCAAGCGCAATCCACTGACGGACGACAGCTGGGTGCTGATCGCCACCCACGACCACCACCTCGACGGCGAACTGCTCGAACTGACAACCCAGCAGCCGCACGCGTACATCGGCATGGTGGGCAGCAAGCGCAAAGTGCTGCGACTGGTCGAGCGGGCGGAAGCGAGATACGGTTCGATACCGCTGGAACGAACCTACGCGCCGGTTGGGCTCGATCTGGGTGCGGCTGGCCCCCAAGAAATCGCCGTCAGCATCGCCGCCGAGTGGATCGCGCTGCGCCGCGGAAAAGACGCGAACCACTTGCGCTCCCTGAAAGTCCCAGCGGCGAGTCTCGAAGGAGCACCGGCAACATCTGCACGAACGGCGCCCCCTTGCTCGTCCAGTGACATCCCGGCAACATAGCCCGAGCTAGGTAGCTACTCAGAGCTCCAGCTCCTCGGAACTCGCAGCGTCGGCACTTTCCCGCAGGGCACTTGATGAATCCACAACTCGTCGAACACACGGCTGCCGTGCAACGGGATCTGCAGTTGCTCGACTACCCTCGCAGGCCCTGGCTGAGCGAGCGTCGCACCAAAGCCGGCGCGCCCATCTACGACGTCGTGATCGTCGGCGGCGGACAGAGCGGCTTGGTCACGGCGTTTGGATTGATGCGCGAACGCGTCACCAACGTGTTGGTGCTCGACCAGAACCCGCTCGACCGCGCGGGCCCGTGGCTGAACTTCGCGCGCATGCACACCTTGCGCACGCCCAAATACCTGACCGGGCCCGACCTCGGTATCCCGTCACTGACGCCGCGCGCGTGGTACGAGTCCCAACACGGACCCAACAGTTGGGAAACCCTCGGGCTCGTCCCCAAAGAGACGTGGGCCGCGTACTTGAAGTGGTACCGGGAAACCTTGGCGATCCCCGTGCGCCCCGAAGCGCGAGTCGGCGCGCTGCAGTACTTGCCAGAAGAGGCCTGCTGGGAGGTACCCTACGACCTGCACGGCGCCGCGCACTCGGCCTTCGCACGACGGGTCGTGCTGGCGACGGGCATCGAAGGCTCGGGCGCTTGGACGGTGCCCGAGTTCATCACCAGCAAGCTCGCGCGAACGAGCTACGCGCACACTCGAGACGACATCGACTTTGATGCACTGCGCGGCAAGCGCATCGCCGTGCTCGGAGCGGGAGCATCGGCCTTCGACAACGCGTCGGTCGCTCTGGAGAAAGGCGCGGCCGAAGTGCGGCTGTGCTTTCGGCGAGCTCAACTCGTCAACGTCAACGCCTATCGATGGGCAGAGTTTGTTGGGTTTTTGGCGCACTTCGGCGAACTGGGAGACGCGGACAAGTGGCGGTTCATCCGCGAGATCCTACGCATGGGTCAGCTCCCGCCGACGGACACATTTCACCGCGCCACTCGGCACACCAACTTTCACTTGATGCCGAGTTGCCCCTGGTTCGGTGTCGAACAGCGCGGCAACGTCGTGGTCATCGACACGCCGCACGGTCCCGTCGAGACGGACTTCATCATTGCAGCCACGGGTTTCGTCACCGACTTGAAGCGCCGTCCGGAACTGCAACACGTCGAGCAGCACATCGCGCGCTGGGGCGAGCGGTACCAGCCGCCAGCGAACGAAAGCCACGAGGACCTGGCACGGCACCCGTACCTCGGTCCGCACTTCGAGTTCACCGAGAAGAAGCCCGGCGACGCGCCACACCTGTCCACCCTGTACAACTACACCTTCGGCGGGTTGCTGAGCCTCGGCTTCGGCGGCGCCAGCATCTCCGGCATGAAGTACTCGATCCCCCGTCTGGTCTCAGGGATCACCAGCTCGCTGTTCGTCGAAGACCGCGAGCGCCACTTCCACAGCCTGTGTACCTTCTCCGAGCGGGAGTTCTGAATGGAGACATCTCCGGCCGGCCTGTGCAGTTCCCGAGTGTTGGCCGGCGAACGACTGGCGCCGGCCACCGTGCTGTTCAAGGACGGTCGAATCAGCGACGTGCTGCCCCACGTGCCAGGACAAAACGGACAACCCGCCAGCAGCGGCGTGCTGGACGTCGGTGATCTCGTCGTCTTTCCAGGGCTCGTCGATTGCCACGTGCACATCAACGAGCCGGGTCGCACCGAGTGGGAAGGGTTCGAAACTGCGACCCGCGCAGCAGCCGCGGGCGGGGTGACCACGCTCGTCGACATGCCGCTCAACAGCTTGCCGGTGACCACGACCCGAGCGGCGCTGGAGACCAAACTGCAAGCCTCCGAAGGCAATCGCTTCGTCGACGTCGGCTTCTGGGGTGGCGTCGTGCCCCAGAACGTCGCGGATCTGCCGGACCTCGTCAGCGGCGGCGCGCTCGGCTGCAAGACGTTCTTGGTCCACTCGGGCATCGACGAGTTCCCGAACACCACCGCCGACGACCTGCGCCGCGCCATGCCCGTGCTGCGCGACCACGGCTTGCCGCTACTGGTTCACGCTGAGCTCGACCTCGGCGCTGAAGTGAGCGAGCTCGACCCGCGGGTCTACCACGGCTACCTGCAATCGCGGCCCAAGGCGTGGGAAGATGCCGCCATCGCGATGATGATCGAACTGTGCCGCGAAACGCGCTGCCCCGTTCACATCGTGCACTTGTCGTCCGCGCAGTCGCTGCGTGCCCTGGCCGACGCCAAAGCCGAAGGATTGCCGATCACGGTCGAAACCTGCCCCCACTACCTGTGCCTGGAAGCGGAAGAGGTCCCCGACGGGGCGACGTACTACAAGTGCGCCCCGCCGATCCGCGAGCACGACAATCGCCAGGCGCTGTGGCAAGGTCTGCTCGACGGCGTGATCGATTTCGTGATCACCGATCACAGCCCGTGCATCCCCAGCTTGAAACTGCCTGATCAAGGCGACTTCATGGGCGCCTGGGGAGGCATTGCGTCGCTGCAGCTCGGCCTGAGCGCGATCTGGACTGAAGCCCGCGCTCGCGGTGCGAGCCTCGAACAGCTGGCGCGTTGGATGAGCACCAACCCCGCTCAGTTTGCGGGTCTCGCCAACACCAAGGGCCGCATCGCCCCGGGCTTCGACGCCGATCTGCTCGTTTGGGATCCCGACGCCGAACGCCGCATCGAGGCCCAGGCACTGTTCTTTCGTCACAAGGTTTCGCCCTACGTCGGTCGAACGCTGACCGGCACGGTCGAAAGGACGCTCCTCGGCGGTCAGCTCGTCTTCGACGGCGCGCACCATTGCGGTACAGCGGCCGGCAGAGTCCTGCTTCATCGAAACTAGCCCGTTCGACGTTTCCGTTCCACGTTCACCAAACTCCGCAACCCGTCCGCATCGATGTCCACCCCGTCTCCCGTGTCTCTCGTCCCCTTTTCCAACCTGATCGACGTCGCTGCCTGCGAATTCGGCACGCGCGTGCTCGACGTCAGCGACGAATTTTTCGCCGAGGCCAAGAACCTGTTCGAGCCCGGGCGCGGCGTGTTCATCGACGGCAAGTACACCGATCGCGGCAAGTGGATGGACGGCTGGGAGAGTCGTCGCAAACGCGCCGCTGGGTACGACTGGTGCATCGTGCAATTGGGGGTGACGGCGCGCCTGGCCGGGTTCGACATCGACACTCATTTCTTCAACGGCAACCACCCCGCCTTCGCTTCCATCGACGGCGCGTTGCTCCCACCTGGCGCCACCGCCGAACAGGCTCGCGCCGCCACATGGCATGAACTGTTGCCACAAGTGGCACTGCAGGGGGACAGACAGAACATCTTCGCCGCGACGCAAACAGCAGAGGTCAACGCGCTGCGGTTGAACATCTTTCCCGACGGCGGCGTGGCACGACTTCGTGCCTACGGCCGCATCGTGCCCGCTTGGAACACCTCGGCGCTTGACAACGACACCGCCGCGCGACTGCCCACGGGCGCGGTCGACTTGGCTGCGGTGCTCAACGGTGGCCACCCACTGATGTGTTCGGACGCGCGCTTCAGTCCAATGCATCACGTATTGTTGCCGGGGCGCGCCAGCGACATGGGCGGTGGTTGGGAAACCCGGCGACGGCGAGGTCCGGGTTACGATTGGCTGATCATCGAGCTCGGCGCGCGCGGTACTGCTGGACTGATCGAAATCGACACGGCGCACTTCAAGGGCAACTACCCTGAATCGTTCTCCGTGGACGTCATCGACGTGACGAGCAACGCGAGCTCTAGCGTCAGAACGACGGAGCTCATTGCTAGCGAAGCGTGGCGCTGCATCATCCCACGGACGCCACTGCAAGCCGATACGCGACACTTCTTCGAGGGGCTGCCCGAGGTCCCCGCGACGCACCTGCGGCTGAACATCTTCCCGGACGGCGGCGTGAGTCGCTTGCGCGTCTGGGGGCAGCGCCTCGATGTGCAAACGCCAAGAGGTCAGTCGTGACACTCTGCGCGCTGCTCAATCGCGCCGGTGAAGAAGCCGAACGCGAGGCGCGCCGTGCGCTGCTCCGCTGCTGCGCCTCGACCGCATGGGCGGACGGCATGCTTCGAAATCGCCCCTTCAGGGACGATGCCGCAGTACTGCGCAAGGCCGACGAAGTGTGGGCAACACTAACCCAGAGCGACTACCTACAAGCGTTTTCAGGCCACCCGCGTATCGGCGCCGACAAGCCGCAACTGCGCGAGCGTTTTGCGTCCACGGCAACGTGGTCCAGTGGCGAGCAGGCCGCAGTCGCACACGCGAGCGAGGCGGTGCTCGACCGTTTGAAGGAGCTCAACGATGCCTACGAGGCGCGCTTTGGTTACCTGTTCATCGTTTGCGCGACGGGCAAGAGCGCCCAAGAGATGCTGCAACTGCTCGAAGACCGGATGAGCAACGACCCCGACACGGAGCTCGCCATCGCAGCCGCGGAGCAAGCCAAGATCACGAAAATCAGATTGGAGAAACTCGGAACATGAGCGGGATCACCTGCCACGTCCTCGACACGGCACGCGGACGCCCCGCCGCCGGCATCGCAGTGGCTCTTTGCCGCCTCGGCGGTGACTCGTGGCAAGCCCTGGCGTCGGCTACCACCGACACTGACGGGCGAGTGCGCCAGTGGGACGCCGAGGTCAGCCCATCGCCGGGCACGTTTCGCGTTCGCTTCGACACGGGCCCCTACCTGCTATCCCAAGACCCAGGGACAGCGCCCTTCTATCCCTACGTGGATGTGGTCTTCTCGCTCGCCGACGCAAGCGAACATTACCACATCCCCTTGCTGCTGAGCCCGTTCGGATACAGCACCTACCGAGGCTCGTGATGTCCCTCGTCGACCAAGCAAAAGCACACCTCGACGCGTTATCCCGCGCCAACGAAGCGTTCAGTAGAGTCTATCCGGGAGAGAGTGAACTGCGCCAACCGGTACACACCGTGTACGGCGGTGCCCACTTGTTCAAAGCGACGACCACCCGGCGCCTCGGCGAGCTCGCGCTGAACAGCATGCGCAGCTACGGCAGAGATCCGATCGAGTTCGGCGTGGGCGTCGGCTTCGTCGACGAACGCGACTTCGAGGGGATCACGGCGGAAGAGCTGGTGGCGCAATACACTGCCGACCCCTGGAAACTGCGCAGCGAGGCGCCGCGTCGTTGGCTTGCTGCGCGGGTGCATGAAAGGGTTCTGGCGAAACTCGAACGCGAAGCCGTGGAGGACTTTCGCATCGACTTCGAAGATGGCTTCGGCGCGCGACCCGACGCAGAAGAGGACGCGACAGCCATCGCCGCCGCCAAAGAGGTAGCGCAGGGAATGCGCGAGGGCACCCTGCCGCCGTATCTAGGGATCCGCATCAAGACCTTCAGCCAGGAGTGGAAAGAACGCGGCACTCGCACGCTGGAGCTGTTCTACGACACCCTGTTGACCGAAACCGGCGGCAGGCTGCCGAACCACTTCGTGGTGACCTTGCCCAAGGTGACCATTGCCGAGCAACCCGCGACCTTGGTGCGCTTGCTCGAACTGCTCGAACAGCGCCACGGGTTAGCTCCCAAAACCCTGCGTTTGGAACTGATGATCGAAGTGACCCAAGCATTGCTCGGCCCCGACGGTCGCTCGCCGCTGCCCGACTTCTTGCACGCGTGCGAAGGGCGCTGCGTGGGCGCGCACCTGGGTACCTACGATTTCACCGCGTCGTGCAACATCACCGCGTCGTATCAAACGATGCTGCACCCGATGTGCGATCTCGCCAAAGGCTTGATGACGTTGGCATACGCCGCGACCGGTATCTTCCTGTCCGATGGCGCGACCAACGTGATGCCCGTCGGTCCGCACCGCGGCCGCGATCTATCACCCGCGCAGATCGACGAGAATCGCCGCGCCGTACACTCAGCCTGGCAACTGAGCCACCGTCACATCACCCACTCGCTCCAGGGCGGCTACTACCAAGGCTGGGACTTGCATCCGGCGCAGTTGCCCGTGCGCTACGCGAGCTGCCAAGCGTTCTTCTTGCAGGGCCTGGCCCCCGCCGCCGAACGGCTGTCGAACTTCATCGAAAGAGCGGCCCAGGCGACCCTGGTCGGCGACGTGTTCGACGACGCCGCGACCGGCCAAGGCCTGCTGAACTTCTTCATCCGCGCGCTCAACTGCGGCGCCATCGACGCCGACGAAATCGCTGAAACGGGCCTGACCGAAAGCGAGTTCGGGCTGCGCTCCTTCGCGAAGATCTTGCAAGCGCGCCGCGAGCGGCTGGCGGAATCGGGTTGAGTTCAGCCGACGTTTCCTGCCCTGGGGCTGAGGCCACCGATGAAGCCTTCGTTCCAGTCGGCACTCGGCATCACGGAGTTGCCACTCTGGCCAACGTCCAGGGCACCCTGGTCGGGGTAACCCGTTGACTACCGTACCTCTCCCCGGTCCGGCCCGGTTGCGCTGCTTGAATCGACAGGACCGGGGGCGTCGGAGAACTCACACTCGTAGTAGGTCCTGCTGATGTAGTCGATTGTGCCGTCCCTCTCCACGTCAGTCAGTACAGCCACTTCTCTGCCCTCTGGATCATAGGAGAAGGTGTGAGAGTAGTCGGGGTTCCCGTTGGTATAGCGCTCTTCTCGGGTAAGCTCGTTTCCTGCCTCGTTCCAGGTCGAGACCCAATGCACTTCGAGAATCCCATCCATGCCCTCGTCCAAAGTGTACTCGAGCACATGACCGCTTTCGTCGTAGAGAGACTTCGCAAGCGCGTCGATTGTACCGTCAGCCGAGACATCCTCTGCGATTTCGCTGGAAGCCCCGTCCTCACCATAAGCGTAGGAATGAAGGAACTCCGGGTCTCCGTCTGACACGCGGAGCTCCGTCAGCAGCCTGCCCTGCTCGTCGTAGGTGTAGAAGTTGCCCCAGTTGGCGTCACGTCCCCATCCCGTCGCCTCCTCGCTCAGCAGACGTCCAGCATCGTCATACGTATAACTGATGAGGCTCTCGACCTCGCCGTCGACGCCGTGGTCGACGGCGCGCGTCAGTCGGTTCCCTTTGTTGTCAAACGTCTGAGTCGTCATCGAGAGGACGTACTCGTCAGTCCCGTATTCGGTGATGACAACTTGGTTCCCGACCGAATCGTACTCGTAGGAGTACAGAAGACGAGGGGCATCATCGACCGCGGCCTGCTGGTAGTACTCGAAAGCAAGTTGCCCCTGGGCGTTGTAGTGATACTCCGTTGCGTTGATCAGAGTGTCGTCGCCTTCGCGGGCCTCCGCTCGGCAGGGCAGAGTCGAATGACTGACCGGCGCGCTTGCCGGTTCATCCGATTCACCGGGCCCCTGTTCCACAGGCATGAGCTCTGCGGGCTCTTGCGACGGGAGCCCTTGGTCAGCAGGCACCTCCCCAGCTGCGGCTGGCTCCCCTCCCTGCTCCTCACCCGACATGTTTTCCGACGCGCCGCAGGCAGTCACGAACAGGATGGTCACGACTCCCCATGAGCGGCCACGAACTGAGGGGCCCTTCCCGCATGCGCCCCCAGCCGGCAATAGCGATCCCCAACCGCCGAACGGTCTCCCCTTCTTCATCTCCCCAATCATGCGCGCAAGGTAACACACGCTCTGACAAGGTCGAGCCGAGCCGAGCTCGACAGGGCCTTCCCGAGGGGGAGCTATCTAGCGCCAACGCTAGACTACAGTTCGAGCGCACCAGGGTTGTCGTCGAGTCGGTGGGCCGGAGGTCGGATCCATCGAGACGATGGTCGTGGCCAAGCTCGGGGGGCTCAGCGTCCGTAAAACATTGGTCGAGGTGCGTACCCAGCATTCGAGGTCACTTCGGATGAGCGCTGGCGAGAAGAAGTTCGGCCGGCGACGAGAAGCCGTGCACCTGGTGCAACAACCCGTATCGGGGAACCCATGACACCGACGCCCATCAAAACTGATGAGGCGAGCGCGCGCGGCGCTCACGAACGAGTCAAAGCAGGCTCATAGTGGAGACACCGCATCGCCGCGCCTCATCGAAGGCGCGCGTGAACGAGCACTGTAAACCTCAGGAGTAAACCGCGGCGTGAGGCGAATCTTTGGCCGCTCGGGAGTACCATTCCGGAACCGGCGCACATGTGGGCACCCGACGAAACCGATCGTGCAGAACACGTTAGGGTCGTATTGATCAGTATCCGATTTGACAGATTCGATAAGCTCCGACAGCTTGTTCTGGGGTCGCCGGGTGGGTCTACGCTGTGTTTTGGATGGCTGATAGAAGGTGACTATTGACGCTCGAAGGAACCAGATCAGCAGTGGATGGGAGAGGCGAATGACGAGATATCAGGGCACGAGTTTATCTTCCAAGTTCTCCGGCGCGCGGTCGCGGCTGTACATGCAGTCGTTGCTCGCCGCCGGTTTGATGATCCCCGCTTTCGCGTGCAGCGGCCCCGCTGCCGACGAGGAAGCCGTGGGCAGCCTTGGCGCCGAGCTACGTGGCGGGCATGGCCATGGGCACGGGCACGGGCACGGGCACGGGCACGGGCACGGGCATCATGACTGCGACGAGCCCGACTCCCTACCGAACAATCACCTGGTGCGGAACGCCGGAGGAAAGGCAGCGACATACAGCACCGATGGGATCGTCGACTTGACGTCTGCGTTCGCCACCCCGCAGGGTTCGAACGGCCGATCCTGCGTGACCTGCCACGCTCCCGGAGACGGCTGGGGTCTCACCGCCGCGCGGGCGCAACGGCTTTTCGACGATACCGATGGCCTGCATCCGCTGTTCAACATCAAAGACGCCGACCAACCCGGCATCGCGGACGTATCAACGGTCGAAGCGCGCCGCGCATCCTTCAGCATGTTGTTGCAAGGTAAGTTCGTGCGCACACGGGCGGTCCCCGCGACCGCGGAGTTCGAATGTATCGATGCCGATGACCCGTTGGGCTTCGGAAGCTGTGCCAAGATTCACAACTTCCGGAAGGCCATGGCCACGGCCAACTTCCGCAGTGTTCCAGTGAGCTGGGATGGCGGAAACACCCAAGCAACTCTGGCGCTCGGCTTGGCACGTCAGGCTAGAAGCAACGTCACCGGTGCTCAGCAAGGCGACCCGGCGACCCCGGAGACGATCGACGCGATTGTTGCTTTCGAGATGAACCTCAGCCATGCACAGCTGGTCGTTCCCGGAGTGGGTCGCTTGGACGCAGGCGGTGCCAACGGCGGTCCGGAAGCGTTCTCGCAACAGCCATTGGTCCAAGGTCGTTTCGACCT
The DNA here is from genome assembly GCA_003235365.1 of Deltaproteobacteria bacterium. Classification (GTDB taxonomy): domain Bacteria; phylum Myxococcota_A; class Polyangia; order Polyangiales; family Polyangiaceae; genus SZUA-265. Next base: position 15,053 of record QJWJ01000214.1, read on the forward strand.
CTACGATGCTTGGATCGATCACGGCAATCCCAAGCGTCGACAGATTGCCCGTGGGCAAGAGCTCTTCAACAACGGCGACCTCAACGGTAAGCGCTGCAGCGGGTGTCACAACGCAGCAAACAGCGGTGAGAACGTCAACGGCACCCTGTTCGACGTCGGAGCCTCCAGAGCTTCGCTGGCCAAGAGCGACATGGCCATCTACACGTTCCGCAACCTCACGACCGGTGAAGTCCGAGCATCGACGGACATTGGTCGAGCCCTGCGGTCTGGACTTTGGAGTGACATGGACCGCTTCAAGACACCGACTCTGCGGGGTCTGGCAGCTCGACCGCCCTACTTCCACAACGGCATCGCCGAGACGCTGCACGACGTCGTCGACCATTACGAAGAAGAGCTGGGCTTCGATTTCACTGAGCAGCAGGAGGACGATCTGGTCGCGTTCCTCAACGCACTCTGAGATTGGCACGCGGTAGGCACGCCACGCGCGATGCCTACCGTGGCAGTTCCCGCCGGTGAACGAGCCGCGCGCGCAGCGTGTCGCGCCGCGATGCCTTCGGTCTTGGGTCGCATTCTCGGACTCAGCGACGATTCCGATGGCGCTGGTGTCGGCCGCGCCCCCGCTCGGCCTCTTGCCCTCGGCACATTTCACGTTGATCGGGTTGGTTGGGTCTTCCTGGTTTGGCCCAAATGAGGCACACTACCAGCAGCTGTGCACGCGAGGCCAATCAACGAATGCCCTCTCGGCCGCCCTTCGGACTGCCCGTAGCATGATCAGCCACAGCGATGGAGTCTTCGAGTTCACACTCGCACCAAGCCCAGCCTTGGTCGAGCTCGTTCGCGGTCATGCCGTCGACTTCGCCGAGCGCCTGATTGACAGCAGCGAATGGCGCTCGAAGCTCGAGGTCGCAGTGCACGAGCTATTGGAGAATAGCGTCAAGTACGCGGCATCCGGGACGATCGCCTTTCGGCTCGAGGTCACCCAACCGCCACGCCAGCTCGCGCGAATAACGACGCGAAACGCCGCCACCGAAGAGCATCGGACCTGGCTGCACTCAGAAATTCAGCAACTGTCGAAGAGAGACTCGGGCGAGTACTACCGGGATGCGATGGTGCGGGCGATCCGAACCACGGGGCATTCCCGCCTCGGGCTCTCGCGCGTGGCAGCGGAGTCGAGCATGATCCTGGCGTGCAAGACGCTCAGCGACGGTCAGGTGGAAGTGACCGCCGAGGCGTGGCTCTAATCGGGGCGAGCACGAGTTGTCGGGCAGTTTCTCAGGCCCCCGTCTGGTAACGGCCGAGAACCGCCCCTTCGCAGCGGCCATCTCGGCTCCGTTCTCTGGTGCTTCGAATGAGCGTTCCGCGAACGCTCATTGAGCGTCCTGCGTCCATGACTCGGAGCGGAACTTTCCTGCGGTGGCAAGTTGGCGCTTCGCCCGCACGACGGTGAGGCAGTGAGACAGCGCGCGATTCCCCCCACTTGGCGCGCGACGACCGATCGAATCGCGGACTACTTCACGATGACCAGCTCCTCCCCGAATGCTTTCAACGCCTTGATGCTTCGCTGTTGCCAGGATACGGCCGGGTTTTGCCACAGCGTGATCGTGTAGGCCTTGTCACCGAGTTGCCGCACTTCGCTGATCAACACGACAAAGCTCTTGAGGCAAGCCGAGTTGATGAAGGTGAGTTCACGCAGATCGATCGTCACGTTCTCCACACCTGCGTTCTTGCTCCTGTCGTTTAGGGCCAGCAGGAGTGATTCGAAGTAGCTCTCGACTCGAAGGTCTGCAGCGCCGACGAGTGTCAGCACCAACCCAGGGCCCGAATGCGTCAGCGTTGCCTTCAGCACGTCCGACGGTGCCTGCGGTAGTTCAAGTTCCATTCCGTGCTCCTCCAATCGGAAACTCGACGGCACCAGTGATCGCGATGCCTTCGGAGTCCAGTTCCAGCTTCAAGTCCATACCGGTTTCAGCCATGATCCGTGCCAAGCCCAACCCACCCGGCCCAGGCTTCAGCATCATCTCCTGATAGAACGCGTCCGCGTCCTCAGCCTCGCGGCGTAGGGTAAACAGCGCGCTGACGGCTTCGCGATCGGCCGAGGAAGCCGCGTTTCGGGTCCAGATCTTCACCGCCACCGCGGCGTCGGTCTTCTCGACCTCGACTCGAACGCTCACCCGCCCATCGGCAGAGTGCTTGACCCCGTTTTCCAGCAGTTCGTGAATCGCCACGGCGAGTAGTCCTCGATAGTCGACCTCCAAGATCTGATTGCAGAAGTCGTCGACGAAGTGTCGAACGACAACCACGAGATCCGCGTTTGGACAGAAATCCAACGAGAACCAGACTGCGTTTTCAGTTCTTTCGATGTTCATATCACTCCGATGCACGCGCTGTCCGGGTCGGTCTTCGGAGGCAAAGTGCAGACATGTGATCCACAGACATGTGCTCCATCGACACGTGCTCCATCGACACGTGCTCCATCGACACGTGCTTCATCGACCGAGTTCAGCGAGATGATTCGTGCGATCTTGTTCATTGCCTGAGCAGATTGATGGTCTAAGGGCTTGGTCGTTCGCAGGGTTGACGATAACATGGAGCTCACGCCGCTTGTACAGGATTCGTCCATTGTTCATCACGTCGAGTGAACAACGGCAGAGGTAGTGATAGGTCACACAGGTTACCCGGCAAGCAGATGATTGAGCGAGCAGAGGCAGACACGAGGAGTCACTGAACAAGATGTGGTGGAAGATCTTTCGTTCATTCCAACGCGAGCGCTCCACGCTGGCGCCCTCGTCATCGAGCGTGGCTTCGTGCAGGATCGACGCGCGGGTCGGTATGTTCGTGTGCGCAGCAGTACTGACCACCAGCTCGATGGTCGCTGCCCAGGGGCGTTCCGTTTCCGATGCGACACCTGCCGCGGACAAGCCAATGCCGTCACCTGGCCAAACGAGCGCCGAGCCGACGAACCCGACCGATACGGAAACAACGTCCGACGATGCGACGACTGCGGCCGCTTCGCAGGAATCGGCGACAGCCGGCGGATCCGCCGTTGGTGAATCCGCTGAGCTCGAGCGGCGGCTGTCGGAACTCGAAGAGCGCAACGCCCGTCTCGAGGAAGAGCTCGAACTGCTGCGTGAAGACCAAGCATGGACGCAGCAGCAGGTCGACACGGTCATGCCGTTTACTTCGCGCGTCCATGGCTACGTAGACATCGGTTTCTTCCATGTGGGCGGCGACGGTCGCGGCATCCGCACCGACACTGGGCACGTCCACTTTCCCGAGTACGACGGCGTCGTCGCCGACTCGTGGGTGTTCATGGGGGACCCGCTCTCTACGGCGATCAACTCCCGTGGCGATCCGGCGGACGTTCGAGAGTCGCGTGCGGTGACGTTCAACCCCATTGGCAATGGGGGCAAACCTTCGTTCATCTTGAACAACGTCAACCTGCAGTTGTTCGCGGGCGTCGGCGATGATCTCACCGTCAATGCGATGGTCGACTTCGTGCCGCGCGCGCGCGACGTATCGGCGCCGGACCAGACGGCAGTCGGCGACTACGTCGACGTGAAGCTGGGCTACGTGGACTACCGCGTCCCAACCAGTGACTACGGCGTGCACCTGTTCGTCGGCAAGTTCGACTCGGTGCTGGGCGTGGAGTACCGCACGCAGGAGGCGCCCCAGCGGATCAGCGTCACTCCGTCGCTCATTTGTCGCTACACGTGCGGACGCCCCCTCGGGCTCAAAGCGCGCGTGACCGCATTCGGTGACGCTCTTGCTTTGAACGTGGCGGCGACGAACGGCAGCCACGCGACAGAGGGCTTCCCGATCACCGAAGAGACTGACAGCAACAAGTCCAAGACCGCAGCCGGGAGGCTCTCGTACGACCTACCGATTGGTTCCACATTCGAGCTCGGGGCGTCTGGGTCGTACGGCGCACAAGATCTACAGACGAACGACGGCACGACACACTGGCACTACGGCTTCGACTTCCACATGGATGCAGCGGACGTCGTCGCAGCCGCCGAGTTCGTGCAGGGCAAACTCGAAGGGCAAACCGAGCCTGGACAGGAGCCCTGCGGACTAGCTCAGTGTCTGAAGTACAAAGGAGCGTATGGGCTCTTGGGGTACCGTGCGACCAATTGGTTGTTGCCCTACGTACGCGTGGATTGGCGTAGCGCCGTGCACGAAAGCGGCGCAAGCTTCGTGTACGTGTCGGACACGCTGAGAACGACTGGTGGCCTGCGCTTCGACCTCGGCACGCACATCGTGCTCAAAGGCGAGTACATCCTGAATCGGGAAATCGCGGACGTGCCCCAGTTCGCCAACAACGTCGTCGCCATGTCCCTCGTGGCGAAGCTCTAGAAGAATGTCGGAGGATGATCGAATGCCTACAAGGACACAGCTCAGGCTCGGCGCGCTTGCTCTCGTGATGGCGCTCGGAGGTTGGCTAGTGCACGCTTCCGTGGAACTCCGCGCGGCGCCAGCCCGGGGAACGGTTGCCGGCCAGGTGACGCTCACCAAGGATGGCGACCCGCAAGCAGACAAGTCCAAAGCGGTGATCTACCTGGAGGGAGTGCCCGACGCACTACCTGACACGTCGTCGATGGTCTCTCACATCCGCCAAAGGGACCAGCAGTTCAGCCCGTCGCTCCTCGTCACGCTCAAGGGCAGCACCGTCGAGTTCCCCAACGACGACAAGATCTTCCACAACGTCTTCTCACTCTCGCGGACTGCGCGCTTCGATCTGGGTCTGTACAAGAGCGGTGAGAGCAAGTCAGTCAAGATGAGGCGCACGGGTGTCGTCGATGTGTATTGCAACATCCATCCGCAGATGGTCTCGAAGATTCTGGTCCTGGACACCAAGTACCACGCAGTGACCACAGCCAACGGCAAGTACTCGATCGATGGCGTGCCACCCGGGGAGTACACGCTCGTTGCCTGGTACTCCGACGGCAAAGAGCGTCGCTCGAAGGTTCGAATCGAAGCCAACAAGACAGTTCAGCTGAACCTCACAATCGAAATGGGGGAAACCGATACGACTCATCGGCGCAAGGACGGAACACCATACGGGCGCTACGAGTGAGCGGTTCTCGGGGTCGTGCAGAAGCAGCGAGCTCTGAGCGAATCAGACCGAACGCAAGCTCCAGACCCGGGCCGGATGACCCAGGGTGTCGGGCATTGGTGGGCTACGTGTTGGCCGTTGGCGTGGGGCTACTTGCGTCCTGCGATTCCAAGTCTGCCGGATCCGAGCGAGAAGGAGTGACCAAGGCCGCGATTGCCGAGTCCCCGCACGCCAGCGGTTCACAGGGTACCGCGACGCCTGATGACACCGCGCGTCCGGCCATACCGCCACTGCCGCCACTGGAGGCTGTCGAGAGAGCGTGGCGCTGCGCGGAATGTCACGAAGAGCTGTACGATGAATGGAGTCGTTCGCCGCACGCCAACGCGGCGAAGAGCGAGCTATTCGCGGCCAGTCTCGAGCATGCCGACGAGCACGACTGCAACCGCTGCCACGCACCGCTGGCACGGCGCATCGATGATCCTCAGACTGTGGCGGAAGGCGTCACTTGCGAGGTCTGCCATCGCATGCAGGCCGCCACAGCGACACCCGACGGCGCCAATTTCGAGCTCGTCGCCTCACCAGCGACGAAGTACGGGCCGCTCTGCGACGCAACGTATCCCTACTTTCACGAGGCAGACTGCCTCCCGTTCTTCTCCGAGAGCAAGTTGTGCGGAAGCTGCCACCTCCTGCACTACCCGACGCCATCTGGCAATTCGTTACCCGTGTACACCGAGTACGAAGAGTGGTTGGCGGGTCCGCATGGCAAAGAAGGCAAGCAATGCCAGTCATGCCACATGCCCGGCGCAACCAAAGCCATCGCGAGCGGAGAAAAAGAACGCAAGGGCGTACCCCACCACGACTTCGTCGGCGGTCCAAAGAGTCTTGTGGGCACGGGCTTGCAGGTCTCTGCGGTCATCCAAAGCGACGATCAGGGGCTCGACGTGGACGTGACACTCCTCAACCGGGGCGCGGGGCACGCATTGCCCGGCGTTCACCGGCAGCTCGTATTGGAGGCGAAAACGCTTTCGCCCTCACGGGTCGTCGTTGACCAAGCGCGCGTCGTGTTCGAACGTCAGTTCGTAGACGCTACGGGCAACCCCGTGCCGTTCTTCGCGGCCAGCCGTCTGGGGCGAGAGCATCGCATCGGTCCACGCGAGCGACGCGAAGAGCATTTTGATCTGACTGCGCCTGAAGCGGGCTCGTTGAGTATCACGCTGCTCAGACTCGCCGTCGCACCAGCGCTCGCTCAGCGCTTGGGCGTTCCTCCACCGGTACCTCAGGTCGTCCTCCAAGCCGAAGTGCCCTTCGGTGCGCCGGACGCATCTCACAGGCGTCGTCACCTCCCGAAAAGGATAGAGCTGAAGCCATGAAATTCCGCACTCTGATCACTGTGGGTATCGTCGTGCTGCTGTTCGGCGTCCTGGCGGCATCGCTGTTGTCGCTGACGAAGGTGCTCGGCGACGCCGCCCACGTGGCGCTCAGTGAGCGACTGGAGGACGACAACAAGGTGCTGCTGGAGACCTGGGCCTATCGCCAGCGTGTTCAGCACTCCGAAGTGCGCGTCGCGGCTTCCGAGCCTCGCCTCAAGGCGGTCGTCGGCAGCGATGAAATCGGCCAAGAGACGATCGACGGGGTTGCGATCGAAATGAAGGGTGCGCTGGGGGCGGACGTCTTCATTTTGCTCGACGGCGCGGGTCGTGTGATTGTCGACGCCAACCACCCGGACGCCGCCGGCGCTGACATGAGCCAGAATGACCTCATCGAGAGGACCAGGCGCGACGGATCGGGCAGCGCGGTCTGGGTTGAAGGCAGCACGGTCTATCAGGTGCAGGCGGAGCAGCTGGCCTTCGGGCGTCGAGGTATCGGCGTGTTGGTCACGGGCCGAGTAGTGAACGACGAGTTCGCCGAGGCGGTCTTTCGCCAAACAGGAGCCGGAGTCGTCGTGGAGCTCGACGGCGAGGTCGTTGCGCGTTCCCAAAGCATCGACGGTCAGGCCATTCCCTCTTCGGATTTGGACCCGCTGTTGGCAGGGGTCTCGGGCGGAGATTCGGATGTGCAGCTAGCGGGAGGGCAGTACATTCAACGGACCGACAAGATGCCGGGCTACACGGGGAGCCACAAGGTCCGCTATGTCATCGTTCGCTCGCTGCAGCAAGCCATGCAGCCCGCTGAACGGCTGAAGCGGCTCCTGTTCTTGATCCTCGGGGCCGCGCTGTTGGTGGGCGTTGGCTTCGCGCTATGGCTGTCGCGATTGCTTTCGCGGCCGCTGGAACGCTTGGCAACGTTCGTTCACCACCTCGGAGGTGGTCATCTCGATGCACGAGCAGACGTGGAAGGCCCCAGCGAAGTGCGTTCTCTCGCCAGCGCCATGAATACGATGGCAGTGGAACTTCAGACGTCTCGGGCGGAGCTGGCCGACAAGGAGCGTTTGGAAAAGGAGATGGAGATCGCCGAAACCGTGCAGACCTCCATACTGCCGCGGAGCCTCGCGGTGGAAGGCTTCGATATCGACGCGGCCATGCGACCTGCGGACGAAGTCGGTGGCGATTACTATGATGTCTTGCCGGCGAACGACGGCTGTTGGATCGGAATCGGCGATGTCGCGGGGCACGGCCTGCCCGCGGGGATCATCATGCTGATGCTCCAGAGCTGCGTGAGTAGCCTGGTTCGTTCTCAGCCGGACGCCGCACCCAGCGAGCACGTCACCGTCTTGAATCGAGTCATCTACGACAACGTGCGACAGCGCTTGACTGCCAAGGAGCACGTGACCTTCAGTCTGCTGCGCGTTCACGCTGATGGCCTCGTGCGGTTTGCCGGCGCGCACGAAGACATTCTCGTGTGGCGCGCCGCCGAGGAACGGGTCGAACGTGTGGAAACTCCGGGCACGTGGCTCGGCGGACGTCCCGACATCGCCAAGGTCACGCGCGATTCCGAGTTTCGCTTGCAGCGGGGCGACCGGATGCTGCTGTACACTGACGGCATCATCGAGGCGCAGAACGACGCCGGGATCGAATACGGCGTCGAGGGGTTGTTGCGCTTCCTGGAGACTTCGAAGGGTATGCCCGTGAAGGCAGCTCGCGAGAAGCTGATGGAGGAGGCTGCAGCCTGGACCCAGACGCAAGTGGACGACATCAGCGTGCTGCTCTTGGAGTTTCGAGCCTGACCGGAGCCGCCTGGTGTAGTCTCTCTGCGGCAAGGGTCGCACTCATCACCACCGAAAGGCGACGCGTTAACTCTGATCGGCTTGCTGGGTGCGCCC
>QJWJ01000215.1 GCA_003235365.1 Deltaproteobacteria bacterium
ATGCAACTGGAGTGGGAAGGCTACGATACCGACGGGGCTCTCGCGCTGCCTCGCGAGCGGATTCCGCAGCCCCGGTTGCGACCACCTTCGAGCTACGCGCCACCAACCAACGGCCTGAGAGCAACCTACTACGACACACGCGATTTCAACGCGACGACGACCGAGAACCCAACGAACGCTCGAGCATTCAGCCGCATCGAACCCCAAATCGCGTTCGACTGGGGCAGCTCCACCTACCGCGAAGAATACTATCGCCTGCGAGCAGGAACCGACATCTCCGCCAGGTTCACCGGGCTCATCGAAGCGCCGTGCACTGGGTTTACGGATTTCCGCGTGCGTGTGGACGACGGAGCCCAACTGTGGATCGATCGTGTACTCATCGCGTCGCGCACGTCGCCCGGAGACGCGACGGGTTTCAAGCACATGACCGAGGGGGAAAAGTACGACCTGAAGCTGGACTGGAACAACGCGTCCGCCAGTGCGTTGCTGAAGCTGGAATGGCGGCCGTGTGGGGCCGCGAGCTGGGCACTGGTGCCCACGACTGCATTCTTCCCCACAGGTGATTCCGGTACCTCTGGTTTGGTCCGTCTCGGTGGAGACAACCACAATGACATCGAGTACTGGGCGTGGCAGTTGACGAAAGCCGCGAACGTCGCCTCCACCGACGTGACCAGTTCGTCACCTCACCGTTGGGGGCTCGAAGGCACGGCCATGATGGTGCCCTCCTTCGCTCCCGATGGCTCGAAGCTGGTGTTCGTCGATGGCGACCAGGACGGTGGGGCCGGCTGGCGCAAAGGCTTGAGCATCTTCGACTTCGACCAGTCCGCGAAGGTATTCAGCCACCGCCGTCAAGTCGTCAATACCTGGCCCTTCGGCGATACCATCAAGTGGCCGACCTTCGAGAGCGACTCAAGGAGTGTCGTGTACAGCGGTGGCCCGCCCACATCGCGCTGCTGCGTGAACCTCCGCTACACGAACTACGGCAACATGGCACCGACCGACAACTACGAGTCGCCGGGGCGGTTGTATTCGGTCGACTCGGCATCGGACAAGCCCACGCCGGTCGCGCTCTCGCGTGCCAGCGACGGCGAGCGCGCGGTCGATGCCAACAAGGCCTGGCAACCCACCATGTTGCCGGTTGCGGCAGGCGGCTACCGCTGGGTGGTATTCACCAGCACTCGACCCTACGGCAACACCGTCAACACCACCGGGCAAAAAGACTATTCGAACTTCGGTTCATACTCTCCAATGCTCAACACCGACCAGTTGCAAAGCCAACTGTGGGTCGCCGCGGTGGAAGACTCGACGAGCGCCGACGACGACCGCAGCCACCCGGCGTTTTGGCTTCCCAACCAGCGTTTCAACGAAGACCCGACCAACGGAATGATCAACGAGCGTGGGTTCTGGGCGCTCGATGCCTGTCGTCCAATCGGCAACGACGTTGCCTCGACGTGCGAGGTCGACGAGGACTGCTGTGGTGGCGGAGGCAGTTCACCCACGGCGATCTGCAAGATCGATCTGCCGGCTTCCTATCCGCTGACGCGTCATTGCGCCGACATCACCGACGCCGGAACCTGCGAGCACAGCGGGCAGTTCTGCGGCGTGACCGAAGACTGTTGCCCGGGGCTCGTGTGCGCCGACTCCGTCTGTCAAGAACCTCCGGGGGTGGACGAGTACACGCCGGGCAACTTCGACCGCGTCTACCAAGCCACGTGCAACTTCGACGCGACGCCTGAGTGGCACTTCTTCGACTGGCAAGCGACCACTCCCGACACCAACGCGTACATCGACTTCTACGTACAAACGGCAGATGATCCCGATGCCTTCGTCGCGCTGCCGCCCGCACCAGTACCCGTCGACGATCCAAACGTATTTTTCGTCGGTAGAGCGATCGGCCCCTCCAGTCTCGGCAGCTGGATAGGTACCGACATCGGCGCGGTGTTTGAAGGCAACAGCGTCAAGCAGTACGACTACGTCAAAGTCACCGCGCGCTTGGTTCCCAATCAGGAGCTGACCAAATCACCTGTTCTCCACGACTTCAGGCTGCACTACAGCTGCCCTCCCAATCAGTGATGCGAGTGCGACCATGAGCAGAATCTGGGTGGCGGTGTGTGTTGCAGCGGTGTGTGCGTGGTCGGGCTGTGAGCCTGACAACAACAAGCGACGACTCCAAAGCAACGACAATGGCACGGACGACCCCAAGAACGACGAGTCCGACGAGGTCGCCTTCGAATCGGACGGCGGCAGCAAGCCTACTAGCTCGAAGCCACAAGCTGGCCCTGTGAGCGACGACGCTCTCGATGACACGGACGAACCGACACCAAAACAGCCCCACCAAACGTCTACCAACGACGGCGGCGCGCCACTGGTTACAGACGATGCTTCCGTGGTCTCGAATCCCGGTGTCGATCTGAAAGACGTCGAGCCCACCGTGGTCGATCCCGTCGACGCATCAGTTCCAGTCTGCGGTGTGGGTGCCAAGTGGTCCGCGCCAAAGGTCATCAGCGACGCCAAGAGCGTGCGCGTCGATCGAGTCCACAGCGTCACCCCGGACGGCAAGAGCTGGCTCGTCAGTTCCCGGAGTGCGAACGGGCCCGAACCGCAAACCGACGCCGGCACGTACTCGGACGCGGGCATGGTGCTCGATCCTTTCGAGTACTTCATCGTGGACCTACCCGACGGCCCTGAGCCACTGGCGCTTCCTCCCGGTTTCGATCTGAGCCGCGGCGCAGCGCTCAGCCCAGATGGGCTTCGTTTGGTCGTCGTCAACGAGTTGCCCGCGAGCCTGTCCGAACTACGTCGCGAAAAACGCGGTCAGAGCTTCGACTCACCGGACGAAGAACCGTTCACGCGCTTGCGAGGTAGCGCACTTCAAACCGGCTACGCCTACGAGAGTCCTGCCTATTCAGCCTCGGGTGACCATCTCTACATCAGCGCCCGAGTGCGCGAGGTGCATCAGATCCGCCAGCTCACCTTGACAGACCAGCGCTGGAACACCGCTTGGGTGATGAACGACCTGCAGCTTCTGCTGGACGACCCCTGGGTCGTCACGCTTTCGTCGGCGTCGAGTGATTCTCGCACACTGTTTCTCTGGGATGCCGGTCGACGAGAAGCTCTGGTCGCGGACCTCAGTGAGTTCGGTGAACCCACAGGCGACATCGAGAAGATCGGGCTCAAGCACCCGGTATTCGTCAACGACGACTGCACACGACTGTTCACTCTTAACGACGATGGCATCCCTGCCATGTCCGTACTCGAATAGCGCGGCGTGACCTCCCGAGGCTATGCCTTGCAACGCGCCGGGCACGGTCGCCGCGCCTCTACCTACGTGAACATCCAAGGTCCCCCAGGGGCTGACCTTCGCCATCTGGATCCCCCGGAGCCGATCCGGACGGGACTGGTAACCCGCTCGCCGCGGGGCTCTCTCTGTGCCTTCTGTTCTGGTTGGAGTCGAGTCCCTCGGCGGCAGATCACGTTGCTTCCCACGCTCTCGCAAGCGAAGCACTATCGCACCGGCCAATCCAGATAGTGCAAATTCACCAGCGCCACCTCCTCCAGCGGCTTGGAGGCGGCAACGATGGCGCGGATCTCTCGAAACGAACTGCGGAGCACGTCGCGGATACGCGCCATGTCCTCCTTCGACGCGGAGAAGACGTTGTACGCGAGAAAGTCGTCGGGGTGGGGGTCCGGCGCACGCTCCATGGCGACCTTGGCCCAGTGTGCCTTGAGAGCTCGCAGCGCGTCGCGCCCTCCGCGCGTATCGACGTTGAGCGAGCCGACCTCGACGTACTTGCCCTGATCCCGTCGAAGCACCTCGGCGTGAACAAGTCGCTCGAGACAATGCGCGACTTCGCTCTTGGACAAGCCGAGCACGGAAGCGAGCCAACCGCTATCGTGACGGGACCGAGCTCGGTACTGTTCGGTTTCGAGCACACGCAGAATCCCCTCCGTCCACGGCTCTTCGAAGGCCAACCGACGCGCCGCGCGAGTCACTTCGTAGCGCGCCGCAAGCGCAGGAACCTGTGCGATCGGCACGATCTCCGCAACCAAGTCCGGCACTCGAGCGGTGCTGGCATCGACGAATTCCAGGAACTCGTGCAGTCGGGGCTGGGCGGTACCGCTGAGCCAACGACTCACCGTGGGCCGAGATCGGTGCATGCGGCGCGCAATCTCGACGACGCGGGTCGGACCAAGCAGCGAGCGCATCCAAGCGCCCAGCTCGTAGCTTCCGGGTGAACCCCCGAGTGTAATTCCAGGGGCGAAACGACCCAGAGCACCAGCGGCGTCGACACCGACGCGGTGAGCCATTCGCAACGTCTCCTGTGCCGTTGGGAAACGACGAGCGTGCTCCCAGTCGGTCACGGGATTGGCGCGATAACCCAACCGTCGCGCGAAGGCGACCTGGGAACGACGACCACGTAGCGCGCGGATCAATTGCTGAGCGACAACCTTCATGTTTCCCAGATTAGGACGTTCCCGGTCCGATCCGGGGGGTAATATGATCGCATCAGGGCAATATCCTGGTTGCACGAGGAGTCGAGTCATTGGACACCTAAGCAGGGTGAGCTGTCGAGCAACGCACCCGCGCCGGTTGCTGTCCGCGAGTGTTCCGAAGGATGCACGTCCCAGTAGCTCGAAGCAGACGAATTGAAGGAAGGCTTGAAACGATGGTGATGCGCAACGAATCTCGACCGTACCGTTGGCTTTGGGCACTGGCTTTTCCGGCGCTGATCGCCGCGTGCAACAACAGCGACGGTCAATCGGGCACGGACGCCCAGGACGTCGGCAAGACCGATGACGGCTCCAAGCCTTCACCAACCGTCGACGAAGACAGCGGCGCAACGCCGAAACCCACCAACGGCGACAGCACCGAAGGGGACAACGCTGCCGACGCGGGCGAGCCAGGACCAGTCATCAGCAGCGACAGCGCCGATGGGTCGGCGCGTCCTCCAAAGCCCACACCCGACAGCGGCGCAGCGGGTACCGGTTCGGCGAGCAGCGGCCCCTCAGGGAACGGCGGCAGCGGGGGCGGCCCCGAAGGCGGCGGTGGGGGAACACCTGACGGCCAGAGCGGCTCTGGCGGCAGCGCAGGAGTTGGACCTGGTGGTCCCCCGGACGCCGGTAGCAACCTCTGTCCGGCAGAGCCGCCCCAGAGCGGTACGAGTTGCGAAGAGCCATGGATGTCGACCAGCGGTGTGGGTCTGGTTTACGCGCACTGCAGCTGGGGCGAGGATCCGCGACCGTTTTGCCGAACGACCGCAACCTGTAGCGGCGAAACGTGGGTCGTGACCACGCCCACCGATGCTCGTTGCGAACAGCCAGCGCTCGGCGACGCCTGTCCAACACAGCCGGCTACGGTCGGCAGCGAATGCACAGACGCGACCGTCGACTGCTGGTACCCGCAGGGTGACCACTGCAGTTGTAGCGAATGCGAAGGTGGTTCGCAGTTTCCGATTTGCCGTCAGATCGATCCCCCGCAGTGGGCCTGCACCCAACCCCCGAGCGATTGCCCCGCTCAAATCCCTCAAGCAGGCGATAGCTGCGATGTCGAGGGTGCCTCGTGCGGCCCGGACTGTGAGCTTCAAGTGACCTGCGAAGGCGGCGTTTGGCAATGGAACCAAGGCATCTGCCCCATCTGCGCGGCCCCGACCACCCCCATTGCAACGCCGTCGGGCGACCGCGACATCGCCTCGCTCGAGGTCGGAGACGTGGTGTACAGCGTGCATCGCGGTGCGATCGAGGCAGTACCGGTCATTCGTCGCGGCAGCACACCAGTCACCCACCATCAGGTGATGCGCGTCACTCTCGCGGACGGCGCGGTACTCGAAATCAGCCCCGGTCACCCGACGGCAGACGGCCGCCACTTTGGAGATCTGAAGGCAGACACACTGCTCGATGCCCAACACGAAGTGCTGAGCGTAGCGCTAGTGCCATATGCCTACGATCGCACTTACGACGTTCTCCCCGCGTCAGATACGGGCACCTACTTCGCCGCGGGAGCATTGATAGGAAGCAGCCTGTTCGAGGAAGACTCGAGTGCCGCACAATGTCGCAACTCGGACTTGTTAGTGCCCGGTGCTGAACACTGAAGCCGACACCATTCAGAGGTCACGTGGTTCCCCAGTAGCGATAGATGCCCTGAGCGGGTGCAAACTCCTCGAACTTCCCACCAACAACTGACAGAGGCAAACGCTCACTTCTACCCAATGCAAGAAATCCACCATGACACAGCGCCTGCTCGAACTTCGCCAAAACGCGCCCGCGGAGCGGTTCGTCGAAGTAGATCATCACGTTTCGACAGAAGACCACCTGCATTTCGCCGAACGCGTGATCGGAAACGAGGTTGTGCTCGAAGAAGAACAGGTTTCGCTTGAGCCGTTCATCGAAGGCCAGGTGCCCGTATGCAGTCGTATAGTAGTCGGCGAAGCGCTTCCTCCCACCTGACTGTTCGTAGGCTCGACTGTAGGCCGGAAGTCGATCGATGGGAAACACTCCCTCGCGCCCATGCTGCAGAGCCTGACCACCCAGGTCCGTGGCGTAGATCTGGCTGCGCTCGAGTAACCCACACTCGTCCAAGACGATGGCACTCGAGTAGGCCTCCTCACCCGTCGAACATCCGGCATGCCAGATCCGGATCTGCGAATACGGCTTCAAATGCGGAACGACTCTTTCCCGAAATTCCAGGAAGAAAGCAGGGTCACGAAAGAGGTCACTCACATGAACGGTGAGCTCCGAAAGCACCTTGGCAAACACGGCTCGATCTCGCAAAACAGCTCGCTGTAGCTCGCCGTAGTCACGCATTTCCAACTTCCCCATGACCGCTTCAACCCGACGACGAAGCGTAGCCTTGGTGTACTCTCGCATGTCGTATCCGTAGCGCATGCGAATCGCCTCGAGCAGCAGGGCGAGCTCGATATCGTCGACGTCAAGCAACGGTGCGTTCACGCTCCGTCTCCGCTAGACAGCGTGCAATGCAGTCGAGCAGTAGAGCCCCGTCAACCGGTTTGGGCAAGTACTCGTTCGCACCGAGGGCCAGACACTTCTCACGGTCGCTTGCCATTGCTTTGGCGGTGAGGGCAATAATCGGGACGCCGTCGAACTGAGATTGTTCACGAATGGCAGCAATGGCCTCAAAGCCATCCATTTCCGGCATCATGATATCCATCAAGATGCAATCGATCCGGCTCTGGCTGTCACGCAACGCCTGCAACGCTACCAGCCCGGTTTCTGCGACAACAACCCCTGCTCCCCTGCCTCGAAGCAGAGCGGATACGGCATATACCGTGCGCATGTCGTCGTCAGTGAGCAAGATCTGCTTCCCTTCGAGCCGCACGTTCGCGTACGCCCCATTGGGCGGAGGCGATGGATCCGCACCGACGCGCCGTCGCCGATGGTCGGTAACATGGCGCAAGAACAGCCGCAGCTCTTGCAGGAGCCGCTCCGCGCTGTCGCCTTCATCGACGACCACGGCGCGTGCCAGCTGACTCGCATCCCGTAGCTCCTCCCTGTTCAACGGCTGCGCAGCGTGAAGCACGACGGCGGCTTGCGGCGCCTCCGCACGCAGCGTGCGCAACAGCTGCATCGCATCGCCCATCGTCCGCACGTCGAGAACCCGTACTTGCTCCGGGGTAGCAAGCGCCGTCGCCCGGTTCTGATCCGTGTGATGAGCGCTCTCCACACCCGCGCCATTGAGGAACTGGGTCAGCTGCACGGCCTTGGCCCGGTCACCTTGCACGACAAGAATCGTACTCGGAGGGATCCCCATCTGCACGGGATGCAGGCGCTCTATCACGTCGATCAATTGCTGGTGCGTCGCTGGCTTTCCAAGGTAGCCGATCGCTCCCGACTCAACGGCCCGACTGGGTGCGTCCATCGCAGAAATGACGTGAACGGGAATGTCGCGTGTCAGTTCGTTGGCCTTGAGGCGGTCGAGAACGGCGAAGCCGTCGATGTCTGGGAGCTTCAAGTCGAGCAGGATCCCGCAGGGAGCGATTCGCTCTGCAAGGTTGAGCCCCGCCTGACCCGTGTGAGCGACGGCCACACCGAAACCTCGCTCCTGAATCAACGAAGCGAGCTGACTGGCAAAAACCGGTTCGTCCTCGATCACGAGCAACGTCGGCGAGCCGTCCTCGGCGCGGCGATGGTCACCGTCGGTGTCGCGCTTCGAGCGTTCAGGGCGAACTGCAGCGCCGGCACCCGACTCGGCCCGCACCGAGAACACCGCAGACGAGCGGGATACCACTTGCGTTGGACCGCCCAGGGGCAGGTACACCGTAAACACACTACCCTCACCCGGTGCACTCCGAAGTACGACCTCCCCACCAAGCAGAGTCGTGAGCTCCCGTACGATCGCCAGGCCCAATCCGGTACCGACGATGGACTTCGTGCTTTGAGCGCGGTGGAATGCGTCGAACACCTCCGACTGCTGGCTTTCGGGGATGCCCACGCCAGTGTCAGTCACCACTAGTTCCAACGTTCCACCTGGCGGCGTTCCACCGCGCTGGGAATTCAGCAGTTTGAATTCCAGACCGACCCTCCCCGATTCGGTGAATTTGATCGCGTTACTGAGCAAGTTGGTGACGATCTGCTTCAGGCGCCGGGCGTCGGTAACGAGCGTCGCGGGCAGCGCCGGATCGATGGTGACGTCGAAGCCCAACCCCTTCTCTCGCGCGAGCGGTCCCAACACGTGTGACGCGTGGGCGCTGAGGGTTTCAAACTCGGTCGCTTGCAGTTCCACCTCCTGCATGCCTGCTTCGATCTTCGCGAGATCCAACAGGTCGTTGATCAACGCCAAAAGCGCCTGACCCGATTGGTGAATCGTTCGGCAATGCGCAACCTGTGCTTCGGTCAACGCTCCCGCTTGTTGATCAGCAAGGAGTCCCGAGAGCAGGAGCATACTGTTGAGCGGGGTGCGCAGTTCATGTGACATGTTTGCCAGAAACCGCGACTTGTGGTTGCTCGCCAACTCCAACTCTCCGGCCGTTTGCTCCAACGACTCGCGAGCGGCTTCGAGCTCCGCGTTGCGTTCCTGGAGCGTTGAACGTTGGGCCGCAAGTTCGTCGTTTGCTCTTCGGACGTCGTCATGTTGCGCCTCCAGCTCTTCATTGTTGGCACGCAGCTCTTCCTCCTGAGCCGTGAGCCTTGCGGCCTGTGCACGTGTCTCCTCCAGAAGTTGCTGAGCCTGTTCGCGAGAAGCGGCCACCTCCAACGCGATCGCCACCGTCTCACTGCATGCCTGGAGGAGTTCGCGGGTCCGCTCCTCGAATGGGCCAAACAGCGCCAGTTCGATGACGCCAACGACACGCTCCGCTCTGCAAATCGGAGCGAGCACGATCAGACTCGGGTCGGCCCCTCCCAACGCCGACTCAATCCGAAAGTAGTCTCGTGGAACGCTATCGAGCACCGTGAACTCTGCGGAAGCCGCGACCCGCCCTACGAGGCCATCACCAAAGTCAAACTCCAGGCTCCGGGCATGCCCCCGAGTAGATATGCCTGCAGCCGCGACAAGCTTCAGCTTATCGTCCACGCGGTGGTAGATTGCACCGGCGGCGGCGCCCAGATGACCCGTCAGAAACCCCAACGCCCGTTGCGCGGTAGCGGGAGTGCTCAATTCACCCCGTACGCTGAGGAGCAGGCCCGTCGTGCCGCTACGAATCCAATCATGGCGATCCCGTTCCGCAGACAGCTGAGCCAAACCTCTCGCCATCGAATTGGCCTGTCGTGCAATGCTCCCCACCTCGTCGCTCGTGACTGTCAGGATCGGCTCATCGAAGTGGCCCGCAGCAAATCGCCGCAAGCCTGACGATACTTCGGCCATGTTGCGCACGATGCCGCGACTGAACACCAACGCCAGCGCCACGGCGAGGGCCAAGAAGGTAATGTTGATGGCGAGCCGCAAATCGCCCGCGGTCTTTTGCGTGGCACGCGCCGACTCGAATGCAGCATTGAGTTCGTCCTTGTCGAGGCGCGCCTGCGCGAGCAACCCACGCGCCTGATCTTGAAGGACCTTCATTTCCTTCATTCGCTGGACGAGCTCTTCACCCGTCTCGTTTGCAATCAGGCTTCTGGCAACGCCTTGGGCGGCTTCGCTGTATGCGCTGACCGCCCGCCGTTCTCGCTCCAGCAGGTCTTCATCGACGACGGAGCGAGCGGCGTTCAAAGCCACAGCCAATTGCTCGCCCACGTCTGTTGCCGACTCCAGCAAGTCTTCGTCGCGCGCAGCGACCGCAGCCTGCATCTGGCGGGCAAGCTCTTCGAAGAGCGCCTCGACACGCATGCCGAATTCGAGGTGAGGTATCAGTCGTTGTTGTATTTCCTCGACGCGCGCGGTGGCGCGCTGTTCGATCCAAGAACTGGTCGCCATCGACAGTATCGATGCGAAGCCGAAGGCCGCAGCGACGGCGAGCAGGCGGAGGCGAAGAGTCCATTGCACGACTAGTACCTCACCTGATCTCCAGAACTTTCACGCCATCGTCCGGCACCTTGTGACCTTTCGACACGTATCCCAACCCCCCCGGCTTGCTGATGACATAGCGTAGCACGGCATCGTCATCATCGAACTCGGGCGGTGGAACGTCTCGACCGGAAAACAACACCTGTTGCCAGTAGCTCCGAACCGCCGCAACCGAACGACCCAGCACGCTTCGGGTGAACCGTTCTCGAACCGTCGATTCCGGTTCGAGGTCAGCCGGCGCAATCGGTACGTCGTGCTCCCACGTCTTGATCTTCTTCAGGAAAGCGCGCGACAGAAACTCCTTATCGACCGTCGCCACCGGAACCCTGGCATTGGCAACGATCACGAAACCAGAATCACCCGCGTTTCCGGTTTGGGACAGCGCCGACAATGCCAGCACGACGCCGGCGACCAGGCAACACAACCCAGCACGGCGGCGCACGACGCCCAAACACGGCGCGAGAAGACAATCGACGAATGCAACACGACGCATGTTCATGCCTCAGAAGTAGGCTGTCGTCTTGGCCATGAGCACGAGCCAGTTCGGGTCGAGTTCGTTGCGGGGAACCCCATCGTTGAGCGCGGGATTGATTCCGGCGGTGCCCAGCATGTAGTGCGCCTCCAACTTGAGTAGCCAGTTCGCGGTCAAGTCGAAGCGCAGGGTCGTCGCGATGTCGTGTTGATAAGCGTCGCGTCCGTTGCGCTCTTCGACGTCGGGGACCATCAACGCGTAGTACATACCTGGCGTCAGCCAGTCGTTGATCCGCAAAGATGCCATGACGTGCGCCCGTTCGCTCCACGCATCGCCAGAGGGCGATAGCGCCGCGGGCTCGCCCTCGAGTTTCGTGTGCCAACGGCTGTACTCGGCCGCCAGCGACAAGTCGCCAGTCGTGTATTCGAGAGAGCCGACGAGCAGCGTGGCATCGAGTTCATAGTCCACGAAGCCATCGAACGTCGCTGGTAGCGTCCCCGCGGCAATCAGCGGGTCAACGGCAGCGCGCTCGTAGAACAATTGCCCTTCGAGGCGTAGGAACTGCCCACTGCCAGCGACGACGAGCCCAGTGAGCGGCGTTTCCCACAACAGACGCCCCCCGACGACAATGGGCGTACGCAACGAGTCGACATGCGCCGTGCTGCTGGCGCGGTCAACCACGTCCAAGTGGCTGGTTCCGGCGTGAGCCCGATACTCGATCGCTCCGGCCGATTCGATGGGCACATACCCAGCCAGATGAGCACCCGTCACGGCGAGCAAGAAATCGCGACTGGTGCTCGGATACAGGGATTGCGGCAGAAGAATCGGAGTCCTCGCAGCATCGACGTCACTGGCTTCGTTGTAGAGGCCGTGAGGGATCTTGGCACGGCCCGCGCGCAGCTTGAACCAGTCGGCTGCGCGATACTCCAAGTAGAACCAATCGAATCGCGCGCGGTAGTCATCGTCGGGTCCTAAGTCACGGGCGAACAACTGCATCCCCGCCGTCACGTCGTCACCGAGGCCTTGCGTGAGATTGAACCCGACCTCCGCAAACTCGAGGCTTCCAGCCTTCGAGTGAACCAGGTAGTTGTTGTCGCTGGTCTTGATGAATCCTTGACTGATGAAGCCGTGGATCGACGGCAGTGCAAGCCAGCTCTCTGCCCCGGCCCCAGGAGCGTCTGCAGGCAATTCGTCCGGCACCTCTGCCGCACCCGAGGGTTGCTCAACGAGCGCTGCGTCGGCTTCTGACGCCGCGCCTTCCATCGGGGCTTCTGCCGCCGCAGCTTCGGACTTGACGTCTGCGGATGCTTCTTCCAGGGGCGGTACGTTCACGTCCTGCTGCTCGGCTGTGCCCGTCGGAGTCGGCTCCGCGGGTTCGGTGGCTTCTGCCGGCGGGTTGACCGTTGGCTGGGCCAATACGCGCCATGAAGACAACACAAGCGCACCCAGGGTGCCACTTCCGACCACAGCACGCCCCAACCGGGCACAACGCCTTCCCCCTCCTTCCGGCATGGTAGCCACTGTGCCGCTTTGTGGCTGCCGTCGCAATCACAATCTCGGAAACGTTTCACCGAACATGACTGAGATTGGAATGATGGTTGAGGAGAATGTCGGCGAATACGCTCGCCCACGAAGGCATATGCACCGTTAGTAGTGAACAGCACTCGACAACCGTTCGCGACACACTTTCCTCATGAATCGCCGTAAGAGCGGGAGCTCCCCTGCTGCGCCTACGAGCGCGCGGCTTGTCCGTCCAGACGTCTTCCCGACCGGCTCAGTTCACTCCGCCAAGACGTGTTGAATCGACGCTTCACGAAACCGTCAGAATCGACAACGGGGGGTACCCCGACGGTTGGCGATTCCGATCGGAAGAGGTATGGTTCGTAGCGGGGCAGCGCAGCCGTTCAACTTCGTGGATGCGAGATCGGTTTGATTGGAGTGCAGCTTGAGTGACTCTCTTCCGCCAGTGCTCATCGTCGACGACGTCGAAGCCAACCTTTCTGCACTAGAAGCGCTGCTGCAAGGTCTCGATTGCACCGTCACCCGCGCCGCGTCAGGCAACGCTGCCTTGATGGCCATGCTGCGAAAGAAATTTGCTGTCGTGCTTCTCGACGCGAACATGCCGGAAATGAACGGGTTCGAGGTCGCCCAACACGCGCGAATGAACCCTGATACGCGCGATGTGCCCATCATCTTTCTGACGGCCCACAGCGCGGAAGAATTCGCCTTGCGAGGCTACGACAGCGGCGCGGTCGACTTCCTTTCCAAGCCCTTCAATCCCCACATCCTTCGCAGCAAGGTGAGCATCTTCCTGGAGTTACATTCCGGGCGGCGACTGCTCGCTGACGCCAACGTGAAGCTAGCCGACCAGAATCGGCAGTTGCAGGTGCTCGCCGAAAAGGAACGCGCAGCAGCGGCGGAATCCCAACGGGCGAACACGGCGCTCAAAGTTGCCTACCAAGAATTGCAGGCGACACAGGCTCAGCTCGTGCAATCGGCAAAGATGGCTTCGCTTGGAACCTTGGTGGCAGGCATCGCTCACGAAGTCAACAATCCGTTGGCGTTCATTTCTAGCCACCTGGGCACGATCCGCTCGTCCCTCCATGGCTTCTTCGAACGAGTCCACGACGTCGATCCGGAGGCAAAGGAGCGCTGGGACCGGGCCCTCCTCAGATTGGATCAGGCGTCCGACGGCGTGGAGCGCATTCGCGACCTAGTGCTCAAGCTCCAGACCTTCTCGCGCATCGACCAGGGTGAACGTAAGAAAGTCCGCATCTCCGAGTGTCTCGATTCGGTGCTCACGATCGTCAACCACCGGACGAAGGGTATCGATGTGCAAGTGGACGTGGCCGCAGATGACGAGGTGGATTGTCACCCGAGCTTGCTGAACCAGGCGCTCATGAACCTGATCACCAACGCGATCGACGCGGTCGACGGTCAGGGACAAATCGTGATTCGCGCAGCAGCACAAGGTGAGCAATACGTGCTCTCCGTAAGCGACGATGGCCCGGGAATTCCACCGGAAATCCACGATCGGATCGTGGAGCCGTTCTTCACGACCAAACCGGTTGGAAAGGGAACCGGGCTTGGATTGTCCATCACGTTCACAATCGCGGAAAAACACGGCGGCAGCCTGGCGTTCGACAAGCGACCCGGCGGTGGTACGATCGCAACACTTCGGATCCCTCGCTGAACCGTCTGACACGTCGCAGGGCGCAACGACCCTCAGCTTGACATGCGCGGGACCAGGAGGCGTGGCACTGTCCAGGCGATCTCAACGTGACAGACCATCGCCATCAACGAGCTGTTTGACCATGGGCACGAAGTCAATCGACATACCATTCGGCAGCGGGAAGGACTGCGCGGCGCCCGGAACATAACCACACGCCTGATACAGCTTGACGCCCGGCAGTGTTGCCATGAGTTCTGCGGACGAAAAGCCACAACGAACCGCTTCAGCTTCACACCGCTCGAGAATTCGACGCCCCAGTCCCCGCCGGACCCAGGCAGGGGAAACGAAGAATGCTCGAATACGAGCCGAGTCACGACCCGGCTGCAACTCACCCGAATTGCGGTCGGAGTAGGCGTCCGCGCCGAACAACGTTCGGCGCCAGCTCCAACCGCCACAACCGACGACTTCGGAACCGGCCCGCACGATGAAGTACGTCCGATCCCGGATGAGCTGTGTATCCAGACCCCAAACGGATCCGAGCGCACTCTCGATCTGAGCAGAGCTGTAGTCCGTGGCACACAGCGCACGTGCTGATTGGTCTATCAAGGCGACCAGCACGTCACGATCGGCCTCAGTCGCTACCTCGACGAAGGGCTGCACCATTCCACGCGTCGTGGCGTCGGTGTCGAACCGGCTTGAATGCGACGCGTTACTCTCCGACTGTCTTGGTGTGCGGTCCATTCGAGCGTTCACGTAAGGCGGGCACGCTGGGTCGACAAGACCCCACGCAAAAGCGCTCGAATTCATGCCGACAACGCACTAGTCGGAGGCCCGGGAACGGCCCAAGGATTCTTGGCTGTTCGCCGCCGCCTTGCGGCACGCATCCAGGTCTACTGCGGCAATGCCTGCCAGGTGGCGCGCCACGACTCCCCGTCGACCGAGAGATACGGGTACGGAAAAGAACGTCCGAGTCTCGGTATCCTTGACGCTGACCGTGTGTATGTCTCCCGAGTCGCGAGCAATCGCGCCAGCGAAGCACCAGATGGATCGAGGTGGAACTGCCGGAACGACAAGACCCGCCAGCGCGCAGCGGAGCCGCGCTGTTTCCACCACCGTGCCCAGCCCCACGATCCGCTCTTCAGGCAGTCCCGCTTGCTCGTGGATCCATCGAGTGAGCCCGTCGACCGGGTTGGTGATCACGAGGACGATTCCGTTGAAGCCCTCTAGCGCCGCTACCGCCGACTGCAAGGCTGTCTGGTTGGTCGCAAGCAACGCGTCCCGGTTACCCCCGTCCGACACTGGTGCACCTTGCGTGAGCACGACCAGCGAGCATTCCGCCAGCATTTCCTTGGCGTCTTGCTGCTCGATGGCTTCGGCCGATCTACAGCAGGGTACCAGCGCTAGCCCATGCTCAATGTCGACGACCCGCGCCGCGATCTTGGAAACGTCCCGGTTGATCCAAACGAGACCCGATACGAAATCACAAGTAGCCAGGCGGTAGGCCAGCGGCAAGCCAACCTGACCTGCTCCCCATACCGCAACCTTCACGGCTTAGTCCCGATTGAAAGCGCCGCTTCGACTGACGGGTATAGCCTCAGGTCACCCGCTGTCGCGATCGCGTCCGCCTTCTCTTTCAACACGTCGTTCAGGGAGACCACGCGGACTTCCTTTCCCATTCGCTCGGCACTGACTGAGAGCCTCTGAATCAATCGCAACCAGCGCGTACCGGCGATGCGAGTCGCGGTGACGCGGTGGCTCACTTCATACGGCTCATTCATGTCTGAATCTCCGAGTTGGGTGTCTCGAATACCAACGACACGCACATGCCATGCGGGTAGACGCGACACAGATCCACGTGCGTGCAGACCGCCCTCATGGCGCGAAAGCCGTGGCCTTCGATGATTCGCGCACCCGTCCAGGTGCCCGCGTCTCGGACTTGCGCTCGAATGCGCCCGCCCTCGTCACGTAACCGAAGCACTAGTCGGCCAGGACCGCTGGCATAGCCGTGCGTTTCTGAGTTATCCAACGCCTCGACGATCGCATTGTCGTACGTGTCCGCCGCGCGAGCTTCGAGGCGAACGTCTAGCCAACGCCGCACCTGAGCGTCGACTCGTGCGCGCTCCCCTTTTGCAGATGGATTGAAAGCGAGCTCCAAGTCCCAATCATCCCACTCGACGACCATGATCGTTTCATCATCAACCTGGTTGGTGTCGACATCGAGCCGAGCGTCGAGCGGCTCGTCGCGAGTCGTGCCGCTGTGCCAGCGTAGTAGCGACGCACGCCCTCGAGACTCGCTACCCCCGCCCAAGCGTTCCAGCAGTCCGTCGCTGGCAATCACCAGCTTCCAGGGCGGACGCAACAAATGTCGAATGGATCTGCCTTCGGAAGCTGGCGCCGCGCTTTCGTAGGTGACGCCAACGTCGTCCAACATGAGCAGCGGGTCGGGAAAAGAATGCGACAGGCCCGTATACTCGACCGTGAACCGGTCGACTCGCGCAATCAGAGCGAGAAACCAGCCGGCGTCCACGCCGGCTCGTGTGAGACCGTCCTGGAGTGCCTGCGCGGCGCTCTCCAAACGCGGTGACGTCGACAAGGCCAAGGCCCAGCCGCCGAGCCACCCTTCGACGAAGCGCGCTGGCGCGACCACGGTTCGACTTTCAGCCACCCACTCCACATTCTGGCCTCCCCAAGGCTGGCCGTCGACGCGCCGGGAAGCCCCAGACCCCGCGGAAGGACCGCTCGCATCGGAACCGGCGAGTTACCGAGCACCCCTCTCAGTCTATTCCTGCCCACCCAGAAACGTCGCGCGAATGCGATTCGCTTCGGATTCGTCCCACGCACCCCAGCGTGAAAACGCGTCCGGCGAGATTCGGTACAGCCAACTCAGCCCCTTTGCTCCCTCGTACGTGTCCGCAAGTCCGAACATTGGATCCGCCAGGACCTCGGCAAGCGGGACGAATCGAAACCCGCGAGCACGCACTTCGTCCAGCACTTCCCCGATGTGATCGGCCGCCAGCGCATTTGCGTGGATCAGCAGAACGTGGGGGGGCAATCTGCCGAGCTGAGCACGACCAACCGCGTCGAAGTGATCGATGCCGGCCAAGAGATGTGACACGTACGCTCGAGCGATGCGTTCACTCGTTTGAACGTCGGCCTTCTCGACGGCGCGGCCGTACGCATCAGCGAGCAACCACTCCGAGTTGTCGACGGTGACGTGCGCAACGGTGTAGTCGAGGCGCTGCAAAGCTACTGCGGCGGCGGACCGCTTGTCGTGGTAGTCCCCCTGGTGAAGCATCGGGTAGCGAAAGTACCGAGGCGGATGCCCCATCAACCTCGCCAAATAATGGTGGCAAGTTTCGACGTCGTCGATCCACGCAGACAAGCTGGCGGAGTGCAGGTCGAGGTGATGGCTCGTGTGGTTTCCGAGGTCCATCCCACGCGCGAGCCACGCGTCGAGCAGATCCCGCTGGGAGTCTGCGTCGTTGCACACGACGAAGCCGGACGCCTGAATCCCGCGCTGCGAGAATGCGTCCAGCAGCCTGCGGTTCGCTTCAGGCGGAGTGTCTCCCGGTGCGAGCCGTCCAAACCAGGGGAGGTCATCGACGGTAATGGCCACCATCCGTTCCGACTCGGCCTGGGAAGTGCCATGCAGTTGCCGCCGGTCGTCTTCTGCAGGGGTTCGGGCTCGGGCGCAAGACGTCGCCCCCAGCAGACCCAATACCGTGAGCAAGCACGAAAGCGGACGAAGATGGGTCCCGACTCGCATGGGCCAACCTTAGCAGAGGGGATTCCGTGAATCGCGCAGTTCGCTCGCTAGGCCCAGCCTCCGGCGGGGTTTTTGGCCACCGACGTGATCTGGTCCATCGACTACTCCATCAGCTGTCGATTACCCCGACGGGAGAACGCCGAGTCTCCAGCCGTTCGACGTCACGGACTTCGCCCGCTCCGTGAACGACCAACTCGCAGAAAGCTACGAATCGGCACCGCTGTTGGACATCCACGACGGCAAGCCGCGGCCGACGATCACGGCCTCTTGGACCCAGGCACCGCCCACCTCGACGCTGTTGCGTCGCATCGAGTCAACAAGCGAGCTACAAGGGGAAGGCTCATGACCTTCGTTGTCACGTCGAACTGTCACCGCTGTCGTTACACGGACTGCGTCGCGGTATGTCCCGTCGATTGTTTCCACGGTGACGCGGAGATGCTCTACATCGATCCCGCCGAATGCATCGACTGCGGCGCGTGCGTCCCCGAATGCCCCGTGGAAGCCATTTTCGACGAGGGCTCGGTACCCGAAGACGAGGCGCAGTGGCTGGAGATCAACGCGGAACGAGCCCCATCGCTGCCGGTGGTCAACGTCAAGGTGGACCCGCTGCCAACTGCTCACGAGCGGGCGTTGAAGCTGGGACTGGAACGATCCTAACGGGCGAGCACGATTGTCGGGCAGTTTCTCAGGCCCCCGTTTGCTGAGGGCCCGAAGAACCGGGTGTGAGGGTGACGTCCGCGTCTCTGCCCGGACCGAGGATCGAGTCCGCGCCGAACGTGCTCGCGTGTTGATCCTCTCGCCACGAGCGATCCGGGCGATCCATCCTCGCCACCGCAGGAACGGTCGATGGGCCACACCTCATTCTGTCGCACATTCCGTCTGATTACGTCATTTTGCTCCAATTGACGTTAGATTACACATTCTGCAAAGTTAGGGCAGAAGATGTACGAAGTGCGATACCAGGACTGGCGGTGGACTCAGCGATTTGCGGGGGTCGCAGCGTGACCACCGACGACCCGTGGTACTCGGACGCCTGGACGCCCACTGAGGGCGTCCGAGCGAGTCCGCGTCGCCTGGCGCAATGGCTCCAACAAGGCGGCCGTGTGAGCGACCGGCTCTTCGATCGCTGGTTGCGACGGGATTCGAGGGTCGTCTCCGGCACGTACTGGACGCCGCTCGACGTGGCAACCCGTGTTTCCCAATGGCTGCACCGCCACAACACTCGGTCGGTAGTCGATATCGGGTCAGGCGCGGGGAAGTTCTGCGTCGCAGCGGCCCTGACTTGTGACTGTGAGTTTACAGGTGTCGAACATCGACCGCACCTCGTCGAGACTGCACGGGAATTGGCACTGCGATTCGACGTTCACCACAGAGTGAGGTTCCTCGAGGGTACTTTCGGGCGAGATCCGTTGCCCGAAGCGGAGGCCTACTACGTCTTCAATCCGTTCCGGGAGAATCTCGAGCGGACCGAGCGGCAACTGGACAACTCCGTTTGCCTGAACGAATCGCGGTATGCGACCGAAGTCCAACAACTGACAACCTTCCTCGGTGGGGCACCGGCCCGCACGCTGTTCATCGAGTACGGAGGTTTCGGAGGGCACGTACCAGCGAGCTATGAGCTGTTGCACTCGGAACGACACGCTCCGTGTCTCCTCCGCTGCTGGCGGAAGGCAGAACATGCACAGTTGGCGCCCAATCGAGTCCACAGCTATGCACGACGCGGGTGATCTCTCGCGACGCGACGACGCCTTTCGCGTAGAGACACGGACTCCATCAAATCACAGGTTACGCTGGCAACTACTCGCTTGCGACGATAGGCTCGCTGTCTACCATGGGTTCTTGCTGCAACGACAAATGCGACGACCTGGGTCGCATTCAGCAGCGTCAACGACACACGCTGCGCATCGTGCTACTGGTGAACGCTGCGATGTTCGCCATCGAGCTGGCCTTTGGCCTGCTGTCGGGGTCGCTAGCGCTCCTGGCCGATTCGCTCGACATGTTGACCGACGCATTGGTGTACGGTCTGAGCCTCTACGTGGTCTCTCGCGGCGTGATCTGGAAGGCTCGGGCTGCGCTCGTCAAAGCCGCCGTGATGGCTCTCTCGGGCGCGTTCGTGCTAGCCCAAGTCGTGTACAAGATCGCACACCCAGCACTGCCGACGGTCGGCACGATGGGGGCGATCGGCGCCTTGGCGCTCGTGGCCAACGGGCTGTGCTTTGGCGTATTGTGGCGACACCGCGCCCACGACGTGAACATGCGTTCTGTTTGGCTTTGCTCGCGAAACGACCTGGCGGCCAATGGTCTGGTGCTGTGTGCTGCTGCCGCGGTTTCGGTGACCGGTTCACCGTGGCCCGACATCGCCGCTGGCGCGTTCATCTGTGGACTATTCTTGCGCTCCGCGCTCTCCGTAATGAAGGAGGCTCACGCCGAGCTGGTAGCTCAGCGACAAATCGGATGAGCTCGGAACGCTGGTGTCGTCCAGAGGAACTGTCCGGGTGCGGTGGTCGCCCGCACCCCGAGCCCTGTATGCCAACGCCCTCACAGTAGCAGTGCAAGCGCCCGGGGAGTTCACAATCAGCATCTAGTTCGGTACACGACAGGATTCCATCTCGCGCCTGCGCCACGCTCTCCGAGCAAACGGTTGCTTCCGAAACACAATCTGCCGACCTGGGCACGAAGAGTCCCTCGATACACCGGAGCGTGGATCGGCAATCAGGACGGAACGTCGGCCACCATCTTGGCGTCACCGCTCAATCCGCGAGCGCTACGACGTCCAGGTATCTGCGCGACAGGTCTATGGGCGCCCCATACATCGGCGCCATCTCGTCTTTGGCGATGTACTCTGCGACGTGCTGACTCCAGGCACGCCGGATGTCGCGCTCATCGCCAGAGGTCGTCAGGCGAACACGGAAACGCGTCCAGCATTGAGATTCGCCGGTCAGTCCGCAACCCGGCGTTCTGGCTGAACACGGCGACGCTGTCGGCAAGCAGCCCACACCGAAAGGCAATCCGTTCCTGTTTCGACATGATCCTGTCGAAGCCACGCCCAGCGACCGTGCGAGCCAGTAGCCTCTTCACTGTAGGTAATCCGAGTTTGAGACCGACCCGGCGCCCAGACATGGCCGGTTGACAGCACGCCTCACGAGTTGACGGCATTGTGGCGACCGGCGATCATCCAGGGGGTCCAAGGGGGATGGTGTGGAAGAGGGAACGCGATTCGGCAACGCCGTCGAACGACGCCAATCGGCACCTACGTTGTGGAGCATCGGCCGTGCTCGTCTCGAGGCTTTGCTCGGCACGATCGCCCCCCAGGGCGAACACTTCCCGCTGCTTCGCGCATTCGACGCAATGACTCCGTGGGCTCGCCGGCGGTCGTTGACCACCACTGATTACCGATCGGGCATCGCCGACGACGGAGCGCCCCTGGAGTTCTGCGTAACGTTCAGCACGAAACGGCATCCGGAAATCCAAGTGTATGCCGAGCCCCTCGGAGATCCCCCCTCGACAATCACGAACGCACGGCAAGCGCATCAAGTA
Source organism: Deltaproteobacteria bacterium (assembly GCA_003235365.1). GTDB lineage: Bacteria > Myxococcota_A > Polyangia > Polyangiales > Polyangiaceae > SZUA-265. The sequence continues at coordinate 21,401 of QJWJ01000215.1, forward strand.
CTACGACACCTTGCGACGAGTCACGACCTCCATCTCGAGCGGTTGATGCAGGTCAAGGACATCGTCTTTCCAGCCCAGCCCTGGGGAGCCTTCGCACTTTGGCTCGGCGCGTCTTGGGCTGAGGGACGGCCACTCCTGTTCAAATGCTACGTGAACCCGCAGGTTTCAGGCGAAACAGCCGCCGTGCCTGTCACGACTGACGTACTCACACGGCTCGGGTTCGGCGCAGCGTGGGGCGCCGTTGCCGAGACGTTGCTCGACGGACAACCTCGCCGCGACGAACTCTCACTCATCTCCTTCGATCTGCTCCCTCCGCCCCACGCACGTGTGAAGGTGTACGTTCGTCATCATCAGGCAACAGTATCCGACCTCGACCGACGAATCGAACTGGCTCGGGACTACCAACGTGGCGATGCGGAGCGCTTCTATCGCTGCCTGTACGACGACACACGCTTTTCTCTGCGCCCTCCGATCGTCGAGCTCGCTTTTGTCGATCCGCAAAGCCCGCAGCCCGCGTCCTGGACTCTGGAGTTTCCGATTGGCAGCTACGTTCGAGATGATCTGGAAGCCTCTCAACGGATCCAGCTGTGCCTGAAGGAGTTCGACATCGACCCGGCCCTTTACCAGCACGCACTGTCCGCATTTTGCCCGCGCGCCCTGAGCGAATGCAGAGGGGTTCAATCACACGTGACGTTGCGTCGAGTCGACGGCGAGCCGCGCGTCGCGGTGTACTTGGCCAGCCAAGCACGCACCTAGACGAAGGAACAGCCATGGCCCTATCGTATGAGCAGGTTTCCAACTACTACCAGCGCGCCGTAGAGGGCCACGTGTACATCCGAGAAACGATCGACGCAGCGCTGGAGCGCGTCGGCGCCCTCGTTGGTCGACTCGGTCGCAACCCACGCATACTCGAGCTGGGTTCCCATGCTGGGTTCGTCTCGCTGCAACTGCTGCGACGATTGCCACATGCGCAGCTGACCGTCTGGGAACCCAACTCGGACATGGTCGACATGTCGCGGCAACGTCTGCGGCGCGACGACGTCGCGTACCATCGAGGAGATCTCGATGAGCTTCCGGGTAAAGTCGACATCGTGCTGTCCGTCGCTCGGCATCACCATCTCGCTCACGACTACCTTTCTCAACTCACACGAGTAATGAATCCCGGCAGCAGCTACGTCCTCGCGGACGAGCTGTGTCCAGAATACTGTTGGGGAGACCACGCTTTGCGCATTGCGGGAGCGGAGCTGGTCCACGTCGCTGGCGGCTACGTACTGACGACTCACGCTGAAGTCGCGGCGTTCCTCGAACGAGGCGAAGTGCCCACCGAGGCCAAGGAGATTGAAGTCCTGCGCAAGCGTGCGCTCTGGAACTGGTACCGATTCGTCGTCGACAAGGCCGTCGAACGGGGCTACTTCGACATCGCCGTCAGCGAGCTACAGAGCACACACGACGATCTGATCACCGGCTCGGACGCGGAGCACAAGTTCAGCCCCTCGATCGTCGAGCGCCAGCTGTGTTTGGCCGGCTTCGACGTCACACGACACCTGGTTGGCGACTCTTCCGCGAAGGAACTCCAGAGCATGTTCGTGTTCGAGTGTCAGTTGCGGCACCCCACCCCGCTATTCTGCCAAACGCAGGTCGTTCGAGCACAGCGGGGGTCAACGGCGCCGAACAGCTCGTCGACCGAGCCCAGTGGGTTGCCTTCGGCATCGTAGACGACCCCGTCGCGGACTTCGGCACCGTTTGCCTCGACTGTTGCCGAATCGACATCGACGCCAGAGCACGCCAGCCCGCAGCAGGCGAGTGGTAGCCCTATGAGATGAACGCCACAATGTGAGGCCTGCATGGTGATTGGTGCTTCATGCTCGTATCGGGCGCAACTGAGCGGACAAGACCGTCCGGGACGGGCGTGTCCGGATGCACCGGGCGAAGCCCATGACGTAGTCG
>QJWJ01000304.1 GCA_003235365.1 Deltaproteobacteria bacterium
TTTTCGACGATTCGTTTCGCGCCGCTGGACATAGGACCAGCCAACCCAATGCTCGTTAGCTTTCCAAGGTTGCGCACGAGTGCACCGATCGGCATGTCGACCAGCAACGCCTCCCAGACTCCTCCGTCGTTGAGAAATTGGCTCGGGATCATCTCGTGAGTGAACCGATGCGAGCCAATCAGCTGCACGACTCGCGCGGAGCTGTCGGTCTTTTGAAGCTCGTCGAAGGCCTGCAAGTAGTCAGGCAGCCCGACCGCCGCGTATTCAGTCAACGCGTCGCCACGTTTTACCGTGCGCGATCCTCCTGGCGCGCCAATAGCCCAACGCACGACAGCCTGCAACTCCGCATCTGACGGAGCCCAGTGGCACTTGCGCAGAACATCACGGTGTGTCCAGCCGCCACGGTTGCGATACTTAGCGAGTTGATACATCAGCGTACGCTGAGTGTGTCCGGCGTACCAGCCAGCGATCGCATTGCGCATCGCTCGCCCCCAGCCGCGGTGCTGGCTCGTCATCGCGACGAACTGGAGGAGGTGCGTGCCGGTTCGGCATACGCGGCTCAGGGCATCAAACGCAGCAGCGCTAGCGCCTGGTTCCTTCGAGCTCGCCGCCAACGACAGCGCGAAGATGGCTGGGTCGTTCTTCGGAGCGCGCCCAGAATGGCTTACATCAGCAATCGTTTCGACCGTGCGCGCCGGATCTTCTGCCAAGCATTCGTCGATGATGAGCGCGTTCTCTCGCGTGAGTTTGCGTTCGCTGGCGTAGTAGGTTCCGCCGTCGGCGCCCAAGATCAGGAAGCGCGCCAGCCTGCCCCAACGGTCAATCTTGAAAGTGTAGCCACCAGCGCTGTTTTGCGCCTGATCGCGCAGAGCCGGCTCAGTCTGCGGCGTTGCGCCACGAGCAAAGTGTCGCGTGTAATCCATTGCATGCTCCAAAAGCGGGCAGGACCGAGACAATCACGAACCCGGTCCGCCCTAAGCGCGGTGATTGTGTGATTGTTCCGCGGGTGTAGCAGGCGGCGAGGCGGGGCGCAAGTGGCTAGTCTTTCTCCTTATGAGCCAGACGACTGAAAAGCATACGCAAGGCAGGATTGCCAGCGGCCAGAACATCGGTGCGACAGTGAATGCCACCCCAATCAGGATCGCGATCACCAACCCGTGGCCGCGGTGGTCAAGGGCTGCCCAGTATCCGTTGGCGATGGCGGCAAGCAATGCCCACACGGTAAAGTAGATCTCGATCATTCGGCAACCTCCCAATCCGTCGCGAGCACGTGCGCTTTGCTCGGGTTCGCGATCTCCAGCTTGTACCGCTCGCCAGGCCCGCGCTTCACGAATGCGTCCGTGTCTTCGCAGTACCAAAACTCCGCTTCGGCCGACTTGGACCGCACGGTGTTGCCGGCGAGCGCGGCGCGGCAGGCCCAGTCCCAAGTGCCGGGTTCTGGTTCGTCCAGGTAGACGCACTCAGCTGTCAAATCTTTAGCAAACGCGGCGAGTGATACGAACCACTTGTGGTGTGGGCTGCTCCTCCACACCTCGGATGTCGTGACCGTTCGCAAGATGTTTCGTTCCCAGTCAACAACCAACACCCGTGTTCCCACAGGCGTATCCTTCGTGATTGTTTTCATGTGATTGTCTCCGTGGTCCTAGTCTTCGGCGATCTAGGCATCGCGTGAGCGCTATGGTCTACCGCTCCGTTGCGACAGTTTGCCGGATTGGGAGGCGGGGCGCAAGCGCTTCAAACGCCGCAAGCCCCAGGCCGGAAGCTCTGGGGCTGGGTGCTTATACTCAGCTGTTCTCCACGCTAAAGCCGTAGCTTCCAAGAACTAACCGAGTCGTAAGTGCATCTGCCTCATCGGCAGTGATGACTCGGTAGCCGGGACCGGTTGCGAAGAAGTGAGCGAATGGCGCCTCATTCTCCAGGCGACGAGCGATCTCTTGCTCGGCTTGGAGAATCGTGTCGAAACGACCCTCGCAAACCTTGTTGTCCGACGTTGCGACTGCGTACTTTTCTGTGTTTCCCATGTTAGTGCTCCAGTTCCGTCAGCTCCCTGCCGACCACTTATACCTAGCCTGTTACATGTAACATGCTAGTGCCTATTCGACAAATCGACATTCGCGACTGGCCACGCGACCGAATCTGGCTGCGCGGTGACCTGGCTGGAGCCTAATCGGTCGTCAAATCGACCATGCCGTTATCCAGAATGGTCATCGGCGTCAGTTCTCCCGTCGCTCGCCACCTGTCCACGAACCGATCGGTCGCGAGTAGTGTCGTCGTGTGCTCCCACGCGATGCCTTTACTCCTCAGCGTGATGAGGCATTCAAGTGGCGATCCAGCGGCGAACGCCGTGCGCTCCGTGATGCTGACGCAAGCGAAGAGGTCTACCATCCCGGCCACTCTACGCATGGTCAGAAGGCGACAGCGAGTCGACGAGATCCATGATGGTTTGCCCGGCAAGCGCCCTCACCGCTGCGTCGTAAGCGGCCGAGCGTGGTGGACTCGCGTCCCACTCTTCTCTGATGCGCTGCTGAAGCCAGACGAGCAGGTCGCGCACCTCTTCCTTGCTGAGTCTGTCGCCAGACCCGGTGTAGTGACCGTGGGCGATTTCGCACGCTCGGAGGACTGGGAGTTCGTGTTTCGCGAGGGTGAGTTTCATCGTCAAACCGCCTTGAGCCCAGTTTGCCGCCTGCGCTCCACCTGCAGGAGCTTTTCCACGCATGGCTCGCACAGTTCCGCGCAGACGTTCTCGTGACGCTTCCAAGGGCCGTGGACGTCGACCGGGACCCACATGCGCTTTGATCCATGCCCGCACTCGTAGCACCGGCGCTCTCGGCGACGCTTCACGCTGAGGCGCAGCGGGCCAGTCTTGCCCATGTGCTCGCAGATGATCTGGCCACCTTCGCGGTGTAGACGGTACTCGCGACTCCCAGAAACATGCTCTTCGTACGCCAATGCGGCGCGGCGAGCCAGCTGAAGCGCTCCTTCTAGCTCTCGGACTTCCTGGATGGTCAGGTAGCGATCGCCGAGCTGGATCCGCAGTGTTTCAGTGGCTCTCACGAACCCGGCAGCGGTATCCTGTTCGGTGTCCTTTCCATAGTACAGGATCGTCCGCGCCTCGTCGTGGTCAAGTTCTGGGACGAGGCTCAGTTCAATCGGCATCCCGGACACTCTACCACGCCTGCACTCCATCGCCTGATAGCTTTTTGCTATGCGACCAACGCTCACTGATAGGCTGAGGCTATCACGCGGAATACCGTGTGGTTTCGCTCTGATAGTCTGAGGCTATCAGCAGGCTTCTGACTCAACGCCTTTTCCCATCGAAGGCCAATAGGCCCATAATCAAAAGCGAATCTTGTTGACGCGTTCACTCGCTTCGACTCTACAATCGCCCTCGGGCGCACGCAGAGATGGAATCGCCATCCAGCAGCTGAGAGGCCACGACGGCTGACGCGCGCGAGGTGGCTCCTGGCTTCGGATGGGGCTCGGTTGCGCGCTTGTCGACTCGCTCAACGGCAGGGCACAGCCCCGCCTTATTCGCCGAGTCAGAGATAAGCAATCAGTCCTTCGGACGGGAATAACCAGCTGCCGGTGCAGAGCGATGTGGCGAACACGGAGCGTTAGACGAAGGGGCCTCAATGGCGACTTGCGTCCTGGGTTTGGTTTTACCCGCCTCCGCTCCTATGTCGACGCCTCGCCAAATCCCCCTCACGCCCTGTCGATTTTTCTCGCCGCGTCTGGCACAATGGCCGGGATGGACACTGACAAGGTTCGCAGCGAGCTTGAAGACGCAATGTCGCTGATTGGCGGCGCGTCTGACGACTGGGATTCCGACAGGGACAACGCGGCTGGTGCACTTGAGGAAGCCCGCGACATCCTGAACCGATTGATCGACGCGGCTGAGGATCGGTGATGCGACACCCGCTCTACAGGCTCACCGCCAAGCAAGCCGCCGCGATGGACACGGACTCGCTGTTCGCCGCGTACCTGCGCTTGTGCACGCATGCGGCAATCGCCGACACCGCGAGCTACTTCGACACACTGTCGACGGTGCAGAGCAAGACGATTCGGGCGCGATCTGTGGCTGAGTGTGAACTCGTGCGGCGCGGGAAACCTGTTCTGTATCTCGGTCCACGAGGGGAGTTTGGAGCATGTTGAACCTCACCCCCTCAGTTCAGCCCGCCCCGCCCGCATCTCCCACCTGACCGACTCGCCGTGCGCCGCCCAGGCCGCCACGAGCTCGCGTGAGGCCGGATGCACCACGACCGAGCCCCACGCTACCCCCTTGGCCCGAAGCGTCGCCAGGCAGCCGCTGGAGCGTCCTGCCGCGTGGATGATGCCGACGTAGGGGTCGACGCAGACGAAGAGTGGTGGGTCAGTCATCGTCGGCGTACTGCGCGAACGATCCGAGTGAAACCGGTTCTTCCTCGCGACCACTGCGAAGGCCAGCTTCAAGGTCCACGGAGGCTCGTTGTGAAAGCGCTTGCTTGCGCGGTTTTTCGATCTCGTGGCCGCACTCGCACACCCACACGTCAGCAGGCATTGGCCAGCCCGGCGCGGCAGGCCCGTGCAGTCGCATCGTTTTTGAGCACCAATCGCAGATCGTGCCGATTGTTTCATTCAGCAAAACGGCCACCTGTCTCTCGATGTTGCAGCATGCGTGAGCAAGACGACGCCTATCATGAACGATGGCACAACCAGCGAAGCAGGGATCATGAACCATCTTGAAACAGGCCTCTCAAGACACGATATAGACCAGATGATGCCAGCGCCAAACGCTAGGAAACCGAGACCGTAAAGCGCAAACCTGACTCTCCACTGTTTCACTATGCACCTCGCAATATCTGTTCTACCACGGCAGCAGCGCCCACCGCGGAACTCCAACGACCTTGCCGCGCCGGGCTGCCCTGCGAATCGCACGCTTCCGCCAGGCCGCTTCTTTGCGCCGGCGTTGGGCGCGGAGGATGGCGAGGGCTTGACAGATCACTTGTCGTCGATCCTTTCAAGACGCATCACCAACTTGGCTTGCTCCCAACCAACCACACGCATCTGCTCAGAAAAGAAACCGATCTGATCGCTCAAATCGTACAGCCTGGTTCCGCTTCCGTATCTCGGTTTTTCACCGACAGCTAGACCACCAATGTCTCTCGTGTGCACGACCAGTTCGCACTTGATGTGAGGCGCAACCTCGGCCTGTTTTTCGACGTCTTCTGTACCGTCACCGTCATCGTCGCCACCATCGACCGCGTTCGCCAAGTCCTCAACCCGTCGGCGCCCCACACGAATGCCGTACGCCAGCCACGCCGGAGCGACGCACAGCAGCCACGCGGTGAAGGCGATCAGGCAGGCCAGCAGCGTTGCCGGAAACAGGACGACCGCGCCGATTCGGATCGCCGTGGTCAGGTGTTTGCGCTCGGGGATCACGACTGATCTCCAGCCCACTCCCAGTCCAGATCGGAATCGCATTCCCAAGAAAACGCGCTGGCGATTCGCGTCGGCTGGAAGTTGTGCGTCACCAGGTACAGCAGCGCGAAGGTGAGGTTTTCGGGCTGAATGTCGGCCGTCTGCTCGTGGGCACCGTCGTCCAGAACGTCGACGAATTTGAGGCGGTAGATCATGTCTCATCCTTCGGCACGAACCTGCGCAGCGAGCGCGGGATGCGGACGTTGTAGAGCACGGCTGAGCGAACCGTTTCTTCACGAGCACGCTTCAGTACCGCCGGGTCTGGACATGCATCAAAGATGAAAGCAATCCAATCGCCTGCCCATGTGGCTCCTGCTAGTAGCACAAGTTTTCTGCGAATCTCGCGCTGGTGCTCACGGTATGTTTGCCCAATAAACCAGAGGTGGCGGCGGTTCATGGCTTAAACTCCGCCCCGCAGTACCCGCAAAACCGCGGCCTCGGCGGCTCAGGCTCTGGCAAGATGTCGCGTACATCGCAGCCGAGGTAGTCGGCGACGAGTTTGGTCCACGCTGAATTGAACGCGCCTATCTCACCGCGCTCAATCTGGGCAACACGAGCTGGGCCGCACTTCAGAATCGGCGCAAGTTCTTCTTTCGTCACGCCGGCAAGCTGGCGCTGTTTGCGGAGTCGCGCGCCGTAGGTGTTGTCAGTCATCGCCGATTTCCTCCAGCAGTTCGCGGGCTCGTTTCGCAACGCTGCGCGCTTCTTTCAAGCTTTCCTTCAGCGAGAAAATACGCGCGTCCGCTTCCGTTGCGCCTCGCTTGTGCATCTCCACCGCTGCTCGGATCGTGTCCTTGTCGACGAAGTTCATGCCAGCTGCTCCAGACACAGAATATCCGACCAGTTGAGCAAGTTGCGTCCAGTCATCCAGCGAGAAGTCATGCTCTAGCGCGAGCTTGTCCATGTCGCACATGCTGGTCAATAATTCGACGATCGCGTTGCTCTTGAAGCGGAGCACGCCGTCGACTTTTTCCAGTGGTTGAATCGGGTGGGGTTTCGCTGCGGTTTTGCTGGTTCCGTCAGTCATCTTGAGCCATGTCCCTTGCTTCAGCGCGCTCCCAAGCATCGTTCTGCGCTTCGTCTCGCGCCTCTTGCAGCTCCGCTTTGGTGCGGCTGTGTTCAAGACGTTCTAGCAATAGCTCGGACTCAAGCGCAGAGATCGCTTGGCGTAGTCGCGCATTCTCTCGCCGCGCTTCAAATAGCTCATCAGACTGTTCCATCGTCTCACTCCTTTTTCGGCAGCGCCACTCCACACTTGTCCAGAAACTCTTCAATGCCTTGATTGGTGACGAACTCCAGCGCTGCTCGCGCTCTCTGAAGCAAGCGCGTTCGGTACAGCTCGTCTGCCTCGTTGAGCACGGTGAAGCGCCCTGGCTGCACGTAGACCCAAGCGCTCTCGCCGTCTGGCTGCGCTTCGATCTGGCGGAAGCCGATGCTCGTGATGGTGCCGCGGATTGTGCGGCCGTCGCGCGTGAATTCGATGCGGGTGCCGGGTGTGAGTTGCATGGTCAATCCTCCTCCCAAGCTTCAGACCCTAGAGCTGCTCTGCCAGTTTCAGTGATGCGGCATCGACCATCATCAAACGTGATGCAGTCCTTGATGA